>NZ_WGDD01000018.1 GCF_015493435.1 Sulfurovum sp.
GGGAAAACCTCGGATTCTCCCTGCTCTACAATACAGTCGCCGTTCCGCTTGCCATGGCAGGATACATCAACCCTCTTATTGCCGCGCTTTCCATGAGTTTGAGTTCTCTGATCGTTGTAGGAAACTCTATGCGTATCAAATTTTTGAAATTCAAAGAAAAATAAATCATGCAGTTAACCCTTTCATGCTATACTGTATTTTATCTCATTATGTCAAAAGGTATTTCCCATGTCTGAACATATTATCATCGTGATGATCGGTATCTCCACGCTGCTTGGTGCAACCGGTCTTGCCGCCCTGCTCTGGGGTGTCAGGACAGGACAGTTTGATGATGAATCCAAATTTATCGATGCTGCACGTTTTGACAGTGAAGAGGAGCTGCGGGATGCCGCAATGATGGAAGAGAAGAAAAAAGCGCGTCTGAAAAAGAAAGCGGAAGAAAAAAAGAAAAAATATATGCCCGCAGACTAATAGAGCAATAATAAATTCCGTGCTATAATATGTATAAATATGAAAGGGCACAGGATCATGATCTTCAAAAAAATACTTTTATCGACCTTTTTACTGACTGCCGTTATACAGGCTGAATCAAGCATTGGCCTCAATATCAACAATGAAGATGTTGAGATCAGCGGACAGATAGATTTTAATGCACTGGCTGACTATTCGAGCGGTACCTCCTACCTCATCAGCGGAAGCTACCTTTATTCCGGAGCCAACGATCACGACAATGGAGAGCATCTTTTTACTGTAGGTTTCAGCGGTCAGAACAGTCTTCCCGGCATAGAAGGACTTACTGTTGCTCTCGGGGCAAAAGCTGTTTTTGCAGACAGTTTTACAGCGTTGCCGCTTTTTGTCAAAGCAAATTATGCATTGCCGCTGATAGATACTATTCCGATGACTTCGCTTTTTGCCGACTTTGCCTATGCGCCTTCCGTACTTACCTTCAGTGACGGGGAAGACTACAGTGAATTTCGTATCGGCGCCGACATGGAAGTCATTTCCAATACACATGTTTTTGTAGGCTACCGAAACATAGATACAGACTACAGCTACGGCGATTATAATTTTAACGACAGTTTCTACGGCGGACTGAGGATAGCCTTCTGACATCATCCCGCTCCAAAAGGATCTCTATGAATATCTTAGTGACCGGCGGTGCCGGCTATATCGGCTCCCATACTGTTATTTTACTTCTTCAGGCAGGCTACCGTGTCATTGTATATGACAATTTCTGCAATGCTTCAAAAGAAAGTATTTCCCGGGTAAAGAAGATCGCGGGAAAAGAGATCATCACTGTAGAAGGTGATATACGGGACAAAGTACAGCTTCGCCGTCTCTTCTCTTCGCACAAGATCGATGCCGTCATCCATTTTGCAGGACTCAAGGCGGTAGGTGAATCAGTAGAAGAACCTCTCAGATATTATGACAACAATGTCTGCGGTACCGTTGCACTCTGTGAAGTCATGGCGGAACATCAGTGCAAATCGATCATTTTCAGTTCTTCAGCCACGGTATACGGTGATCCGCACACCACGCCCATTACGGAAGATTTTCCTACATCTGCCACCAACCCTTACGGCAGAAGCAAACTTTTTATAGAAGAGATACTCAGAGACCTCTACGTTTCCGACAACACCTGGAAGATCGTGCTCCTTCGGTACTTCAACCCGGTGGGAGCCCATCCTTCGGGCCTGATCGGTGAAGACCCCAACGGTATTCCCAACAATCTCATGCCTTTCATCACCCAGACTGCCGTAGGGCAGCGCTCCTGCCTCAGTGTTTTTGGAGATGATTACGACACCCCTGACGGAACGGGTGTCCGAGACTATATCCATGTCATGGATCTGGCTAACGGGCATGTCAAAGCACTTGTAAAACTCCCCGAATTCAATAAAGTGATGACTATCAACCTCGGTACAGGAACCGGCTATTCGGTTCTGGATATGGTCAAAGCATTTGAAAAAGCTTCAGGCAGAGAAGTACCCTACTGTATTGCTCCTCGCCGGGCCGGGGATATCGCCCAATGTTACGCAGACCCCGGCTATGCCAAAGAAATACTGGGATGGGAAGCAGGCAAAGGAATCGATGAAATGTGTGCAGACAGCTGGAGATGGCAGGAGAAGAACCCCAACGGATACCGGAAATAACCACACATCAAATTTCCTCACAAACACTACATTAATGCAGCCTGTGATAGAATAGCATCCATCCAATATGCAAGGAACGTGCTCATGTCTGTCAATACATCCATTTTTCGTGAATATGACATCAGAGGCATTTATGAAAAAGAGCTCAATGAGCAGAGTGTCAAAAGTATCGGATATCATCTTGGCAGAAAGATCGGAGGGAACAAGATTGTTTCCATCGGATATGATGCCCGCTCCCACTCGCCGATCCTGAGAGACTGGCTCACCTCCGGGCTCAATGCAGCAGCATGTACTGTACTTGACATGGGCATGGTAGCTACCCCGGTAAACTATTTTTCCAATTATCAGAAAATAGCAGATTTAGATCCACAGCCGCCAATCGCCGACTGCCCTCCATCCGCCACGACTGATGCGTCTATCATGATCACCGGATCGCACAACCCTTCTGAATACAACGGTTTCAAGATCACCATTGACAGAGCACCTTTCTTTGGTGAGGAAATCTATGCACTCGGTGATGCTATTACTGCAGACCGGGAGAGGATCATACCCGACAATACGGAAAAGATCGATATTGATGTCAAAACACCCTATATTGACTTCATGCTCAAAGAGTTCATCCATCTCAAAAGGCTTGATACAAAGATCGTCATTGACTGCGGCAACGGCGTTGCAGACACAGTACTGACAAAGATCTTCGATGCGTTGGAACTCAGCTATGAAGGTCTTTACTGCAAACCAGACGGTACCTTCCCCAACCATCATCCCGATCCTTCGGTAGAGCAGAATCTTGCCGATGTCAAAAAAGTTCTGGAAAAAAAAGGAGACATCGCGTTTGCCTATGACGGAGATGCAGACCGCATTGCAGTGCTCACACACAAGCACAATATCAAAGGCGACCAAATGGCATTGCTGTATGCTATGAAAATGGAAAACCCTACTGTCATAGGAGAGGTGAAGTGTTCCCAGGTCATGTATGATGAACTTGAACGACGGGGTGCAAAAACCGTCATGTATAAAACCGGCCACTCGAATCTCAAGGTCAAAATGAAAGAGATCCATGCCGACCTGGCCTGTGAAGTCAGCGGACATATCTTTTTCAAACACCGGTACTTCGGCTACGATGATGCTATTTATGCCACGTTGCGTATGCTGGAACTGGTTGAAGAAGGTATCGACCTGGACAGAGAAATAGAAGCTCTCCCCCATGTATTCTCAACCGAAGAGATTAAAATAGAAACAACAGAGGAAGAAAAGTTTGCCCTCATGGACAAAATAAAAGAAATGCTTAAAATACCTCCGTCAGACTTTCCTGATATTCACAGTATCATTGATGTTGACGGTGTACGCATCAACTTTGAAAAGGGCTGGGGACTTGTACGTGCTTCCAACACCACTCCTGTACTTGTAACACGTTTTGAATCTACAGACCAGGCTTTAGCCAAAGAATACGAAAAAAAAATCAATATACTCATTGAAACTGCGAGGTATGCACTATGACCAATACACTTTACTTTACCACTGACGATCAGGTCGTCCAACAGGAAGCTTTTGATGCCATTTGCGCGGAACAGGAACATATCGGCTATTACCATCTGCCCGATCAGGATATTGCACCTATTCTGGAATATTGCAGTACTGTCCCGGATACCGTTGAAACGATAGCAGTCATTGGGATCGGAGGCAGTTCACTCGGAGCAAAAGCTGTCTATGAATTCATTAAACCGCTTCATACGCTTAAAAGAGATCTCTATTTCTTTGAAAGTACGGACCCGGTCAATATCACCGTTCTTCTTGAAAAATTCAACCTTGACAAGACCCATTTCCTTGTCATTTCAAAATCGGGGAGTACGGTAGAAACATTTGCCATTTACAAGTATATTTATTCAATAAAAAGTGATCCTTCTGCCTACACTTTCATTACCGATCCCGGCTCTCCGCTGGAACAGTATGCCAAAGAGATCCATGCCGCAGTACTGTACCTTCCCGAAAATGTAGGAGGAAGATTTTCTGTACTTTCAACAGTTGGTCTGGTTCCGCTGGCACTGAGCGGCATTGATCTTGAAGCCCTTCTGTCAGGGGCCAGACACATTAAGGAAAGTTTTTTTAAAGACGGCTACATGAAAGATACTTTGCTTAAAAAAGCGACCTATTACGCCAGAAACCATGCACAGTACCATATTAACTGTCTTTTTGCCTATTCTGAATCACTCAAATATTTCTGTGAATGGTATGTTCAGCTTTGGGGGGAGAGTTTGGGAAAACATCAGAAACATTCTGCTTTCCATGTAGGCCTGACACCCATCGGTCTCATCGGCCCCAAAGACCAGCATTCTTTTTTACAGCTCATTATGGAGGGTACACGCGACAAGTCGGTTACATTCATAAAGATAGCAGATTTCAATGACAACATTACCATACCCGATATTACTTTGCCGCATCTAGAGTCGCTTGATGTCCTGAACAGTCTGCCGTTTGAAAAACTGATCAACATGCAGTGTGACTCAGTCATGGAAGCACTCCTGAACGAAAAAGAGATTCCTGTCGATGTAATTGTCATTCAGGATACAGCCGAGGCCAACATCGGTGCACTGATCTTTTACTATGAATTGCTTACCTCGCTTGTCGGAGAACTTATTGATGTCAATACCTACGATCAGCCGGGTGTTGAAGCAGGCAAGCGTATCTTGAAGGATAAACTTGCCGGATTAAACAAAAAAACAGACAGTTTTTCCTAAAAAATATTTTTGAATGGTTCCGAAATGAAACAAAAAGCCCTCTTTCTCGACCGTGACGGGATCATCAATATCGATCACGGATATGTCTGCAGACAAGAAGGTTTTGAATTTTCTGACGGGATATTTGAACTGGTCAAACATTTTTCGGATGCAGGGTATTTGATATTTGTTGTGACCAACCAGTCCGGGATCGGGAGGGGATATTACACCGAAGAAGACTTTGTGAAGCTGAGCAGTTGGATGGTACGCGTGTTTCAACACCACGGTATAAAAATTTCACAGGTCTACCACTGCCCCCACCTGCCCGATGCCGGCTGCCGCTGCCGCAAGCCTGCACCAGGGATGATAGAAGAGGCCGCCAAAGCATATGATATTGATCTTTCGGCTTCATGGATGATCGGTGACAAACAGAGCGATATCGATCTGGCCCACAATGCAGGGATCGGCCGGAGTATTGCCATCGCTCAGGGAAACATTAAAAATACCACCTTCTCTTTTGACTCAGTGGCCCAATGCAGCAAACATTTGCCTTCTATTACTTAAGACTGTTTCGGATTGGTCAATTTCCCAAATTCCTCGGAATGTTCCAGAAGTTCCGCATAGGTTCCTCTGTCTACGATCCTGCCTTCTTTAAACACCAAAATAACATCCGCGTGTTCGATCGTACTCAGTCTGTGGGCAACGATGAAAGTGATCATTTCCTCTTTCAATGCCTCAAGTGCTGCATGGATGGCTTTTTCACTTTTGTTATCAAGCGCCGAGGTAGCTTCATCAAGAATAAGCACATCCGGATCTTTATACAGTGCTCTTGCCAGAGCAATACGCTGGCGCTGCCCGCCGCTCAGATTGGTACCAAATTCGTCCAGTCTTGTATTGATCCCCTCTGGAAGCTGTGCAATGAATTCCCAGATAAATGCTTTTTTCAATGCTGCTTTGACCCGTTCTTCATCCACCTTCTCGCCATAGGCAACATTATGGGCTACCGTATCCTGAAAAATAAAGATACGCTGTGTCACAAAAGCGATCTTGCGGTGCAGTGAAGCCAGGGTATAGGACTGGATCGGACGATCATTGATGAGCAAGGTACCATCACTCGCATCGTAAAAACGTACGAGCAGATTGATGAAACTGCTCTTTCCTGCCCCGCTGTCACCGACAAGAGCATAGACTTTTCCTGTTTCTGCTTCAAGTGTTACATTGCGGAGTGCCGGCTTCTCTTCATACAGCAGCGACACATTCTTAAAATCTATCTTCTCTATATGCTCGAGCACGGTTTTCCCCGAAGTGATCGCCGGTGTCACACTGAAAAGTTCTTCTATACGTTCAGTAGCGGCCAGGGCATCCTGCATCTGGTTATGTATGTTGGAAAATTTCTTGATAGGGTCATAAAGCATGAACAGCGCTGTCACAAAAGCAAAAAAACTACCCACTGTCATATATCCGTCAATGACTTCATTCGCACCGATATAAATGGCAACAGCGATCGCAATGGAACCGAAGAATTCCAGTACCGGACTGACCAGCGCATTGACTTTGCTCTGTTTCATGGAAAGCTCGAAAAAATTCATATTTTCATCACCGAAGCGCTGCTGTTCAAATGTTTGTGATGAGTTTGATTTGATAATCTCGATATTGTTAAAAATCTCGGTAAGCCTCGTAGTAAGGTCCGCTGCACTTTCCTGTGACCGTGTGGAGTAGCGTTTCATTCTTTTGGCAAGTATTTGAAGCGGTACAAGTGCCAGAGGCATAACCACCAGAAAATAGAAAGCCAGTTTGGGACTTTCATAAATGACATAGCCGGTCAGTGAAACGATCAGAAGGGCATTGAGCAGTACAGAGGGGATCAGATGCGATACAACATTCTGTACACGTGCAATATCGTTGGTCGTACGGCTGAGCAATTCACCGTTGCGCATTTTGTTCAGGTATGCCATATCCTGGTACATCAGATGCAGTGAGAGCTTGTTGCGTATCTTACGGACAATATCATTCCCGATATAGATCGTGTAGTAGGTCTGTACATATTTTCCTACCGATTTCAGCAGGAAAACCCCGACGATCGCAAAAGGGATCAATGCAAGCATCTCCCTGTCTTTATTGATGAATACCTGGTCAAGCACAGGTTTAAGCAGCTGCGCAGAGCCTGTTGTACCTGCTGCCACAGCGATCATACCGAGTACAGCAAAGAGGAACTCTTTTTTATACGCCTTAAAATACGGAAAGAAATAACGGAAGAGATCTTTCATTCAATGCCTTGATTTAAGTCTGAAACATTATACCAAAGTAGTGATGATAGCCGTCTAATGACAGTAACCATATATAAAAATCAGGATATAATAATCGCATGAAATACAACACTATAGACTTTAACCATAAAACCATACTCATTACAGGCGGTGCCGGATTTATAGGGTCCAATCTGGCTTTTTACTTTCAAGAGAATTTTCCCGAAGCCGTCATCGTCATATTTGACCGTTTCAGAAGCGAAGAAACTTTTTCGAACGGCAACCTGAAAAGTTTCGGACACTACAAGAATCTTATCGGTTTTCACGGTGATATCGTGTGCGGAGATTTGAACAGCCCGCATGATCTGCAGCAGCTGAAAGAAAAATACCGTTTCGACTACATCTTCCATGAAGCGGCCATTTCCGACACACGTGTATATGACCAGAAGATCGTTATGCAGACCAATGTCAACAGTTTCTACACTATTCTTGAAATGGCACTTGAAACAGAGGCTGTACTCGTTTATGCCAGTTCCGCAGCAACATACGGTTCACAGCCTTCACCCCAGACAGTCGGCAGGGAAGGACCGGAAAATCCTTACGGTTTCAGCAAATATGCAATGGATCAGATCGCTTACCGGTACATGAAAGAACACCCGAATATGACGATCGTGGGGCTTCGGTATTTCAATGTTTACGGCGCACGGGAATTTTTCAAAGACAAAACCGCTTCGACCGTTATACAGTTCGGGCACCAGATACTCTCGGGGAAAACACCGAGACTTTTTGAAGGCAGCGACAAAATCGTGCGTGATTTTGTCTATATCAAAGATGTCATTCAGGCAAACATCAAAGCCTGTGCTCCAAAGAAGAGCGGTGTTTACAATGTCGGGACCTCCAAGCCGAGAAGCTTCCAGGATATTGCCGATATTCTTCAGAAAGAACTGGGTACGCATTACGGTACCGACTATTTTCCCAACCCTTTTACCGGCTATCAGATGCATACACAGGCAGACATACGTACCTCCGAAGAATTTCTTGGCTATGTACCGGAATGGGAACTTGAAGCAGGCATACACGATTATCTCGGTGAGATAAAACGTATGTATGAGGAAGAAGTACTTCATGGATGATCTCAGGGGGAAAAAGGTTCGGATCGCCGTGGTCGGTGATCTGATGATCGATCATTACATCTGGGGAACATGCGAACGCATCTCCCCGGAAGCACCCGTTCAGGTACTTGAAGTTGCAAAAGAAAGCAACCTGCTTGGCGGGGCAGGCAATGTCATCAACAACCTCATCGCACTTGAGAGCGAGGTGCATGTCTATACCGTACTTGGCGGTGATAAAAATGCCGAGCTTGCAGAAACCCTGCTGCAAAAAGCAGGTGCAGACTGTCATGCCGTTATAAAAGAGTGCGAACGTGTCACGACAAAAAAAAGCCGTGTGATCGCCTCAAACCAGCAAATCATCCGTTTTGACGACGAAAGCAAAGAAGATATTTCTCTGCTCTCCCAGAAAACCCTTCTCGAAAATCTTTCGGCACAAATCATTTCCTATGATGCCCTTCTGCTTTCCGATTACGGCAAAGGTGTCCTTACTCCTGCTCTGACCCGAAATATCGTTGCCCTGGCACAACAACACGGCAAACCGGTTCTTGTCGATCCTAAAGGGGCAGACTACAGCAAGTATGCCGGTGCAACACTGCTGACGCCGAACAAAAAAGAAGCTTCGCTTGCAACTGGTATCGATATACGTAACGTTGAAACACTGCTTGAAGCCGGATACAAACTGAAAAAAGAACTGGATCTGACTTACGGTATCATTACACTCAGTGAAGAGGGGATTGCCATTTTCAATAATGAAATGCGTATTATCCCCACAGTTGCAAGAGAAGTTTACGATGTTACAGGAGCAGGAGATACCGTTTTAGCTGCCCTGGGACTCGGCCTGGCCTCTGGTCTGGAGATCAATCGTGCCTGTGAATTTGCCAACAAGGCGGCAGCGGTTGTCGTAGCGAAAGTCGGTTCCGCCACAGCCACACTCAATGAGATAGAAGAGTATGAGCATTCACTCAACAAGGGACAGGCGGAAAGCAAGATCAAGGATTTCAGTCAGATCACACGTATTGCCAAGAGGCTTAAAGAGCAGAAACGCAAAATTGTTTTCACCAACGGCTGTTTTGACATTTTACACCGGGGACATGCCAGCTACCTTCAAAAGGCCAAAGAACTGGGTGATTTTCTGATCGTGGGGCTTAACAGTGACGAAAGCATACAACGGCTCAAAGGAAAAGACAGACCGGTCAATCCTCTCGAAGACAGGGCCTACCTTCTCGCTGCACTGGAAAGTGTCGACTATGTCGTACCGTTTACCGAAGATACCCCCTATGCGCTGATCAAATGTATCTTTCCCGATATCCTTGTCAAAGGTGCCGACTACGAAGGGAAAGAGGTTGTAGGGAGCGATCTAAGCAAAGAAGTACGCCTGATAGATTTTGTCGAAGGGAAGAGTACCAGCAATATCATTGCAAAGATCAGCGGAACAAAATGCTGAATCTCAGCCGCACAGCAGTGTGGCAAGCTGCCGCAGCAGCCAGCGGGGACGCCATGTTCTGTCCAAAGGAGGCAGTACAGGTATTTTTCTCCGGCTGTCTGACAAAATATGCCAGGTGTAGTTGAACATACTTCTGCTATATCCGAAATCCGCACCAAAATAGTCTGCCTCCATACGCTTCCTTGTATCGACACTCGTATTGAAACTAAGATCACGTACGAGCGAATGGTATGACTTTTCTCTGTCTACCTTGCGTATTTCACAGTAAAAACGTTTGGGAAGATAGCGCTGTACCGTCCCGTGGTTTTTAAAGTTCTTTACAAAACGGAAATCTTCCGCACCATAGGCACCGGCAAACTCCTCATCCATGCCGTACAGTTCAAACCATCGCGCCCGGGACAGATAAAAAAGGTTCGGATGCCCCTTTGTCATTGTTCCGTCAGGGCGTTTTCTGTACAGTTTATAGAATCTTTTATGGGAAATATTTCGTTGGCTGAGCCATTCCAGAGTATGTTCAGGAAAAAGGTGATCTACATCTGAAATCACCACATTGTTCGAATGTGCATACAGCATACAGAGGTTTTTTGCTCCCGACTGGTTCCAGCGGATATCCTGGTCTATTTTGATCCATGTCAGGTTCATATCGAATTTGGGAATATCATATTCTATCGGTGAACCGTCATCGACAATGACGAACTGTATATGGTCCAGCACTTCCTTGTTGTAACGGCTGTAGTGTTCAAGAAGATCTACTATCGTATCGATATTCTCCTGGTTGCAATAAAAATGTGTTGCAACCGTTAAGCGTATTTCACCGTAATTTTTTTTCTTCTGTCCAAAGATATCTACCCGGTCGGGCTCCGAGATCGAAAACAGTGTATGACGCATCACTTTCATGTCTGAATCATTATTTAGCAGTACCGGCTGGTCCAGAAGGACAGGATTATCCAGTTTGAGCCTGCCTTTTGGCATCATGGCATTTTGATCATACTGTTCTTTGTTCTGAATGAAATTGATGCCGGTATAACGGTTGAAAACCAGTCTGTTCCTATAGCTTTTTTCAAGTTCGGGAATTTCATCCCACCAGCGCATCACGATCGTCGGTTCTTTGCGCTTTAATTTCATGGTTACTGCAAAACGCTGAATTTCTTCTACATCGGTCAAGACCATCAGCATACTCCAGGAAGACATCGATGATGCTTCGTATTCCTGCACTGCCCTGTTCCACAAGGTACTGCTGTCCTCTTTTATGGATACAGACCGGACGACAGGATGCAAACTGTCTGTAAAATATTCACTTTTTTCAAATGTTTTCCAAAAATTTTCAAGTGTACCGCCTTCCTCTACAAACACCAATAATGCGGTAGGTATATGATAGCTCATGAAACTCCCTTTTTTCTCAATCTGTATTCCCCAAAATATATCATCGCTAATTATATAAAAATTTGATACCATTCTACATTATGAGGAGTGATCATGCAAGATATTATACTCGCTGAATTTGAAGCACACAGGGCCACCATTGAAAAAACCATAAAAAAACTCATACCGAACATTGAAACCGCATCTGAAATGTTGACCGATACACTGAAAAAAGGCAATAAAGTACTTTTATGCGGAAATGGGGGGTCTGCTGCCGATGCTCAGCATATTGCCGCCGAACTGACCGGCAGATACAAAAGCGAAAGAAAGGGACTGCCGGGAATCGCCCTGACAACAGACACGTCTGCACTCACTGCAATCGGTAATGATTACGGCTATGAGCGGGTTTTTGACAGACAGGTCGAAGCACTTGCCAATGAAGGGGACCTTCTCATCGGTATTTCAACAAGCGGAAACTCTGCCAATGTCCTTTCTGCACTCAAAACGGCCAAAGCACGCGGATGCACGACCATCGGATTTTCAGGACATACCGGCGGTGCTATGAATGAAATATGCGACATCAATCTTGTGGTGCCTTCGGATGATACCCCCAGAATTCAGGAAATGCATATACTCTTTGGACATACACTATGCCAGATCGTAGACAATGAACTAAGTTGACTCCACCTTTTTCACAGCATCAAGTATGTCTTCGGGTTCTATTTTTGTCATACACTCATGATGCTTCAGCGGGCAGGTTCGTTTCATACAGGGAGCACAGGCCATCTCTTTTCTGACAATCCTTCCATGAGGGTTTTTCCACTGGCTCGTCTCTTTGTCTTTTGTCGGCCCGAACAGAGCCACCGTCGGCACTCTGAACGCTGCTGCCACATGCATCGGACCGCTGTCTCCGGTAATAAAAAGATCCAGCTGTGAAATCTGATCTATCAGTTCAGGAATCGTAGTTTTTCCGGCAAGATTCACATAATTCATGACACTTGATTTTTGCAGTTCTCCTTCTATATCCGCTGCGATATCCTTTTCATTCGGACCGCCAAAGATCACAATATCATATTTACCGGCCAGTGCAACAGCCACCTCCGCAAACTTCTCCGGATACCAGCGTTTCGCACTTCCGTAAGTTGCCCCGGGGTTGATACCTGCTGTCTTTCTGTCTTTCCTTTTGGGAGGAATAATATCACGCTGATAGACCTTCAACGCACCCGGCATGGTCTGCAAGCCCAGACAACGGTTGACAAAATCATTGTAACGCAGCACCTGATGGCGTTCAATATTTTTTGCTTTGCGATAGGTACATTTTTGGGAAGCATCAAGAAACCAGAAAAGAAATTTCGTTGCAAAACTGCTCCTGAACGAGATGGCGATATCTACCTTTCCTATCTGTCCGGCCTGTTGATACAGGTTAAGATACCTGTTACCCCCGCTTCGGCTTTTATCCACAATGATCTTTTTGACATTGGGATGCTCCCCAAACAGCTGTGTAGAAAGGAAAGAGCCAAAAACAGTGATTTCACATCCTGGATAGCTTTTGACAATATTTTCTATGGCGGGGGTAGCCATTACAGCATCACCGAGCCAGGTCGGGAGTTCAATAAATAATTTCATGTATCACCTTCAATGTCTCTTCCACATTTTTTTCAATGGTAAAACTTTGTACCGTTCGTCTGTTCTTTGCTTTGATCTCGTCTAATAAGCGATCATCATTCAGCAAACCGTCTATAGTCGCTGCAATGCTGTAGTCATCAGGACGATCCATCACAAATGCCTCATCGAGGATCTCCCCTGCACCGCACTGCCGTGTGGTGATCACTGCATTGGAAAACTGCATCGCCTCCAAAATAACATTGCCGAACGGATCGTAGCGTGAAGGAAATAAAAAGATATCACTGATCACATAAAAATCATTGACATCCTTTCTCGGGCCGGTAAATACAACTTTGTTTTCCAAACCAAGTTGCCTGGCCATATCTTCATAGCAGGACAGTTTTTTTTCTTTGCCTATGATGAATGCTTTAAAGTCATCATACTTCAGTCTGGAAATAATATGTAGAAATTCTTCTACCCCTTTTCGTTTAAATCCGCTCCCCACAAAAGTAATGATCTTTTGTGCTTGTGCGATCCTGAATTCTTTTGACAGTTTTGGAAAAGCATGGCTTGTATCATACTCCTGAAGTTCGATCCCGTTGTAAATCACCACGATCTTTGAAGGGTCGATACCGTAAGCGTCGATAATGTTGTTTTTGACCATGCCTGAAATGGCAATGATCTTTTTGGCTCTGCGGAACGCTTTTGCCTCCAATGCAAGATAAACCCAGTGCAGAGGATTTGTCTTTGACTTATTCTCAATACTGAGAAAAACTTTGTGTACACCGTCATCGGTTCTGTAAATATCCGGGCAGGATATTCTGTCAAGAGAGAAATAAAATTTATCTTCTTTTTTTCGGCAGGTCATAAAATCAAAGAGCAGCACTCTCAGCCATGCCGGCAGAAATTTGGGCAGAGAGGAATGGAGGACTGCATGATCTATCTTGCGTTTTTCCAACTGTGCCGAAAGCTGTGCAAGATACATTTCTGCACCGCCTGACAACTTTTTATTGGCACGGATCAAGTAGAGTTTCTGCATACTACTGCCTCATTTTTTCTGTGGGCAAAGCTGTCTTCTCCGAAGCGGTATAGTTCAACAGATACCCGACAATAAAAGCAAAAAGACCGCCGGTAAAGTTTTTGAGCGGTACATCTGTAAAAAAAGAAAATATAAAAACAACCAGTATACTGAACAGCGCGGCCCGAATCAGAGGGTCACGTATATTCAGTGCGCTCCGGAACACATAAAAGAGAAACAAAAGGAAGAAAGCCAAACCTGTAAACCCGGTTTCCACAGTCACTTGCAAAAACTGGTCATGCAAATGCTGCAGTATCTTTGTAGCATCATATTTTTTTAACTCTTCTCTTTTTAAAGCATGCCGGTATTCATCAAGAACATCTCCCACACCAACCCCGATGAGCAAGTGTTCTTCGATAATATGATATGAAACTATTTTCATCATTATACGCCATCCCCAGGAGTTTTGCAAATTTCCTTCCTGAATTTTGACAACATCGGTCAATGCCTGATCTGCTCTCTGGTGGAAGTTCGGTGATACCCGATAGGCACTGAAAAAAAGAACTGTGAGAAAGACTGCTGCATACAAAAGATACATTTTCTTTTTATAATAAATCACTACAAAAGAGACTGTTCCAAAAATCAGTGCCAACTGTCCTGTCCGACCCCCATTGATAAAAAGGTTTGTAGAAGAGGAAAGCAAAAACAGAAATTCAAATACCTTCAACTTGAACGGTATGCTTTTATCTTTTAACTGAATAAGCAGAAGGAAAATGGTAACAACCAGAAAAACACTGTAGATAGTATGATGCATAAAGGGTGTAGGATTGGCCGATGTTTTTCCATTGATACTCCACCATTCAAAGTAGATACCATAGGAAATCATTTCGCTTATGAACATGGAAAACAGAAAGGCATACAGTATGGGTTTGAGAAAATGCTTTTGTACAGATGTGAAAAACACGATTATCACCACCGTAATGGCAAAATAATACTTTAATGACTGTATACCTTCATAAATGTCATTGGTCCACAGTAAAGAGAGCACAGTGAACATAAAAAAAAGCAAAAGAGAATAGATCACTTTTGCAGATTTTAGCTTTGCTGTTTTTTGGCTCAGTCCACCTTCCATCAACCACAAAAAAAGAATGACATAAGGAGCAGTAAAGAGAGGAAATGCTTTGGAGAACGGCAATAAAAATGCATATAGTACAAAAACCATATTCAAACTATCCGAATAGAATTTCGATCCAAAAACAAAATACTTTTTCAGCCGAATACTGCGATGATCGTTCATTGTTTTCCTTCCATAAGCTTCATATACTGCCAAACAATATGATCTGCCTGAAACTTTTCAACCGCAGTATCCGGGATCGGCGGATACTCAAGAAGGGCTTTTTTCATTTTGCCTGCAATCATATCAATGTCCTGTATGGGTACAAGATAAGAAGACAGAGTATCTGTCAAAATCTCACTGGGGCCTGTCGGGCAGTCGGTACTGACCACAGGAGTTTTTAAAACAAGTGCTTCGATCATTACTGTCGGTAAACCTTCAAAATCAGATGTCATCACCAATAAGCTTGCATTGCTGATCCAGGGATAAGGATTAAGTTTAAATCCAGTTAAAAGTACTTTATCCTCAAGCTTGAGTTCCTCTATCATGTTCTGAATGACTAATTTATCTTTCCCCTCACCAACGATCACCAGTTTATGTGGTATACCGGATTTTTTATATGCCTGCAAAAGTACATCATGTCTTTTACTTGTCATATCAAACCGGCCAACGTGTATTATATATGCTTCCTGGGGAATTTCGGCATCATTTTTTTGGGATAATACTTTTATTTTTTCAACATCAGATACATTGTATATTACATCCATACTTTTTGGTTTAGCACCTATATCCCGGGTAATTATCTGTTTCAAGCCCTTTGATACAGGTATCAAGTGCTTGTTGGAATACAGTTTTCTGTATTTATAGTGCCGCCATCTATATTTCAGTTGTCCCAAAACTGTATCCGGATATCTTTTTATTTCAGCGCTGTGCACACGATGGTAGGCATTGTCGATCTTCAACAAAGAAAGTATCCGGTTGGAAGGAGATGAGTTCGACATCACCATATCCGCTTCTCCCAGCATCTTAAGTTTTTCCCTGAGTTTTCGGCTATAGGCTTTTTTACTGTATGTGGTATTGATATCCCTGTTCAAAAGGTGAAAGGAAAGTGATGCCGGAATTTCAAAATCAATTTTGTTTTCACAGATCACAAGATGAACTTCTATACCATTTTTTTGCAATGCTTCTGCCAGGGTAAGCATGGAAATACCTGCACCGCCTGAGAGCGAATCATTGAAAAGGACGATTTTACAGTTTTTTTTGACAGAAGACATACTTTATTGTTCCAGCATTTGGGTAATATTCATTTTGATCTCATCCATATCCATCTCCATCAGGCAGTCACTGATTCCGCAATTGTCACAGCCTGCAGAAATACAGGGTACACACTCCCAGTTTTTCTGAAGCACCCGGTGTTTTCCCATACACTGATTGCCATTGGTTCGGGTATAGGCATTCTGCATAACACTGTTGTCCCATGGCCCCCACTTGTAGGATGCGCTTGGACCAAAAAAGGCAAGTGTAGGAACATCATTGGCAGCACTGATATGCATGATCGCAGTATCGACACCAATGTAAAGTCTGCTTTGCTTGTTGAGCGCGGCGGTTTCTTTCAGGGTGAGTTTTCCCGTGAAATCCAAAGGCTTCGTCCGGCAATAAGATATGATACGCTTTACTTTCTCCCTCTCCTCCTTGATAGGAGCAGCCGTAATAACAACGGGAAACTGCATCTCTTCCTGGCAAAAGTCGATGATCTTTGCCACCGTCTTGTCATCTGCACATTTGAAAAGCCACCGTGACACAGGGTGCAGGTGGATAAACGCACCTTTTTTCAACCCGTACTCCGCCATAAGGTTCTGAACATTTTTGTTTATTTCCATGTCCCAGAAAATTTCAACTTTTCTTTCTACTGTCTGCTTATCCAGTACCCGGAGAACATCCAGGTTGTCATCGATATTATGCCGCATGCTGACGAGAAGAAGCTCATCTGTAATAAACCGGTTCAATACCATATTTTTTTCTGCAGGAATACTGATGATCTTTTTTGCCCCGGAAAAAATAGCGATCTGCAGACCACGGTCCCCTTCGGTTGTATTGATGACAATATCATACTTCTCTTT
Source organism: Sulfurovum sp. (assembly GCF_015493435.1). Taxonomy (GTDB): domain Bacteria; phylum Campylobacterota; class Campylobacteria; order Campylobacterales; family Sulfurovaceae; genus Sulfurovum. The sequence continues at coordinate 16,889 of NZ_WGDD01000018.1, forward strand.
TCTAATCGAATTGGCAAAATCATATTCTGCTTTCAGGCGCTTGAAAAAAGGCAGTTTTTTAATTTTTCGATCATAAATATGTATCTTTCTTACGGAAGGATGCCCTGTAAGCATTTCTTCTGTACCTTTGTTGAGGGCAAAATCTATCGTCGCCTCGGGATAATGGTATTGGAGATTTTTTAAAAGCGGTGTCGTCAGAAGCACATCGCCGATATTACGAAATTTCATAACCAGTATTTTCATTTGATATACTTCCAGAATGTGTATTGTGCATAAAGCTTTGAAATGACAAATCCGTTCCAGCCGTCCAAAAAGCCCTTTTTAAGAATAAAAAGTTTGAAAAATGTCCAGGCGGGATTGACCATCGCTTTCATTTTATTTTTTGATTTATGATGCAGGGTCGAATAGCGGTTCTGTTTCTCAATAAAGGCATCGATACTGTTGTAGGCAAGATGCAGCAAATGGTTTTTCACATACCCGGCTGTGGTCTTCATCTGTACAGATTCATGAACCTGAACATCATTAAAACGTGCTTTTGTTCTGTCAAAAAGACGTATCGTATAATCCGGATAGAGCCCACACGTTTTAATATCATATCCCCAGAAATTATTCAGTCTCGGAACGAAATACCCCTCAAATTCAGGATGCTTTAAAATCGTCATTATCTCTTTTTCAAGTGCCTGTGTAATACGCTCATCTGCATCCAGTACAAATACAAAATCGTTGCGGGCCAGACTCACTGCCCTGTTTTTCTGGGGACCGAAACCGAGCCATTCTTCCTGAAGTACCCTGGCACCGAGAGATGATGCAACTTCACAGGTTCTGTCTGTTGAACCACTGTCCAGAACGAGGACTTCATCTGCAAAAAGTGACGACCGGACTGCCTCTGCTATTGTGTTCTCTTCATTTCTTGCAATGATCACTACAGAGAGTTTAGTCATCATAACATGCCTCAAACTGGTTTTTCCAGCGTTTGTGCAGCCAGAACCATTCTTCAGGCTTTTCTCGGATCACTTTTTCTGTGATCTTTGCCTGTTTTTGTACAGATTCCAGGATATCTCTGTCTTTGTCATCTGTCGTTTCCGTCACAAACCCCTCATAAAAAGTCAAGGTATACTGCAAATGATCTTCTGTTGTAATGAACACAGGAATGATCACTGCATTAAACCGTCTGCTTAAAATAGCGGCAGAAGGTGTATGCCGTACAGGTTTTCCAAAAAAATCAACAAGAACCCCCTCCTTCTCACTGGTATTCTGATCGACCAGCAATCCAAGCATACGTCCCCGCTTCAACACTGAGATCATCGATTTCATCGCACCCTTTTTATCTATGAGCTCTATGCCGAACTGTTCTCTGTTCTGTTTTAGAATGGCATTCATGCTCGACGCATCCAGATCTCTCCCGATAATGGTCATATCTCCGAATTTCGCAGCAATGGAAAGCGCTACCAACTCCCAGTTTCCGTAGTGTGCCGTGACCAAAATGACTTTTTTTCCCGCTGCAAGCGCATTTTCAAGTATCGTTTCATTTTTAAATGTCACTTTGTTGAGAAGTGCTTCCCTTGAAATACCCTGATTTTTGACAAAATCGATCAGGGAGAGGATAAGGTTCAGATAGCACGCCCTGATAATATGTTCTTTTTCTTCTTCACTCAGTGTATCTCCATATGCCAGGTCGAGATTGACTTTTGCGATCTTTTTGTGTTTGCTGTCTGCGGCATAGATCATACGGGAGAGCGCTTTGGCAAAAAAGAACATCAGTGTTTCGGGCATGATCCGGATAAAGAATTTAAAGACATTGAACGCACTCACATACAGTTTATCTTTCACGACAGCAGCTCCTTGGCCAGGGTGACAATGTTGTGTGCAGAGATTGTATTGATACACAATTCATTTTTATCCAACTTCAAAGGATCGATCTTTTTTCCGCAGTCTATGACCCTGTTGATCTTTGTTTCAAGTACATTTCTAAAACTCGGTGTCGGACCGAAGATCGTAATACTCGGCCGGTTCAGCGCCCAGGCCATATGGGTAGGGCCGCTGTCTCCGCCAATAACAAGATCCGCAGCAGCGATCAGTGCTTTGAGTTCATTGAGGTTCATAGGCGGAAGCACTCTTGCCTCACATTTCCCGGCGATGAAATCCGCCCTGCTCTTTTCGGCATCATTTCCCCATACCAGCAGATGGTTTCCCGGCAGTGCTTCAATTATCTCGACAAACTTCTCTTTGGGGTACACTTTGCTTTCCCAGCTCGACCCCAGTATATGCACAATATTTTTTTTCTCCGGCATTAAGAAAGAAACGGTTTTGCCACACGCACTGTCCGGATAAAAAAGAAAGGGCTTTTTCTCCATCAGAGCATCGGAGCCAATCTCAAAATTCAATGCGGCAGCGACTAGATCTGCATTTCGCATGATCACATTTTTTTCATAAGGTATCCTGAATGTTCTGCTGTACAGGAGTGCGGCAGCCTTTTCCCTGACAGAGTGCCTGTCAAAACCGCAGCTTGGCCCCAAAATACGTGCAACGACAGCTGACTTGATCAAGCCCTGCATATCTATGACCAAATCATACCTGTTACGGGCATACGCTTTGAGCCTGCGGAATTCAGAGAAAATATGCGATTTTTCTTTTTTGAGGGCTTTCAGGTTTACCGGGAGAATGGTATCGATATGGGGATTGTATTCCAGAATACCGCTAAAATGCTCTTCGACGACCCAGTCGATCCGGCTTTGGGGCATTGCCTCCCTGATGAACTGCAGCACAACCATCGCATGCACTATATCGCCCAACGCAGAAAGCTTGACAATCGCTATCCTCATCTCTGAATATCCTGATTTTTTACTCTAATTCTATCCAAATACTCTAAAAGGTCAGTGCCCTGCCGAACTCCTTTCAATTTAATTTGGATATAATCACACCAATAATTAACAGCTGAAGGAATTTTCTACGTGATAGGAATCGTCGATTACCATATGGGCAACCTGGCATCCGTGATCAATGCTTTTAAAAAAACAGGAGCAGATGCCAGACTGGAGAGTGATACGTCAAAACTCGGACAGTATGACAAGCTTATCCTGCCCGGTGTAGGTGCATTTGGAGATGCAATGGAACATTTGCAGCGCAACGGTATGGATGAAGCGGTCAAGACTTTTGCCCAAAGCGGAAAACCCTTGCTGGGCATCTGTCTTGGTATGCAGCTGCTGTTCGAAAGCTCTGAAGAGTTTGGCTCGACTGAAGGTTTGGGACTCATTCCCGGGAAGGTTGTCGCTTTCGATGAAAGTAAATTTGACCACCCTCTGAAAGTACCGCATATGGGATGGAACGAGCTTTTTGTGCAAAAAGAGACTTCTCTGTTTGATAGTCTCCCCGATGATTTCTATCTTTATTTTGTACACTCCTACCATGCTGTTTGCAATGACAGATATGCCATAGGGAAAACGCATTACGGATACGAGTTCGTTTCGGCCGTTCAGAACGGGAATATCTTCGGTATCCAGCCGCACCCGGAAAAAAGCCATGAGAATGGACTTAAAATTATAGAAAATTTTAGCAAACTGTAGGGTGTTGTACCCTTACAACACCACATTGGTGTATGAATTTTACTGTAGGTTTGGCCATGCCAAACAAAAAGAAGATAGATAACAATTTAAATACAAGCGTTTGGCATGGCCAAACCTACGAAGGACCAAAAATGACCATTTTACCCGCAATCGATCTTAAAGACGGTAAAGCAGTAAGATTAAGCAAAGGGCTCATGGAGTCAGCCAAGATCTATAGTGACGAGCCATGGCAGGTTGCCAAAAAATTTGAAGAACTGGGAAGCGAGTGGGTGCATCTTGTAGATCTTAACGGCGCTTTTGCCGGTAAACCGGAAAACCTGGAACAGATCAGGAAAATCCGTGAAAACTGCAATCTGAAACTGGAACTCGGCGGAGGCATCCGTGATGAGGAAACCATCAAAATGTATCTTGATCTCGGGATAGACCGTCTCATATTGGGTTCTATTGCCGTCAAAGATGCCCAATTCGTCAAGGATATGGCTGCCAAATACCCCATAGTGGTGGGTATTGATGCCATCGACGGCATGGTTGCGGTAGAAGGCTGGGCTGAAACATCCGATATGAAAGCCACTGACCTCGCCAAAGAGTTTGCTGCCTGCGGTGTAGAAGCTATCATTTGTACCGATGTGGGACGTGACGGGATGATGACTGGGATCAACATAGAATTCACCCAAGCCATACAGGAAGCTTCCGGGCTTGAAACCATTGCTTCAGGGGGACTGAAAGATATGACAGACATCCAAGCCCTGATCGAAGCGGGAATTGACGGAACTATCGTCGGGAAAGCCTTTTATGAAGGAACCCTGGATTTGGAGCAGGCATTCAAAGCCACTGCCGACAGGAACCTAAAATGAATAAAACCTATCATGAACTGACGCTTACCCTTGATGAGCCATACGTTGATCTGATCGCAGACTATATTATGAATATCTATGATGAAGGCTTGGAATTCGGTACGGGAAAAATCGTTATACGAAGCGAAAACGATTTGAACTTTGTCAAAGATGCCCTGCTCTCTTTGGAGGAACATCTCGAACAGGATATTCATATGCACTTCACTCTCAAAGAAAAAGAGAACAAAGACTGGATCAAAACATATCAGGAATCCATCCAGCCTGTCGAAGCAGGAAAATTTTATATCTTCCCCAGCTGGTATGCTCCCAAAGAGGGATGTATCAATATTAAGATCGATCCGGCGCTCGCTTTCGGTTCGGGACATCATGCTACGACTTCTTCCTGCCTTGAAGCTGTCAGCAAATATGTTCATAAAGAAGACAATGTCATCGATGTCGGATGCGGTTCGGGTATTTTGGGACTTGCGGCAAAAAAACTCGGTGCCACTGTTTCACTTTGTGACACAGACCCGCTGTCCGTAAAAAGCTGCCGGGAAAATTTTTTACTCAACAAAACACCGTATGATGCACTCTGGGAGGGCTCCGTTGACAAAGCAGAAGGCCCCTATGATGTAGTCATTGCCAACATCATCGCCGATGTGCTCCGCTTCATTGCCACCGACCTGAAACAAAGTGTCAAAGAGGAAGGCTATCTGATACTCTCAGGAATTCTGGATAAAAAAGAGATGTTGGTAAAAACATCCTTTTCCGAGCTGACACTCGAAGAGAGAATCCTCAAAGATGAATGGGTAACACTTGTTTATAAGAAATAATAAGTAAAATCGCATCAACACAGTAAAATGGAATTTCTTCCTTTTTGCGCTATAATACTCGATTACATTCATTTATCCCAGCGTATGTCTCGGAATCATTACGCTTCTGACACATCATTCGGAATTTATATAAAGGAAAATATTTAATGGCCAACCCAAATAATAATGACAACAATAATAACCAGAACAAAAACAACAACAATTTTTTCAATGACAATCCCCTGCTCGCTTTTGCGATCTTCTCTATCGTAATCATTCTGATCTTCAAGTCTTTCGTCGGTGAAGGTGAAAGTATCGGGAGCATGATGAACAAACAAAACGTTTCACAGACCAAACAGGTCAAATACTCCGAACTGAGAAACTACATAGCGGAGGGGAAGGTACAAAGTGTCAAGCTGACACCTACTGTTGTAGAAGCCATCTCAGAAGAGAACGGACAAAAAACCCGTTATATTGCACAGAATATCCCTACCTATGACAGAGACCTCGTTCCGCTGCTTGAAAAAAAGCATATTGCATTTGAAGGGGTGATGGGGAACGGATTTTTCTCAGAACTGGTCAGTATGCTTCTACCGATCCTCATTTTCTTTGCCATTTGGATCTTCCTTGCAAAAAGAATGACCAAAGGCATGGGCGGCGGTATTTTGGGAGCCGGCAAAGCAGACAAGCTTATCAACGCTGAAAAACCCGATACGCGTTTCAGTGATGTACAGGGTGTTGAAGAGGCTAAAGACGAAGTCAAAGAGATCGTGGATTTCCTCAAATTCCCCGAACGCTACATTGAACTTGGTGCCAAGATCCCCAAAGGTGTTTTGCTTGTGGGCCCTCCGGGAACCGGTAAGACCCTGCTTGCCAAAGCAGTGGCAGGGGAAGCCTCTGTCCCTTTCTTCTCTGTAAGCGGTTCAGGCTTCATCGAAATGTTCGTAGGTGTCGGAGCAAGCCGTGTACGCGACCTTTTCGCACAGGCGAAAAAAGAAGCTCCTTCCATTATCTTCATCGATGAAATCGATGCTATCGGAAAGTCCAGAGCCTCAGGCGGGCAGATGGGCGGCAATGATGAAAGAGAACAGACACTCAACCAGCTTCTCGCTGAAATGGACGGTTTCGGCACCGATACCCCTGTCATTGTTCTTGCAGCGACCAACCGCCCTGAAACACTCGATGCCGCACTGCTTAGAGCAGGACGTTTCGACAGGCAGGTACTGGTTGACAAACCAGACTATGAAGGCCGTCTAGCCATTCTCAAAGTTCATTCCAAGGATGTCAAGCTGGCTCCCCATGTCGATCTTGAAATAGTAGCGAAACAGACAGCCGGACTTGCCGGTGCAGACCTTGCCAATATCATCAACGAAGCAGCACTCCTGGCAGGACGCCAGGACAAAAAACAAATAGAACAGTCCGATCTCCTTGAAGCGATCGAGCGGTCATTTGTCGGCTTGGAAAAGAAAAACCGTAAAATTAACGAGAAAGAGAAAAAGATCGTTGCATTCCATGAAAGCGGTCATGCGCTCATGGCAGAACTGACGGAAGGTGCGACACGTGTTACCAAAGTTTCCATTATTCCAAGAGGACTTGGCGCACTGGGGTATACACTGCATCTTCCCGAAGACGAAGAGCGCTTCCTCAAACAAAAACATGAACTCATCGCCGAAGTTGACGTACTGCTGGGCGGACGTGCCGCAGAAGAAGTTTTCATCGGTGAAATCAGTACCGGTGCGGGAAATGATCTCGACCGTGCAACAGCCATTCTGAAAGATATGATCTCCGTATATGGTATGACCGATGTGGCAGGCCTCATGGTACTTTCACGCAGCCAAAATTCCTTCCTTGGTGCGGGAGCCGTCTCTACCGACTACAGCGATAAAATGGCTGAAGAGATGGACAACTATATCAAACGTACCCTCCATGAGCGTTATGATTTTGTCAAAAGTACACTCGACGATTACAGGGGAGCTATCGAAGGGATGGCAAATGAACTGCTCAGTGCGGAAGTGATCGAAGGGAATACCGTCAGAAAGATTATTGAAGATTTCGAAAAAGCACACCATATGACGAGCCGTCTGGCACATCAGAAAAAACCTGCCGTACCGGCCGATAAAGCAGCCGAACCGGATGCAGAAGATACCAAAGACAATGCATAAACCGAGCCTTCTCTACATACTGCCCAACCTCTTTACGGCAAGCAGTATCTTCATCGGTGTTATCAGCATCGTAGAAGCTAGCAAAGGGCATTTCATACAAGCTTCGTGGCTGATTCTTCTTGCACTTGTCTTTGACGGTCTTGACGGACGTGTGGCACGTATGACCAACACAACAAGCCAGTTTGGTGTCGAGTTCGATTCCCTGGCAGATATTATCTCATTCGGTATTGCACCGGCCATGCTGCTTTTCTTTTTTGTCGGATATGAATTCGGGCGTTTCGGCATACTTGTTTCTGCACTTTATGTCATATTTGGTGCCATCCGACTGGCACGTTTCAATATCTCCACCGGAAAAACAGACCCCAATGTTTTTATTGGCCTTCCCATCCCTGCCGCAGCGATCTTCATTTCCATGTGGATACTGCTTTTCAACAAGTATGACCTTGCCCCTTACAGCGTGATCCTCTTATGCCTTGCATTCGCTGTCGCCGTCCTGATGGTCAGCAATTTTCGTTACCCTTCCTTTAAAAAAGTGAAACTGGACAAACCGATGGTTTTTAAAACAATGATCCTCCTGGTCCTGGCGGCTTCACTGCTCTATCTTTTTTCCGCTGAAGGATTTGCACTGATCATCCTGGCCTATGTAGCCTACGGCCCCCTTCGTGCCTTAAGAACAATCAACAGCCGCAGGTTTGGCCATGCCAAGCGTCAAGAGGACATTGAACCGTAAATCACAATTTATGCGCTGCCGGGCATCCGCATTGAAATTTGACTGAACCAAATCTCCCCACATTTGCAATTTCTGCTTTTTTTATGTATACTTCTAAAAAATTCAACAGGAGAACATTATGAAAAACATCATAAACAGTACAATCATTTTCACCAAAGCAACTTCTCTCCTGCTGCTGCTCGCACTCTAATAGTCTGACTATCCACATTTCATTACAGCACATTTTTCTATTCTAATACTCCTAATCGATATTTAGGTAAAATTAGACAACTTTCAAGCCATAAGGCTTTTTATACATAACAAGGTTTATACAATGAGTAAAGATACTATCAAAATATTTGACACAACATTGAGAGACGGGGAACAGAGCCCCGGAGCTTCCATGAACACAGAAGAGAAGATCCAAATCGCAGCACAGCTGGAACGTTTGGGAGTGGACATTATCGAAGCGGGATTCGCAGCGGCAAGTCCAGGAGACTTTGATGCCATAGAAAAGATCGCACAGCGTGTAAAAAACTCAACGGTATGCTCATTGGCACGTGCCATGGACAGTGATGTAAAAGCTGCAGGAGAGTCCATAGCAAAGGCCAGACTGAAACGTATTCATACCTTCATAGCCACCAGTCCCATCCACATGGAATACAAACTCAAAATGAATCCTGACGAAGTCATCAAGCGTGCAGTGCGTGCAGTTGAATACGCACGCACCTTTGTAGAAGATGTTGAATTCAGCTGTGAAGATGCAGGACGTTCAGATATCGGCTTTTTAAAAGAAATTTCCGATGCCGTTATAGAAGCAGGAGCAAGCACGATCAACCTACCTGACACTGTAGGATTCAGACTTCCTTTTGAGATAGGTGCCATGGTGAAAGAGATGAGTGACTATACCAAAGGCAGAGCCATCATCTCCGTACATAACCACAATGATTTAGGCTTGGGTGTTGCGAACTCTTTAGAAGCTATTATACATGGTGCCAGACAGGTTGAGTGTACTATTAATGGACTGGGGGAAAGAGCAGGAAATGCTGCCTTGGAAGAGATCGTGATGGCGCTTAAAACGCGTTCAGATGTTTTTACCAATTTTAAAACCAACATCAACACAAAAGAGATCTACCCCTCATCAAGACTTATTGCTACTATCACAGGAATAGAACCCCAACCCAACAAAGCTATTGTTGGAAAGAATGCTTTTTCACATGAAAGCGGTATCCATCAGGATGGTGTCTTAAAAAATAAAGAAACGTATGAGATCATCACACCGGAGAGTATCGGATTGATCAAGGATGATACGTTGGTCCTGGGTAAACACTCCGGGCGTGCAGCTTTTAAAGACAAGTTGGCAAAACTTGGTTTTACTTTGAATAATGATGCATTGAACAGCTCTTTTGAGCGCTTTAAAATTTTGGCAGACAGAAAAAAAGAGATCTATGATGATGACTTAAGAGCATTGGTCACCAATGAAATGACCAAAGCGACACAAGTCTATGAATTGATCTCTTTACAGTTGATGGATTGCTCAGGCGGTGTACCCTCTGCTGCGGTAAAGATCAAAAAAGAGAATGACGAGATCATCGAAGCAGGTATTGGCGAAGGTACCATTGATGCTGTATTTAAGACCATTGACCGCATTTCAGGCTACAACGGAAAACTGGAAGACTACAAAGTCAAATCTGTCTCAGAAGGCAAAGATGCTTTGGCAAATGTCACTGTAAAAGTTTCTTTCAATGATGAACCTGCCATCATAGGACATGGTTTGAATATTGACACGATGCTGGCAAGTGCCAGAGCCTACATTGGTGCCTTGAATAGTTACTTGAGTATGGAAGGCAAGCTGAAATCACGCTATAGTGATACTTCAAAGACAGTTTAAATTCGGTACTCTCCGTCACCGTCTTATCTATCCTGTCTATCCCTGCATAGCTACGCTTTGCTCCGACCATTTCAGTTCCGAAGCTACAAACGACAAACTCTTGTCGTTTGCTTACGCTTCTCACATATATTTCTTCAATACCTCTGGAATCTCAATGCTTCCATCTTCATTTTGATAATTCTCCATGATCGCTATCAAAGTACGTCCTACAGCCAGAGCAGAACCGTTCAGTGTATGTACCAGTCTGTTTTTCTTGCCCTCTTTAAACCTGATTTTCGCACGTCTAGCCTGGAAGTCCCTTGTATTGGAAATTGAAGAAATTTCCCTGTATTTATTTTGACC
>NZ_WGDD01000019.1 GCF_015493435.1 Sulfurovum sp.
ATGTCAGCGGAAAGCTGAAATAACGCTTTTCTGCTTTATGCTTGAAACACTCTTTTACAGAGTGTTTTGATGATGAAGCATATTTTTCATGAAAAAAAGAATATCTTTAAAAATCATACATATGACAGTAACCCATATTACTCCACAGACTGGATCTCCTTAAACTATCTCTTCTCTCCTCACCACACAATGTTCACTCATTCCATCGATCATCGGAGCGACAGTTCTTAAGGTTACGGAAGGGTTTTCTCCAAAGAGCTCAGTATAGTATTTTGAAAACTTACCCATATGTCTAAAGCCCCATTTTTGTGCCACTCTCATGACAGATACCTCTTTGACATTGGATTGGATCAGTTCATGATGTACCATATTGAGTTTGGTAAGTCTGAAAAATAGCTTGGGGGTAAAACCAAAAAGTGATTTAAAGGCGTTTTGCAGACTTTTCTCACTTATTTGATGTTTCACTGATAAGGAAGCAATATTGACAGGGGCATCCATATGGTCGAAAAACTGTTGTCGTATGGCAAGTGCTGTCTTCTCAGATTTGGTAAAACGAGGTACATTGGCCTCCTGTGCATCTAAAATATGCATCATCGTATCTACGATCTGAGCTTCAATCTTCATGCTTGTTTGCAGGGTAAGCGCTGCTTCGCCTTCACTATAGGTATCTAAAATATGCATAAGCAAAGAAGCCATCTTTTTATCTGTATCTATAAAATAGGTATCGACTGCAGGGGCCAGTCTCTCATAAAGTGAAGCATATGCAGATTTTTTAAGACTGACATCAAGGAATTTTACTTCATCATTGAACATCAGTGTGTACGGCTTTTTGTCATCATTGATGGCAATCATATCTGTTTTGAGTTTCATTTCATTAATACAGGCTTTATCAGAGATCAATGGTATGACAGTGAAGTTGATGGTATCTGCAGGAACAATATAGTCATGCATGAGCGAACCATAAAAATGTGAATAGCTGATTTGAATATTGGGCAAAGAGAGTATCCTGTAGTTACCATTAAGAGAGTTTGGTTTGAGTTCGTAAGTGCATAACAGTGTCCACTCTACAGCATGTTTTGCCATATCCCTATAATTGTCAAATTCTTTTTGAAGAGACATCCCCTCTTAAAGTTTTACCGTTTCAACATTTTTTTTACTTCTCATTTAAACATTTTATCCTATTTACGCTTTTGTGATAGATAATGTTTTTTTATTATGCTACTATGCTCCATATTTTAATTTAAAGGAAAAATATGAAAATATTTAAATTACTACTTACAGTAGTAGCTGTTTCCCTTCTTGGGCTTACAAACATGGCTTATGCCAAAGGTGTTGTTATCACGAAAGAGAATTTTATACATGCGGATTCAGTAAGAGCGTATTTAAAAGAGTTGGCAAAAACAGATAATAAAGTAAATATTATCACACCCATGAGAGAATTAACCAATGCTGATACACAAGATGTCATTAGAATGAATGAAGATACGCTTTATGAAAGAGTCATCCTTGATGTAAAAGGTGGCGCTACTGTCTCTTCAAAAAAGTATGCAGGTTTTCAAAATATCTTGGTATTAGACCCAAATCATAGCCAAATCGCTTCAATAACAGGGAAAGGAACCATTAAACTTGATGAAAGTATGCTAACCGTTGGTCATCATGCATATATCATTGTCAGAACCGGATTGTTAAGAAATCTTCCAAAAAAAGAAATGATGAAAAAAGCCCATGAGGCACAAGATAATATTTCAATTACCTATCACTCTTCTGAACCATATGTTCCCTCAGTAAATTATGACTTTTCTACAATGGATAAAGTAAAATATAAAATTTTAAAAGACTTTGCATTAAAACCTCAGAAAGATGTTGTAAAAAATGGTGCAGGAACAATGAAAGATAGAAATCCGGATGCTGCAAGAGTAGTTATTGCTATTGGTTGGGGTATTTTATCAAAAGATTTCGCCTGTTATTCTTCCTTTACCGGTAAAGGAGACAGACAAGCGATCACCTTTAAAAAACCAGATTTAAAATATGGAGAAAAAGGATTCTTTTCTTTTACAATCTATAATCAAGATGGGTATATCGCTACTATTAATTATGCTATCAACTCCGACAACATGGTTCCAAACAAAGACGGAAGCTATACCGTTAACTTCCTGGCATCCGGTGAACCGGTAAAGGGTCTTAAAAATGTTGTGAGAACGCCAAGAGGTAAATTTTGGACAGGTGTTATGAGAGCATATTCTCCTAAAAACCCGGATGAAACATTTAAACATATAGATGCAATCACTGGAAAGATGACAAAAGAGTTTATGAAATAAGTCTCTCTATTCGCATCAGAATGGCGAATAGACAGACCTTTTACGTCAAAAAGCGGGCCTAAGGGAAAATCTTCAGGCTTCTTCCCAGCTTTTTCACCACATTCTCCGGTCCCTGGACCAAAAGCGGATGCTTGTCTGCATCCAGCCAGCGGATGATCTCTTTCATTTCATTTTCACTCATAACCGTACATCCGGCCGTCGGTACCTTTTTGATATGCAGGAAGATACACGACCCCGCGCCGGGAACGGCACCTTTTTCATCTATGTGGTTATGGTTGACCACAACACCGTATTTGTAGTAGTTTTTGGGAAACTTCATATGTTCTTTGCTTGTGTAGTCGACTCTGATCTTTGTACTGTCGACGATCTTGTTGTAGAACTTTGAATGGACATCGTCCACACAGTGATCCGTCTCTTTATAGACACGGTAGGGATACTTTACGGCAAAAGGCCGATAGCCGAAAGCCTGCTTGAGCGTGAAGATACCCGCCGGTGCTTTGCCGTCACCCTCTTTTTTGATGATCTTCGCATCTTTGGGAATGTGATGCAGTCCTCGGCCCCAGCCCAGGCCGTTCCTTCCCAGTTTGACAGAAACGGCTTTGCCCACTCTATGCCATTTTGTGCCTTTTTTTTCATACCGCTGGAGCGTACCGTTCGGTGTAGACCAGTTCTTTGCCGTTACCACGATCAACTGCTTCGTGTCAGGCAGGTTTGCCTGCAGTGTTGCAGCAAACAACAAACATCCAAGTAAAATCTTTTTCATTGTGTTATAATCCTTCTATACATTAAATTTTCAGGTACTTTTATGGAATACGGAATCATTTCTATCGCGATACCCCTGCTGACGATCTTTTTGGCCATTATAACAAAAGATGTCATCGTTTCACTCGTCGGAGGGATCTTTGCCGGTCTTTTGGTACTTAGCGGATACAATCCGTTCACTGCTTTCGTGGCGCTTTTTGACGGCATCATTGCTCTTTTTGCCGAAGGATGGATCACAAAGACACTGCTTTTTATGCTCCTGGTGGGTGCCATTATGCGACTGTTGACGGACAGCGGCGCGGTAGACAGCTTTGTAGCCTATCTCAGCCGGAAAGCCAAAAAGATAGACTCCCCTACCGGTGCCATGATGCTTGCCTATGTCATCGGTGTCATCATTTTCATCGAATCGTCCATCACTTCACTTGTTGCCGGAACCGTGGCAAAGCCTCTCTGTGACAAGCATGGTGTCAGCCGTGAAAAGCTCGCCTACATCTGTGACTCCACCTCCGCACCCATCTGTTCGCTGATCCCCATGAACGGCTGGGGTGCCCTGCTCCTGGGACTGATCATCACAGCCGTGGAATCCAAAGTCATCAGCGGCGACCCTGTCTCTCTGCTCGTCTCTTCCATCCCCTACAACTTCTATGCCATCTTTACACTGCTGATCGTTTTGGGAGTCATTTACTTTAAATGGGAGATCGGCCCCCTAAAACACAGTATTCCAAAGCCCTACCACCCTGGCAGCGTAAATGAGAAGATCAAAAAGACTCCCTGGCCTATGCTCCTTCCCCTGATAGTCATGGTTGTCTCCGTCCCCGTAACACTTTACATTACCGGCAAAGGAGACATCTTCAAAGGTTCAGGCTCTACATCGGTCTATTATGCAGTTATCGTGACACTTTTTTTCATCTATCTTTACTTCATCCCTGGCAAGCTCATCTCCCACAAAGCTTTCTTCAAAAGCTTTTATCTCGGCCTGGGAGAAATGATACCTGTCACGATGATACTGCTCTTTGCCATCTTCATAGGCAAGGTCATCGGCGACCTAGGTACCGCGGCATACCTGGCCGATCTGCTCAGCGGCAATATTTCACCGGTATTCATTCCAATGCTGATCTTCATTGTGTCGGCGATTACTGCTTTTTCCACCGGTACCAGCTGGGGAACCTTCTCCATCATGATGCCTATAGGTTTGGCACTGGGGGCGACAATGGGACTGGACATTCCTCTGGTCATCGCCGCGGTTATCTCCGGCGGTATCTTCGGAGACCATGCCTCCCCCATCTCCGATACGACCATCATTTCTTCCATGGCAGCCGGCTGCGACCATGTGGAACATGTACGCACACAGCTGCCCTATGCGCTGATAGGAGGTATGCTTTCAACCTTGGCCTTTCTGCTTGCGGGATGGATACTGGTATAATGTTACTACACCAAGTAAATACCCAAAGGAGCCTGACATGAAAACCATATTGATACTGTTTTCACTCTGCCTCGCCACACTTGAGGGCGGATTCTGGCCTGATTTCAGTTTTGCCTACACGCATGGAAAAGGCCATGTTGATACCAATTTCGTCAGAAATGACAAACAGCAGATCGTACTGGACAGAAAAGAGAAAAAATTCTACTATGACGCGAAACCCTCCACAAAGATGACCTATGCCGATGCGGTCAGGTATTGCGAAAAGATGGACTACCTCGGCTATACGAAATGGCAGCTTCCCAGCAAAGAGGAGATGCGTTCCCTGCTCGAACTCTCGCGCCGGGACATCACGGTCAAACATGCTTTCAAAAATATCCAAAAGGGCATCTACTGGTCCTTGACCAAAGACAGAAGCGATGAAGCATGGTATTTCGATTTCGATCTGGGAAGATACTTCGTTGCCGATATGAACAAGAAATTCTATGCGATTTGCGTCGGCAGGGAAAAGTGATCCTTTCCTGACAGGCAGCTGTATCTTTTACAGTATTTCCAAAAAAAACCGGGAAATTTGCAAGATACACCCACTGAAGTTATGATAGAATACGGCAATTCATCATAGGAAGTATATACGTATGAAACTCCTCGTCTCCGCTTTGGAACCTTCTGCCAACCTTCATCTCAAAGAAGTACTCAGGCACACACAGGATGTTGAACTCATGGGTATCTTTGACAAGCACATTGAGAACGGCACACCCCTGTATGACATTTCACAAATGGCGATCATGGGGGTGGTGGATGCCCTCAAAAAACTGCGCTGGTTCTTCAAGGTAGCCGACGAAATGGTCGCACTGGCAAAAGAGGCAGATAAAGTCCTTCTGATGGATGGTTCGGGCTTCAATCTGCCGCTGGCCAAAAAACTCAAAACGGCATACCCTGACAAGGAGATCATTTACTATATTCTCCCCCAGGTATGGGCAAGCCGTCCCAAACGTGTGAAGAAACTGGAAAAGTACTGCGACCGCCTATTGGGTATCCTTCCTTTCGAGATTGGCTACTACAGCAGCGGTAAGGCACAATATGTCGGCCATCCGCTGCTCGACGAGATCGATGTCGTGCGCCATGAAAAAGAGACAAAAGGATGCATTGCCTTCATGCCCGGAAGCCGTAAAGCGGAGATCAGCCGTCTGATGCCTGTTTTCCTTGAGCTTAGACGAAAGCTGGGCAATGGTATCAGACCGCTGCTTGTCATACCGCCTTCGTTCAGCAGGGACAAAATCGCCAAACTCTACCGGGGCAACAGGGAATTTGAAATCGTACGCGATACACATGAAGCACTCAGACGTTCGGAATTCGCTTTTATCTGTTCGGGTACGGCGACACTGGAAGCCGCGCTCATAGGCACCCCTTTCACCCTTGCCTATATTGCAAAAAAAATTGACTATTTCATCGCTTTCAAAGTACTGGGTATCACACAGATCGGCCTGGCGAACATCATTCTCGCGCACGACAATCACACGACCCTGCACAACGAACTGCTGCAGGAAGAAGTTACGGTTGACAATCTGCTCAAAGAGTACTACAATACTGACCGAAAAAAATTCGCCGCAAAAGCCAAAGAGCTCAGGGAGTATCTCGGGCACGGAAGTTCGGAGAATGTCGCGAAGATCATCATGCAATCATAGGATGCTGTCCCCTGACGGCACCCAAAAATGGTGCTGTGAGAACACAGCACTCTACCAATCCACCCAAAGAGGTTCATATGCTCGTACACATCTGCTGTTCCGTTGACAGCCACTACTTCCTTCAGAAACTGCAGGCGGACTATCCTGACGAGAAGCTCACCGGTTTTTTCTATGACCCCAATATCCACCCCTATTCCGAATACTATCTGCGGCTGCTCGATGTCAAAAGAAGCTGCAAAATGCTCGGTATCGACCTTATAGAGGGTCAATACGATGTGGAAAAATGGCTGGAAGCTGTTCGCGGGCTGGAACATGAACCTGAAAAAGGTGCGCGCTGTTCGGTCTGTTTTGACAGGCGCTTCGAAGTTTCTGCACAAAAAGCAAGTGAGCTGGGAGAACGCATCTTTACCTCCACACTGCTGACCTCTCCCAAAAAATCGCTCAAACAGCTGCAGTATGCAGGCAATATACTGGCTGAAAAATTCGGTATCGAATTTATTGCACCGGACTACAGGAAAGCTTCGGGAACACAGGAGCAGAACATTTTGGCCAAAGAAGACGCCCTCTACCGCCAGGATTACTGCGGATGCCTTTTCGGGCTTACGATGCAGCGCGATCAGCAAAAGAAACTTGCCGATGAGCTTTTTCTGCCCGTCTCAGGGCAGATACAGCCTGAATCCATCGAAGAACGCATAGCAATGTATGAGGAGCGCTGGAAGCTTGAAGAAGAACAGGTACCCCACCGGATCGTCAAACAGCGTTTTCTCAACTGGCGTTTGAAAACGGGATTCCTGCGTGTACGAAAAGAAGTGGTAGCCGCACATTTTCTGCCCTATTCCACACTCAAAGGAGAATACAGCAGAGGGAAAATAGAATACACGACGGGAGAGCTGCACCACATGAACAGGGACGAAGTAAAATTCATCACTCTCGAAACATACAACAGGCTTTTAAAAAGCCGCTACAGCAGTATCACAGAGCTGATATTCTCTCCTTTGGACTTTGAAAGAGAAGTGTCTATACGTACCGATCTGGGTCTGTCTCCCTATGACCTTTCCGCTATTCTTGTTGTTGAAAAGATCCCTTCCAACAAGATAGAGATACTTTGTCAAAGCGAGGTATACAGCGATGTCAGGGAGGTTCTGATCCGTTAACCCGTTTTTTACTCTTTTTTCGATAAAATAAGAGAATTTTTTCTAAAGGTTCTACATGGTTTATAATGTCGTTGAAATTCAAAAAATCCTTCCGCACCGGTATCCTTTCCTTCTGGTCGACCGAATCAGCAAACTCGAAAAAGGTACGCACATAGAAGCCTATAAAAATGTTTCTATTTCCGAGCCGGTATTCCAGGGGCACTTCCCTGACCATCCCATCTATCCCGGTGTCATGATCATCGAAGGTATGGCACAGGCAGGCGGCGTACTGGCTTTTGAAAGTATGGACAATGCCACACAGGAGGAGATTGCGAACAAAGTGGTCTATTTCATGAGCATTGACAAAGCGAAATTCCGCTCTCCTGTCACACCGGGGGACCAGCTGGTCTACAAATTGAACGTTATCAAGAACAAAGGTGCCATCTGGCAGCTTGATGCCAAAGCCTATGTGGATGACAAACTGGTTGCCGAGGCTGAACTCAAAGCCATGATCGTGGACAAATAGGCCTGTTGATGTCCAACATCCATCCTACAGCCATCATTGAAGACGGTGCGATCCTGGGAGAGAATGTCTCTGTCGGTCCTTTTGCCTATATCGGTGCACAGGTGACCATCGGCGACGATACTTCCATTGCTTCTCACGCTGTCATCGAAGGACGCACGAGCATTGGAAAGAACAACCGTATTTTCTCCCATACTGCCATCGGTACGATTCCCCAGGATCTTAAGTTTTCAGGGGAAGACGTGGAGCTGATCATCGGTGACAACAATACCATCCGTGAATTTACCCTGCTCAACCCGGGTACCAAAGGCGGCGGTTCTGTCACCAGGATCGGTAACGGCAATCTTCTGATGGGATATGTCCATCTCGGACATGATGTTATTCTGGGTGACAACTGTATCCTGGCCAATGCCGCAACACTGGCAGGGCATGTCGAACTGGGGAACAATGTGGTCATCGGCGGCCTGACCCCGATCCACCAGTTCGTACATATCGGGGATTTTGCCATGATAGGCGGAGCGAGTGCCCTTGCACAGGACATACCGCCCTACTGTCTGGCAGAGGGAAACCGGGCTACACTCAGGGGGCTGAACCTGACCGGCTTGCGCAGACATATCGAACGCAATGAGATCAATGCACTCAAAGCCGCTTACCGAGAACTCTTCGAAGAAGGACAGGCATTGCAGGATGTTGCCCAAAGACTTTTTGAAGAGAGCAGTTCTGAAAAAGTAAAGCACCTGTGCACATTTATCAAGACCTCCAAAAGAGGCATACCGTTCACACGGAAAATAGAAACAAGAGGATAAACCAATGTCAATCAAAGCATGCAGCTTCTGCGGAGTACAGGAGAGTGAAGAAAATCCTCTCATAGCGGGTGAAAATGCCTATATCTGTTCAAACTGTGTCATTTCCGCCTACAAGATCCTTTTCGGAGAAGAGGAGCAGGAAGCAGAAATGACCGAACATGATGCAGTGACACTCTATACCCCCAAAGAGATCAATGCTATACTCGATGAATACATCATCGGGCAGGAAGGTGCAAAAAAAACACTTGCTGTCGCAGTCTATAATCACTATAAACGTATTTTCAGAAACATTGTCGAAGATGATACACAGCTCGCCAAATCGAATGTACTGCTGATAGGACCTACAGGATCGGGGAAAACACTTTTGGCACAGACCATTGCCCGCTTCCTGAATGTGCCTATCGCCATTGCGGATGCAACAAACCTGACTGAAGCCGGCTATGTAGGAGAAGATGTAGAAAACATCCTTACCAAACTGCTTATGGAAGCTGACGGTGACCCGAAGCGTGCCGAACAGGGCATCGTTTTTATCGATGAAATCGACAAGATAGCACGTATGGGAGAGAACCGTTCCATTACCCGTGATGTTTCAGGAGAAGGCGTACAGCAGGCACTGCTCAAACTCATTGAGGGATCTGTTGTGAATATTCCGCCCAAAGGCGGAAGAAAACATCCCAACCAGGACTTCATCCAGATCGATACTTCCAACATTCTCTTCATTTGCGGAGGTGCTTTTGACGGACTCGACGATATTTTGAAACGAAGACTCGGCGGGAATACGCTCGGTTTCGGTCAGGAGAAGCGTTCAAAATCCGAGGAAGAGAACATGATGCATCTGGTTGAAGCAGACGATCTCGTTTCCTACGGATTGATCCCGGAGCTGATCGGGCGTTTGCATGTTTTGGCCACATTAGGTAAAATATCAAAAGAAGATATGGTTCGTATTTTGGTAGAACCGAAGAATGCATTGGTCAAACAGTACCAGAAACTTTTTGAAATCGATGATGTCAAACTCACTTTTGATGAAAATGCGCTTGCACTGATCGCACAAAAAGCGATTGACAGGAAAACCGGGGCAAGAGGTTTACGCTCTATCCTTGAAGAAATCCTGCTCGATATTATGTATGAGCTGCCTGATCTTGCCGGTTATGAAGTGGTCATCACGGAAGAAGTAGTGGAAAACGGTGCTCAGCCGCTCTATATAAAAAATAAAAAAACAGCATAAAAACTGCTACTGTAAAAGAAAGGATAATACACTATGTTTAAAAAAGTATTAGGTCTGTTCTCCAACGATCTTGCGATTGACCTGGGAACAGCAAACACACTCGTACTTGTCAAGGGGCAGGGAATCAGCATCAATGAACCTTCCGTGGTCGCCATACAGTTCGACAAGCATGGACAACAGCGTATCCTTGCTGTGGGACAGGAAGCCAAAGATATGGTCGGTAAGACACCGGGCAACATTAAAGCGATCCGTCCTATGAAAGACGGAGTCATTGCCGATTTTGAAGTCACCGAAATGATGATCCGCTATTTCATCGAAAAAGCACACAAAAGAAAAGGCTGGTTCTCACCGCGTATCATTATCTGTGTTCCCTACGGTTTGACACAGGTTGAACGGCGGGCGGTAAAAGATTCCGCAGAGAATGCCGGAGCACGGTACGTGTACCTTATAGAAGAACCGATGGCGGCTGCGATCGGTGCGGGTATTCCGGTCAAAGATCCCAACGGTAACCTTGTCGTCGATATCGGCGGAGGTACTACAGAGATCGGCGTAGTCTCTCTTGGCGGCCTGGTGTTGAGTAAATCGATCCGTATTGCGGGAGACCACCTTGACCAGTCCATCGTTGATTATGTCAAAAAGAACTTCAACCTGCTTATCGGTGACCGTATTGCGGAAGAACTCAAAATAAAGATCGGTACAGCCATACCGCTGGAAGAAGAACTTTCAACTGTTGTACGGGGCAGAGACCAGATAGAGGGAAGCCTGACTTCCACCGAGATCACTTCGGAACATCTCCGCGAAGCGATAAAGGACTCTCTCGAAGAGATTGCAGATGCACTCAAAATCGTTCTGGAACAGACCCCTCCGGAACTTGCCGGTGATATTGTTGAGAACGGTATCGTGCTCACAGGGGGCGGTGCCCTGATCAGAGGATTGGACAAATACCTTTCCGATATTGTAAAACTCCCTGTCTATATCGCAGAAGATCCGCTGCTTGCCGTTGCAAAAGGTACGGGCAAAGCACTGGATGAATTAGACATTTTACAACAAATGGCATATGAAGACTAGAATCATCATTATTATTATTCTGCTGGCTGTGCTGGCAGGATTACTGACAAAAAATGATGAACACATCATGGATGTACTGCTTGGTGCCATCAATCCTGTCAAACAGAAATACAAACACTTCACACAAAACATTGAAGACAAAAGCCACAGTTATATCTTTCAGAAAGAATCCATTGAAAAACTGAGCCGGGAGAACCGTATTTTGCGTAAACGTCTGCTTGAGCAGACACATTATATCAAACAGGTCAAAGATATTTATGATGTACTGCCGCAGCTCAAAAAACTTCCTGCCCACAATATTTCCATTACAGAAACCATCTCCTATGTCAAACTTAACAGTTTTACACAAATTATTCTGACCAAACCCAAAGGCATACATAAAGGCAAACTTTACGGACTGATACAGGGAACGGTGGCAGCCGGTGTAGCTATGGTAAAAAACAACCAGCTTTACGGCTACCTCACTTCTGACAGCAAATGCCGTTTTTCTGTTTTCATAGGAAAGAACTATGCACCGGGTATTGCCATTGGTATGAGCAAAAATGAAATGGTCGTCAAATTTATTCCGAAATGGCATAAAATAAAAGAAGGGGACAAAGTCGTTACAAGCGGCCTTGACAATATTTTCTTTGCCAATGTACCTGTGGGAATCGTTTCCAAAGTCGAAACACAGAGTGCCTACAAAGTCGCGTACATTAAAACCTACAGTGATGTATTCCATCCAAAGACTTTCTTCCTGATCAATGATCCCAAAGCAACACTTGCCAGAAATTTTGACCGATTTCTCACGAAGATACCCGAAGAAAAAGAGTGTATTCAGCCAACAGACCTGAATGCCACAGAGACAAACGGAACGATCGCACTTTCTGACCTCAACACCACAGAAGACACCAGGCTGAGCGAAGGAAACCTCAGTGTACCTGTCATTTCAAGTATTCCCGCACGTATTGACCAGACACAGCCGGATGTCATAGAACCCGAAGTACCCCAGGAACCTCACACCGAGCCCAAGCCTGTCAAAAAACATATCATTCACAAAAAGAAAAAACGTGCGGCGGAAAGTTTGGATCTCTTCTAAACCTACCCTTTTTTAAGGGCGGTTTTTACCCTTGTGTAGTATAATCTTAAACTAAAAATAAAGGCCTTTTCTCCATGCCAAAACGCGAAGACATCAAAACTATTCTACTGATCGGTTCAGGACCTATTGTCATCGGGCAAGCCTGTGAGTTCGACTATTCAGGAACGCAGGCAGCCAAAACACTCAAAGAGCTTGGTTACCGTGTTGTACTGATCAACTCCAACCCTGCCACCATCATGACCGACCCTGAATTTGCCCATAGAACCTACATAGAACCCATCAATGAAGAAGTGATCTCCAAGATCATCAAGAAAGAGAATGTTGATGCCATTCTTCCTACCATGGGTGGACAGACCGCATTAAACGTTGCTATGAGTATGCACGACAAAGGCATGCTCGAAAATGTCGAATTTCTCGGTGCCAACCCTGCTGCCATTAAAAAAGGCGAGGACAGACAGGAATTCAAAGAAGCCATGCTCAAAATAGGGATGGATCTTCCCATTTCGCAGTATGCCTACAATATGGATGAAGCCCTGGATGCAGCAAAGAATATCGGCTTTCCGCTGATCATCCGTGCCTCCTATACGCTCGCTGGCGGCGGTTCCGGTGTTGCCTACAACATGGATGAGTTCAAGGAGATCGTCCAAGGAGGACTTGAAGCTTCTCCCATTTCAGAGATCCTCATTGAAGAATCCCTGCTTGGATGGAAAGAGTATGAGATGGAGGTCATTCGTGACAGAGCGGACAACTGCATTATCGTATGTTCCATCGAGAACTTCGACCCGATGGGCGTACATACCGGTGACTCCATTACCATTGCCCCTGCCCTTACACTGACCGACAAAGAATACCAGCATATGAGAGATGCCTCTTTCAAGATCCTGAGAGAAGTCGGTGTCGATACCGGCGGATCAAACGTACAGTTCTCCATCAATCCCGATAGCGGCCGTATGATCGTCATTGAAATGAATCCGCGGGTCAGCCGTTCTTCTGCCCTGGCATCCAAAGCAACCGGGTATCCCATTGCCAAAGTGGCGACACTGCTTGCTGTCGGATTTACACTTGACGAGATCACCAACGACATTACAGGTACACCCGCTTCCTTTGAACCGGTCATCGATTATATCGTGACCAAACTGCCGCGGTTTACTTTCGAAAAATTCCCATTGGCAGATTCGACACTGACCACGGCCATGAAATCGGTCGGAGAAGTAATGAGTATGGGAAGAACCTTTAAAGAGTCTTTCCAGAAAGCACTCTGTTCGCTTGAAACAGGGCTCACCGGATTTAACGAAA
The DNA here is from genome assembly GCF_015493435.1 of Sulfurovum sp. Lineage (GTDB taxonomy): Bacteria > Campylobacterota > Campylobacteria > Campylobacterales > Sulfurovaceae > Sulfurovum. Next base: position 13,315 of record NZ_WGDD01000019.1, read on the forward strand.
TCAAATGTGACGGTGAAACGCTTGTACGGGAGATCCGCCGCTCCAATGAAAAAAGAATGCTTTATGTCTTTGAAGGATTCAGACGCGGTATGAGTATCGATGCCGTTTTTGACCTGTGTAAAATAGACAGATGGTTCCTTTACCAGCTTGAAGAATTGGCCCAGCGGGAAAAAGAGATGGATATCGCCCTGCTCTCCGATGCCGAGCGACTCAGAGAAGTCAAGTCCGAAGGCTTCTCTGATGCCATGATCGCTGAAGTGATCAACAAAAAAGAGGGTCTCAAACTTACGGAGAACGATGTATACAATGCCAGAGAAAAACTGGATATTGTACTGGAATACAATGAAGTGGATACCTGTGCTGCAGAGTTCAAGGCATTGACACCCTACCTCTATTCTACAACGAACATCACCAAACTTCCCCCACGCTCAACGATAGAAGAACAAGACTCCAATAAGCGTAAGGTTCTGGTCATAGGCGGCGGTCCGAACCGCATCGGCCAGGGTATCGAATTTGACTACTGCTGTGTCCACGCGTCATTCGCACTTGAAGACATGGGGATCACGTCCATTATGTACAACTGTAACCCTGAAACAGTTTCTACAGACTACGATACGTCCGATATTCTTTATTTTGAACCGATCGATTTTGAACATGTACGCAATGTCATAGAACTCGAAAAGCCGGACGGGGTCATCGTGCATTTCGGAGGACAGACACCCTTGAAACTGGCGAAGAACCTGACAGCAATCGGTGCAAAAATTTCCGGAACTTCAGCAAAAGTGATCGACCTTGCAGAAGACAGGGAACTCTTCTCCAACTTCATCAATGAACTGGGACTCAAACAGCCGAATAACGGTACGGCCTTTGCAAAAGATGAAGCGATGACGATCGCGAACCGTATCGGTTACCCGGTACTGGTGCGCCCGAGTTTCGTACTTGGCGGACGCGGGATGAGAACAGTTTACAATGATGCGGAATTGAGAGAATATATGGACGAAGCTGTTTCTGTCTCCAATGATGCGCCGGTACTGATCGACAAATTTCTTGACAATGCCATCGAACTGGATGTTGATGCGATCTGTGACGGTACCGATGTCTATATCGGTTCAGTCATGCAGCATATTGAAGAAGCGGGGATCCACTCAGGTGACTCGGCCTGTTCCCTGCCTCCTGTTTCCATTTCGGATGAACTGATTGCCGAAGTCAAAGACCAGACAGCCAGGATCGCACTTGGGCTCGGTGTCATAGGTCTGCTCAACATCCAGTATGCCATCTACCGGGGTGAGATTTACCTGATCGAAGTAAATCCGAGAGCTTCAAGAACCGTACCGTTCGTTTCAAAGGCAACCGGTGTCCCTTTGGCAAAAGTAGCCACAAGAGTCATGGTCCAGGGCAACCTGAAAGAAGCACTGAAATACTACGATACCTTCAATGTCGTCAATTTTGGCAAGAAGATCATGGAACCGAACCTCAAAGGCCATGTGGCAGTCAAAGAAGCGGTATTCCCGTTCAACAAACTGCCCGGCTCCGACCTCATTCTCGGACCGGAAATGAAATCAACCGGTGAAGTCATGGGTATTTCCGACAACTTCGGTATGAGTTTTGCCAAATCCCAGTTTGCATCCAAAAACAATATTCCCCGTGAAGGGAAACTCTTCATCTCTCTGACTGAAATCGATAAACCGCATGCCGGTGAGATCGGGAAAATGTTCACAGATCTCGGCTTTGAGATCGTAGCGACTTCAGGAACACATGCCGCACTTGAGGAGGCAGGCATTCCTTCAACCAAAGTTCTCAAGATCTCGGAAGGCCGCCCCAATATTGACGATATGATCAAAAATGAAGAGATCGCCCTTGCGATCAATACCAGTGACAACAAAGCAAGCAAAGCAGATGCAAAAACCATCCGCCAGTCGGTCCTTGCCAACAATGTTGCCTACTTTACCACCATAGCCGCAGCACGAGCCACTGCCCTTGCTATCAAGGAACTCAAAGAACAGGACGGCTGTCTTGATCCAAAAGCACTTCAGGACTATTTGTCCTGATGGCATCCCGCGATCTCCGCGGGCATGGCAGTACGGCATCGTATCTTTTTCAGAACTTTGTCTCTTCCCAGACAGTATTCATCAAAATCTTCTGCTATAAACAGTACGCCTTTGTAGTTTTCCCTTATCTCTCTGTAAATCAGGTCGGTATTTTCTGTTCCCTTGTTGTTGTAACGTGGGGCAATATGGGTAGCAATAAGATTTTTGACCTGCCGTTTTTGGGCAGTTTCTCCAAGTATTTTTGCAGTAGTATGCAAGACTTTTACTTTTAAGGTATCGTACACTTTCTGTGTATAGGTACATTCATGGACAAGCAGGTCAAGCGCATCAAGACAGTTTCCCAAAATATCCGGTTCACTGTTGTCTCCTGCAATGATCAGGGTTCGTCCCGGTATGGGATCGAGCATGAAATTTTTAGCATGAAATTTCTTTCCCTGAAACATGACACTTCTTCCTTTTTTCAATTCACCGTAGAGTACGGAAGGCTTCATCCCTTCAGCCCTCAATGCCGCCTCATCAAGTCTGTTGCCTATATCGTTTTCCCTGATATAAAAAGCGTAGCTCTCAATGGAATGCACAAGCGGAAGTACCTTTATTCTGCATTTGTCAAAAACAAAGGTCTCCCCTGCTTTAAATTCTACGATTTTCAATTTATATCCGAGATGTTCGAATGACGTATCCAGTGCGCACTGGACAAATTTCCTGATCCCTTCAGGACCGTAAAGTGTTAAGGGTCTAAGTGCTTTATCCAGTGTTTTGGTAGAAAGAAGACCGGGAAGTCCGTAATAATGATCGCCGTGCAGATGGGTGATAAAAATGGTACTGAGCTTGCCGACAGAGAGCCTGCTACGCATGATCTGGTGCTGCGTTGCCTCTCCGCAGTCAAACAGATACCACTGGTTATCCTGGTCAAATACCAGACCGAGTGCAGAAACATTTCTCTCTTTGGTCGGCTTTCCGGCACTTGTCCCGAAAAATATCAGCCGCAAATGCTATACTTTATATCTTGCAGCCGGATTTGCTTTGAGTCGTTCAACCGGGATCGGCTCCAATGTTTTTTCACATATGCCGTAAGTGCCGTATCCGATCTTTTCCAAAGCATGCTGTACTTCGCCTAATTCATGCTGCTGTTGTTCAAGGAGCGCTGAATCTTCTTCTTTTATACGGGTCGTTTCCGCCACATCTTCAAGATCATTTCCGCCTCTTTCCGTTTTTACTGCCAGCTCTCTTCTCAGCCTTGCAATATTTTCTTCAAGCTTTTCCTGCTTTTCCTGGAGCAGTGCTTTAAACTTTTCAAGATCAAGATCATTTCTTTTTTGCATTTCATATTCCTTTTTACTGACAATTATATCACGTTCATACAAATTTTACGATCTAAATACCTCTAAATTGTTTTTCTTTCTGATATACTTATTGGATAAATCATAATCATAATGGAGAAACCGTGCTAAAAGAAAAAGTCTTTCTGACACAAACAGATACCACCATAGGCTTTGTCTCCCGGAATGCAGAGAAACTGACGAAATTAAAACAGAGACCTCCCCATAAATATTACATTAAAGCAGTCAATTCACTGGATACACTCAAATACTTTACACGTGTCCCTTCTATCCATAAAAAGAGACTGAGAAGAGCCGGAAAAACGACTTTTATCATGCCTGACGGCCATTCATACCGTGTGGTACGGGAGAAACATCACCTGCTGCTGCTTGACCGTCTCAAATGGGCCTATACTACTTCTGCCAATGTCAGCGGGCATGCCTATAGTGAAAGTTTTGCCAAAACCTCTGCTGATATCATCATTACACCGCTCTGTTCGGACGGACAGGCATCCAAGATATACCAACTGAACAATACTACGCTGAAAAGGATACGCTGATGGCTGTTATTTATGAAAACCGGACGATACGGATTGAAACGGAGACAAGCGAAATTCCCTGGCTCAAAATATTTACCCAATACCCCTATAAAGAAATGAGCGAAGTCCCTGTCGAGACCAGACTTGAAATTTATTCGCTGCTTGACATCATTGAAAAAGAAATGATCACTTACTTTACACCTGACAAGATCAATATCGCTTCTTTCGGGAATTATGTGCCCCATGTCCACTGGCATATCATGGCCCGTTTTAAAGAAGACAGTCATTTCCCGGAACCGATGTGGGGTACGAAACAGAGAGAAAGCAGTCTAAAACTTCCTTCTTTCGAAAGTTTCTGTCTGAAACTGGAAAACTTGTTCAAGTAAATTTAACTCATATAAAAAAGTGTTCAATGTTACTTATGAACCCATTTTATTTCCTTCCTTTGGAAATGATCCGTATACACTCCTCATTTCAGGCTCTATTAAGCATTCAAACAGCATAATAGTCTGATTAATAATCGGACATTTCGATTATAACCATCTCCCAAAAAGGTATTTTATGGAAAGAAGAGACTTTTTCAAAAAAGCTGCTGTGACTGCGGGTGCAGCAGCCTTAGGGACATCTGCGCTTGAAGCGGGTGTGACCCATCAGCCCAATAACAATAGAAAAATAATGGATATCGCCTTTCCTGAAAAGCGTCCTCTCATCACTTATTCTGACAGACCGCCTCTGCTTGAAACCCCACAGAATGTTTTTACGTGTGCACTGACACCCAACGACCAATTCTTCGTGCGCTGGCATATGCCGGATATCCCTACCTATATCGATATGGACAAATTCACCATTTCTGTCAACGGTATGGTCAAGAAAGAACTCAAGATCTCCCTCAAAGAACTCAAAGAGGACTATGAGCAGGTCGAAGTCACTGCCGTGCTTCAGTGCGGTGGTAACAGCCGGTCTGCCTTTACACCGACTGCCGGAGGTATCCAGTGGGGAAGCGGTGCCATGGGATGTGCACAGTGGAAAGGGGTCAGACTGCGTGACATCCTTGACAGAGCCGGTGTCAAAAAAGGGGCCGAATGGCTTGCCGTACAGGGAAGCGAAAAGGCTGCCTATTACGAAACGCCCAACTTTATCCGTGAGCTTCACCTCGATGAACTCGATGACCACGTGATCATCGCGTACCAGATGAATGGCGAAGACTTGCCTTACTTAAACGGCTTCCCTGTGAGGCTTGTTGTTCCGGGCGTTTATTCAGACAGCTGGATCAAAATGATCGACAACATCACTGTTTCGGATAAATATCAGAATCTCTTTTTCATGGATCATGCCTATGTTGTACCGGACAATGAATGTGAATGCGAAACACCTGAAAAGTTATTCCCTAAAACAAAACCTATCTACAGGATGAATGTCAAATCAGTCATCGGCTATCCGTTAAACGGTGCAAAGTTGACACTGAAGTCACAGGCTGTCATACGCGGTGTTGCCTTTGACGGGGGTGCAGGTATCAAGGATGTTCTGATCTCGCTTGACGGTGGAAAGACCTGGGATAAATCGTTGCTTGACAGCGGTAAACTCGGACGTTATGCCTACAGAACATTCCGCTACAGTTTCAGACCGGACAAGCTTGGGAAACTGGAAATCATGGCTAAAGCGATCAACAAACTCGGTGAAGAGCAGCCGCTTTCAAAAGATATCAAATGGAACCACGGCGGTTACAAATACAACGGTATCGATGTCATTACAGTAGAAGTCGTATAAAGGATCGAGGAATGACTATAATAAAAAAAATAATTTTAACTACACTGCTTGCCGCCACACCGATGATGGCACAGGTCAAAGAGAAAATTGAAGTTCCTTATGTTGCCTTCCCTGTCAAAATGGGCAAAGGATTTGAAACAGTCCAGGCAAACTGTCTGATGTGCCATTCTTTTGGCTACATTATCAACCAGGGAAGACAGTCCAGAGCATTCTGGAAAGGCAAAATACAAAAGATGATCGTTCATTTCAAAGCACCTATTACGGACAAAGATGCAAAAATCATCGAAAACTACCTCTTCACACACTACGGAAACGGGAAAGAGAAATAACCCTTTCCTTCTGCATCGGGACCTTGGTTCCGATATGCTCCCGTCTCTTCCAAATTTTCAGATCCGATACTTCTTTCCCTGATTCGAACATACAGGAGATCATTTCTGCAACATTCCGGTATTGCTGTGAAAAAGTTTTCTGTAGCGCTTCTCTTTTCTGCGAAACTTTTTTAACTGCTTTTTGATCTTTTCGATCTCTTTTTTCTGATACCTTTTCAGATCGGGCTGCAAAATCCTTGCGATATAGCTACGCAGTATCTCATTCTTTTCATTCTGCTGCAGTTTTGCCAACAGCATCGCCTGCTGATAACTGTCATGGTAGGCACCCAGTACATTTTGGATCTTTTTCATTTCTTTGAGACGTTTTTGCATCTTCTTTTTCTGATACAAACACGCAAATGTTTCGAGCAGATAACGCAGCTTCTTGTATGAAATACGCAGAGTGTGCAACTTCTTTTCTATACTGTCTCTCTTCCTGTCAAGAAGCTTTATCTGTTTTTTTATCTTCAGAAAACGCCCGTAAATCACCCTGTCAGAAAGTTCTTTTATTGTCGTGCTACCCTCCTCTGAAGCCGTATTGACATATTTTTCGGACAGACAGGATTCCCATGAGTGTAAAATACCGTTACAGATTTCACTCAGAAGATATTCCATAATCATCCTGTGCTCCTCCTGAAGCATCTTTTCCAACCTTTCCTTTAAAAGAAGCCGTGCTTCGATGTTCTCCCCCGGTTTGGAATTCAAGCTGCAGATACGCCCATACAGTACATCAAGGTCACGTTTGGTATTGCTGATACTGATGAGTGTTTTCAGTGCTTTTCTGTGCTTCGGAAGACGGCCGCTCCCATCGAGGAATGAAAATTCACCCATCAGTACAACCGATCGTCTCACAGAAATTCTGAACTGATGCAGCACTTCATTATCCGCTTCTTTCAGTACACGTTCACGGTAGGCATAAATATCTGACAGCAGTTCTTTCAGAATAGCTCTGAGTACAGGAACAGCCTCTTCTTTTTGGCCTATTTGCTTCATCTTTGCCTCCAAGCGGTCAGTCGACCGTACCAAATGTATTATAGCACAGTCAGGGCAAAGGTATCTTCCCCTTGCTTCTCCTTGCTATATTGTCACGATAGAGCCAGTCAGATTTGATCTTTTCTCTCTGTTCTTCTGAGAGCTGCGGCACAGCATACCTGCCGGCCTCCTCCAGCTGACGCTGGGCTTCATAGAGTATGAGGGCTGCGGCAACAGAGACATTGAGACTCTGTACCATGCCCTGCATGGGAATGATGACCACTTGATCCGCCAGATCCACTATACCGGAAGAAACACCTTCTTTCTCGTTCCCCATCACAATGATCGTCGGTTTCGTATAATCCACTTCTCTGAAAGAGATGGAATGCTCTTCCAAACGGGTCACTACGATCTGATATCCCTGAGTCTGCTTTTCCTGAAGGAATTCTGTTTTTTCTTCCGTCCCTACACGAATTCGCTCAATCCATCGGTGCGCACCCTGGGTGATGGTCTTATGGATACGAAGGTCATGGTCCTCTGCCGCACTGTAGTAAAGCTGCTGTACTCCGACACCATCACAGGTACGAAGAATGGCTGAAAGGTTCTGGGAACTGTGGACATCATCGAGCATGACCTTCAGTGCAGGCTGTTTATGCAAAAGTATGGCATCCATACGTTCCAGACGTTCGTCACTGTTCATTGCCTCACTGCTGTTTGCTCCCATAGGTTTTTACAGTGTGTCAGGTATCGGATAATGGGTATCCACTTTGCCTACGATCTTCAGCAGTTCCTCTTCTTCGACGATCTCTTTGTCAATGAGCTGAAGTGCCAGTTTTTCTATCTTGTCCCAGTGTTCATTCACCAGATCTTCTGTACGTACCCTGGCAACATGTATCCAGTGTAAAAACCTCTTTTCAATTTGGAGACTGAGAAAATCACTGTCAAGGAGCACAATGGACTCAATATTGATCAAACCCAGTTCCTTGTCCATACCAAGATTGTTAATCGCCGCATAAATATTCAGTGATGCCTGCGAGAGATCATTCACGGCACCGCTGTCCATTTTTTCTTCTCCGGCCTTTATGATCTTTGACATACGTCCAGCCAGCAATACGCAGACATCATTGAAAAGCTCTTCTTTTGTAATATTCGATATGGCATCTTCTGCATTGTATGAAACAAAACCAAGCATTTTGCTCCGGCGGGAAATCGTGACCTGTTCGATCTTGATATGCGGCAGAAGGATCGTGGAAAGCACAGCATGCGCAGCTTCATGATAGGCTGTCATTCTCAACTCTTCTTCAAGGTTTTTCACCATCTGGGTCTCGATCTTGTGTCCGTACTTAATAATATTGATCTGCTCGATGAGGATCTCTTCCGTGATCCACTTTTTATCTTCTTCTATGACATTCAGCGCGGCCATACGTCCCAGTCTTTCAAGTTCCATGGCACTCATGCCGGTAATATAGCGTACGATACGGTCAACATCTATTTTGGGATCATGCGGTTTTTTCAGTATGCGTTCTATAAAGAATTTTCTTGCATCTTTGTCAAGTTTTGATACTTCAATAAGAAAATCGAGTTTCTGAGGTGCGGTGAGTACGGGATCGACATCTTCAAGTGTTTCCGCAGTGGCTACCGTAAAGACCATCGTATCCACTGACTCTATGACTTTGGCGATATCTGCAAAAGAAACATTGGTCACAGTTCCCTGAATCACACCTTTGATGTCGATATCTTCCAGGATCACCACACAAGGTGCATGTTTTGATGCCACCTCATAAACTTCTTTAATGTAGTCGAGTTCAAACAGTTTCGATCCGGCTATTTCAATATAACTGAGCCCGGCCTCTTTGACGAACGCTTTTGCCAGCATACTTTTTCCTATGCTCGGCGGCCCGTAAAGCAGCATACCCTTGGGGATGGGAATATCAAATGCTTCCAGCCTTTTAGGCTCATTAAGGATCTTTATGATGGACCTGAGTCTTTTTTTAATCTGCTTGTGCCCCACCACATCATCAAATCCTATTTTGGAAGTTTGAAGTTTCGGTTTGTCTTTTGTTTTCTTTGCCGGCATCATTTATTCCTTTTCTTTTTCAGGCTAATTTTAACATATCATTCCCTCTAATGAGCCTATAGACTTGACCCCAAATTCTGGAATAGCATAGGAAAAATCAAATTCGGGTATAATACGCTCAATTTAAATAAAGAGAAAACTATGTGTGATTTTAATACTTTGAGTGACGAAGAAAAACAGCATTATCATGAACTGCTTCTCGATGCGGCAGAGAAATTCGGTGGCAGGAACTTTTTCCTGCATTTGATTGAAGCGATCCGGGAAACAAAACCTCATCCTTTAACCGCTGCAAACCGTGAATTTGCTTTTGAGCTTGGAACGGTCAAGTGGAATAAAGTGATCTTCGACGACAAACTGCAGCTGCTCCGGAAAGCCCGCATTAACGAGAGCAAACAGAACAATCTTCTGCCGTCCAAAGAGGAGAAGGGTTACAAAAAAGTACTCAATCTCGTCCGGACACTCAAACCGATCGTGTTTCACGTCAAGCCTGCCCGTAAAGAGGAGGGGCCCGGCTTCTTTTTTCAACCTTTCGAACGCGTAGATGACGAGACCACCAAACTCAACCCTCTCTTCGATGCACTCTTCTTCTGTGCCATCGAGACCGTAAAGAAGATACTGAACTATGAACCCAGACAGTAGAGCGGAAAAAGACGGCAGGAAAAGAAGCAATATCCGGTACGGAGTGGATGTTGCTGTTGTGTTGAAAGAAGATCAAAGTACGGGCTATCTTACCTACGGCAAGGTCCAGAAGATCCTCACCAACTCCCCTACCCATCCCCATGGCATCAAAGTACGGCTCAATACCGGTGAAGTGGGACGCGTGAAAGAGATACTGTGACGCTTTTCATCGACGGCGATGCTTTTCCCAATCTTCTCAAGCCCATTGTGCTGCGCAGTATCGAACGCCTGCACATTCCCACCAAAGTCATTGCCAACAAGAAGATCAACATTGGCAAGTCGGCATATATCGAATATATCATCGTAGATCAGGGAGCGGACGAGGCGGACCACCGTATCGTCGAGCTATGTAAAAAAGGTGATCTTGTTATCACCGCAGACATTCCCCTGGCGGACCGGATCATCAGCAAGGGAGGCCATGCGATCGACCACAGAGGGGAACTCTACAGTGTAGACAACATCAAACAGTATCTGGCTATGCGGAACCTGATGGAGAGTATCAGAGAAAGCGGAGAAATAACAGGCGGTCCCAAAGCCTTCGGACCCAAAGACGCCCATGCCTTTGCCAACCAGTTCAATGCGTTTTTGGCGAAGCACTACACAGCCTAAATCTCTTCATAAAATAAGATAAAAAAAATTTACACTTTCGAACTATATGAAAAAGACCATTAATCAGATCGATCATCCTTTTATGAACTCTTATTACCGCACTAAGTAATAATGACAACGAGTACCACAATGACTAAAAAAGTCAAAGCAATGAGTATTTTATTTTTGGTTGAAGTATCACTGCCGTAATGAGCATACTGATTACTCCGACATCCTACACAATCCTCACCAAAATAATGCTCACCGCATTTTGGACAAGTCTTTAATTCTCTTTTATGCATGGTAATCCCTTCAAAACAACAGATTTTCTCATAAACCATAATACCAAGATCCATGGGATGATAGAAAAGCGTGGAGAGATTATAGCACTTTTTTTCCTCGTTTCCGCGTCGAACACCAAAGAGAAAAGCATGGGCTCAGCTTTTCCGGTACAGCACCAGTACGATACCATGCTGACCGAAATAATGCCGTTCCACTTCTTTCAGTTCAATACCGGACAAAAGGTCAGGCAGTCCGCCTTTTTTGATGTAGGACTTGAAATTCCGGTAGTGGTCTCCGCCTGCGATCCATTCGATAAAATAGATCATCCATTTTGAGAAGACAGCAGTTTTTTCGCTCAGTTCGTAATCTACGATGAGGAGATCAGCACCCTGTTTCGTGACACGCACCATCTCTTCAACAATCTTTCGGGCAGAGGTATAGTCTTTTTCATGCAGGGCAAAGGCGGTCATTGTCAGGTCGAATTTTTTATCTTCATAATGCATGTGTGTAGCATCCTGTCTGACACAGTCTGCTTTCTGTGCCCCCTGCTGCGCCACTTTCAGCATGGCATCCGAAAGGTCTATCCCCTCTGCGTTAAATCCATGCTTTCCAAGGAGTTTCAACTGGTCGCCTGTACCGCAGCAGACATCGAGAATGGATCTGTACTTGTATTTTTTGACCAGAGCCAGGACCCTGCTTCTGATCGGCCGGATGAAAGGGCCGAGAAGCCGGTCATAGATCTTTGCCGAGTAGCGGTACTCTTCCATTATATGAGAAACTCTTTTCTGAGCGTCTCTTTGTCGATGACCTTGTCATGGAGCGACTTCAGCGGCATACTCTTCCTGTACACGATCTGGGCAGGCAGCATATAGTTCGGCAAATGCTTTTTAAGCTCGAAGAGTATCTCGTTGCGGGGCAGTTCGCTCTTCGAACCGTACACCATCACGATCTCCTCTTCTATCTGTTCATTGGGAATGGAGAAGACCGCACACTCCGTGATCTCTTCTATATTGGCATACACCACGCTCTCTACCTCATGCGGGCTGACACGGAAACCCTGCGTTTTGATCATGTCATCCTTGCGCGAAACGAAGTAGATATACCCCTCTTCATCCGCATAGACATAGTCGCCGCTGGCAATGACGATCTCATCGGTCAGCTGGCCTTCCGGGTGCAGTACCTTATCGAGAATATGGATACTCTTGAAACGTTTTTCAGTCTCGTCCGGTGCATTCCAGTAGCCTTTGTAGATGCAGGCACCGCGGTGGATCAGCTCACCCACCTCCCGCGGCTTGCACGCTTCCCCTTCTTCATTGATGATGTAGAGTTCCACATCGGGGATCGCCTTTCCTATGGAGTTGGGACGGATGTGTATCTGTGCAGGGTCCAGATAGGCTGAGCGGAACGCTTCGGTCAAGCCGTGCATGGAGTAGAATGCCGTATCGGGGAAGTGTGTCGTGATATTCTTGACCATCAGCGGCGTAATGTTCCCGCCCGAAGAGGTGAGGACTCTGAGATGCTTGAAATGCTCCGGCTGGGGAATGCGGTGCGGGTCTTCGTCGAACATTTGTGTGATGTGTATGGGCATCAACGGCAGTACTGTGATGTTCTCGTCTATCAGATGCGAAAAGAAGTCTGCCGGCAGTACGAATTTGTGGATCGCCAGTGTCGCCTTCCTGTAGAGTGTCGTAAAGATCTGGTTCAGCCCGTAGTCGAGGTTGAAGGAGAGGATACCCGAAATGACATCCTCTTTCCGGATATCCAGATACTTCGAGACGATCCTCGCCCCGTCAGTCAGCGCACGATGGTCTATCACGATCCCGCGCGGGTTTCCCGAAGAGCCGAAACTGTAAGTGATGACTGCATTGTCATGCCCTTTGATGTCGCACTTCACTTCAGCGGTATAGCACTTGTAGATCTCTTCAAACGAGACATCACTCTCTTCGCTGGCTTCATAGGAAATGATCTTCCCTGTAAAGTCGATCGCCTTGATATTCTCTATCTTGACCTTGTCGGTGATCAGGCAGGCAATATTGCAGTCGTCGATGATATGCTGTATCTGTTCGGACTTAAGCAGCCTGGTGATCGGTACAAAGACATACTCCGTTGACAGCACGGCAAGTATGGCGATGACCTGTTCGGCACGTTTGTTGGAGTAAATGCCTATACGGCTGCCTTTTTTCAGTCCGAGCGTCGTAAGATAGTGTGCGATCTGGTCGACCTTCTCCATGAGCTGGGCATAGCTGTACTGCTCATGGCCGTGTCTGAGCCCTATCTTTTCAGGCTCGCTCTGGGCTGCGATCTCCAAGAGGTTTCGAATACTGTTCACTGACATGACTACTCCTTTATACCGTAAGTCCAGATCTCATAATTGTGATCAAGCAGAATCTTGGGTGCATGGTGGAAATGCAGGATCTTTCTATAGAAGAAAAGCACGATGTCATCCACTTCCTCCTGGGTGAGCACCTTGGTAATGCCTCCCGTCAGTACGATACTGTTGAGGATCTCCAGATTGAGCTCGATGTAGGAAGCATGGTGTTTGGAAACTTTGTACAGCACCAGGAAGATCGCCAGCTGCATCAGGGTTCGCGTGGCTTTTTCGCTGTATTCTTCGAGGATGTTCTCCGTCACATTCAAATGCTCCAGAAGCTCAAACACAAACTCGTTGTTCTTTGCCGTATGCACCAGACTTTCCCGCGATTTGAAAACGCCCAGTTTCTTGAAGACCAGCCTGTCATATCCGCTGTCGGTCAGAATATTGTCATTCACCAGATCACGGCTGTAGTGAATATCCGTGGTCGCCCCGCCGATATCCACCACGATGAAAGGGTCAGCCACATCCATATGCTCACTGATCCTTGAAAGGGACCGGTTGACGATGTAGGGTGTCGAGAAGATCTGGTTGACCGTGATACCGTAAAGCTGTTTGATATCCTCTTTCCCCATGATATCTGCCTGATAGAGATCGGTCAGATAAGTCTTCAGCGCTTCTTCCCGGATCTTGAGTTTGTCCGAGATCACATTTTCCAGTACCACAAGGTTTTCTATGTGCTCCTGCAGGAACGGGACACTTTTCTTTGTGCCCACATAGACGATATTCTGGTAATTCACCTTTTCCAGATAGGCCGGAAGTTTTTCGTCAAAGACATTTTCCACACTGTCGATGCCCCCTACGACGATGACGACATCGATCATTTCTGTCGGTACGGGTTCCTGCTCTATCTTCGGGTAGAGTACCGTGTCGATAATGTTGATACCCGAATTAAAAGCGATGTTGATGGCATATTTCAGGCTGAAAGAGTTGGTCAGCCCGATGATCAGCGTACTCAGCCCGCCATTGGCGGAAGAACAGATATGGATGTCTTCCGGTCTGCATGCTTTAAGCAGATCGGCGCACTTGCCGCTGAGATCGTCAAAGATATTCCGGTTGAAATCCCTGAAATACTGCTCGATCTCTCCCTCACGGGCCACTTTGAAGTAGGTACTTCCTATATCTATCATTAATTTACTGTTCATAGCATGATCCCTATATCCTGAATGATCTTGTCCACCACGCGTTCCCCCTCGGCCAGTTTGATCTTCGAACGTTCAAAGGCGAAACTCCTGTCCGAAATAGGCAGTTTGCCTTTTTTCAGAATACGGATATTGCTCTGCGGGTCACGGATGGTGATCACTTCGTTGGCATTGATGATATGCGGCGAGAACGGGATGTCGACATACCCTTTTTTGATGGAGTTGAAGACTTTTCTCCAGAGCGTATCCGCCCCGTCGTTGAAGACCGCTTCGAGGATCTCGTCAACTTCGTTGGTCAGGTTCTCCTCCTCTTCCTCATCACTTACCGTCGGCAAGCCCTTGAGCATTCCCAGCGTGTACTTCACATTGGCCACCGCCATGGCATTGGCCTCTTTGGTCGGGATACCGAAGGCTTCGTTCCGTGTCTTGGTGATGATCTTGTCCGCCCCGACCATGGCTGCGATCACCGTCGAAGTGTTGATAAGTGAATCGGAATACTCTTTGTTGTACGGGAACGCACCCATCCACTGGTGATAGACAAGGTTGATCGTTGCATCTTCATGACCGAACCTGTCGGCATACTTGCGGGAAAGTTTCTTGATGACATTCGAAGAGACGATATCCTGCAGCATCGAACCGGTCTGCGAAAAGCTCACGGAGAAGGATTTCACACCTTCTTCCAGAGAAAGCAGCATCTCCAGCAGCTGTATCACGATGACGATGGCCGGCGGCTGCAGCGTCGCGGAAAGCGGCCCGAAAGATTCACGGTTGATGGGCTCGTTGAGTTCGGAGTACTTCGCACAGACCCTTTCCACATATTTCCAGTAGAGGAAGGCTTTGTCCATAGGAAAATTCTTCGAATACGGCAAAAGATAGGTGATAGGACCGCCCTCGATCTCGAATATCCCCGATGCCAGGGCCGTTTCAATCAGCAGGCGTGCATCGGGTGTACCGTGACGCAGGCTGACCGGCGTATCGTAGTGCGTGATCATCTTCCGGGTGGTCCGGTAGCCGTGGTTGACCAGCGGGTAGCCGTTGAGCATATCGACATCATTCTCTTCCGAGAGGGCCAGCATTTTCTTTGCCGAAGCGTAGTCATTCAGACGGGTGTTGGAATCAATGGTCAGGGGAAGCACATCGACATGGGCTTCTTTGAATTCTTTGTAAAGCTGAAAAACTTTGTTATAGGTCGGGAATCCCCCGCGCGGCTGCACCAGCATATGGTCAGTGGTTTTAAACGTATGGGAGATGAAAAGGTTCTTGCTCGCACCTTTGATGAATTCTTCCACCTCTTCAAAGTCGAAACGGTCTATATATTCATTGCTGACGATGATCTCGCGTTCGCGTTGCAAAAGGCTCATTTGCGTGCCTCCAGTGTGGCTTCGAGCCGGTCAAGACCTTCGTTGAGGTCGACCTGGTGAAAGACCAGGTCGAAACCGTAGTTCCGGAATTTCGGGACGATGAGTTCCGGGTCCATCTCCCCTACACCAAGGTTACCGCCTATCATAAAGACCACATCCCTGAAATCGTACTGGCTTTTGAGTATCTTGAGGTCACGGCACCACCCTTCGGCTTCACCGTTGAGCGAAGAGATCAGCAGTACGTCCGCATCGGTCTCTATCACCGCATCCATGAACTCTTCAAGGTACGTGTTCACCCCCAAATTGAAAACTTCAAATCCGCGCTCTTCCAGCGAAATATCGATCAGTCTGTTGGCAACGACATGAATATCGTTTCCCACCACTCCGGTTACTACTTTCATTGCTCTGCTTTGTAATGGAATACATTATTCTATCGAATTATAGATTTTTTTTAGTATAATCACCCCTATAATACTATAAGATGAGGAAGCACCATGCCTTTTTACACTGCCGACATTTCAGACGAACACCACGAAAAAGTTCAGGTACTCTCCCCCGAATACCACTCTTACGGAGGGGCCGAAAAGTGCAAAGGCCCCATCGCCACGCTCAGGCTCAACGAGGAGAATTCGGACCTTATCGCGATGCTCAAAGAGCCGGGTGAAGGGTGTGTCGCAGTAGTAGATGTAGACCGGGCGCACTACGCAGTCGTGGGAGAAAACCTGATGAAGCTCGCCCAGAAGAACAACTGGGCAGGCATTCTCATCAACGGCTATGTACGAGACACGCATATTACAAAAACCATTCCCGTGGGTCTGTGGGCCTTGGGTACCTGTCCGCGGAAAAGCCATACAAAACAGCCCGGAGAACGTGATGTTGCTTTTACGTTCGGCGGTGTGTTCTTCAAAAACGGGGAAATTCTTCTTGCGGATCATGACGGGATCATCGTCATTGACGAGGAGAGTCTGGAGGGATGAGAGGCATCGGATAGACCGATACCCGCGGGACTGTTAAAAGTTTTGCGTCAGTCCGATAGAATCAAATATTCTAAAGGGGACCTCTAAAGGATTATGACTTCCCAAGCAGCTCTCGAAGCAAAGTTTGAATCTCATCTCTCAACTGAAATACGAAACCGTAAAAACGGGAAATCCTCCAAGACGATGGAACATAGTGTCCGTTATTGCCAGAAATCAACAAATCAAGGAACACTTTGTCCAAATAACGGCTATTTTCAGGCTAAAAGGACATAAGAAATAGTTATAAAAACGTGAAATCCTGTAAAAATCTGCAATTTTACCCTCTTTTCATCAATATCAAGACATATTTGATATACTCTTAATACGGAAATATCGTAATAGCAGGACATTGTGTTCCGTTAATAAATACACATCAAGTCTGCTACCAGAATACCCTACGGTTATTCTGATATCATACTGAATGGCGACATAAAAGCAATAAGAAGGAGAGAAAATGAAAGTACAGCATAGAGAACCAGCAAAAATAGATCCAAGTTGTGAAATTCGTCTTGGAGTTGCTTCATGGGATGATGGAAGTAATACCGCTAAATCTATAAAGTATACATGGTTTGATAAAAATGGAAAAGCTGCTCGTGGTGGAGAATTTCCAGTAGAGGCACTGCCTCAAGCTTTAGACTTTGCAATTAGAGAAGGCTATATAAGCTTGTAGCCTAACAAATCATTGTAGAGAAATATTTGACCCTGCGGC
>NZ_WGDD01000020.1 GCF_015493435.1 Sulfurovum sp.
ACTACATTCTTTCAAAGTTTCTAGTGGATGCCAGAACGGCCGGCATATTCCCCCTCTCTTTCATGTTCCAGGAGTACCATGACACGAAAACCTTCAAAGCCTGGTGCGAGCACGAAAAGAAGATGGGCTTCGAGGGCAAGGCGTGCATGGGACCCAAACAGACAGAGATCGCCAATGCCGTTTTCAGCATCGATACCCAAGACATAGAGAGAGCCCGCTATATCAAGGCGGTTTTTGAAACCAACACAGCCCGAAACCGGAACGGCTTCATGGATGACCGGTACGGCTTTATAGACGAACCCATTTACCGGGACGCCCTTTTAATACTAAATAATATAGGAGCATAGCCATGAAAAGATTTGCACTGCTTTTACTCATCGTTCTGATCCCGCTTTTCAGTAGGGCAAATGATGACCGTCCGCCTGTCAGATATGACTACCTTTCCAAACCCGATGTCCGGAACTTCATCCAAATGATGCACACCCGCTACGGCTTCAGTGAAGCCTATCTGGTCAAAGTATTCAGGCACGCCAGGTTCGACAGGGATACACTGGCACGCTACACCGGAAAATTCAAAAAAAACTCCACTGTAGGCAGCTGGGAACGCTTCAAACTGCATGTCGTCAATGAAGAGACCTTCCAAAATGCACGCAGATTCAAGCAGAAGCATCTCGGCACACTCAAAAAAGCCGCACGCATCTACCATGTAGATATGGATTATATCGTCGGGTTTCTCGGTGTGGAGAGCCGCTTCGGCACCTATACGGGAGATTACAATATACTCGATGCCCTGTCTACCCTGGCCTTTCACAGAAACCGTATGCAAAAGTTCTTCAAAAATGAACTCAAACACCTCTTTTTGTTTGCGCGGGAAAAACACTATGACATTACCAGGCTTCAAGGCTCGTTTGCCGGTGCCATGGGCTGCATACAGCAGGTACCTTCCATGGCGCGCAGGTTCAACCATGATTTTGACGGGGACGGGGCCAGTGTATGGGATATGGATGACTGCATAGGAAGCATCGCCAAATTCATGCATGCACACGGTTGGAAAAAAGGCGATACCGTCGCTGTCAGCGCCCGCTACAGCGGCAGCAGGTTCAGAGGCTTGCGAACAGGCTATCGAACGGACTACACGCTCCGGACACTGAAGAAACACGGTGTCACGCCTGCGGGCCGCTACCCTTACCGCAGCGCGTCGCTTATCAGGCTGCCTAACAGAACCCGGGATGAACTCTGGCTGGGGGCAAAGAATTTCCGCATACTGACACGCTACAATGCCAGCAGCAACTACGGTATGGCAATCTACAAGATCGCACAGGCGGTCAGATAATTCAGTAGATCAGCGGGACAAAACGGAAACCGGGGAACTCTTCCCGGGAAACCTGCTCTGGCGAAATCTTTCTGAAGCGAAAGATGGAATTGCGTACCGGGATGACCAGTACCCCTCCTGTCTTGAGCTGTCCGAAAAGTTCTTCCGGGATTTCATCGGCACTGGCTGAAACAAGTATTTTGTCAAATGTTTCACCGGGAATACCCAGGTGCTCTCCTGCTTTTTGAATGCTGCAAAAGCTGCCAAAATGGAACTGTGCAAGGTTCTTCTGCCCCTGTACAACCAGTTCATCCACCCTTTCCATACCTTTTACTCTGCCTTTCCCTCCGACAATGGCGCAAAGCAGTGCGGTTGTCCAGCCTGAACCCGAACCGATATCCAGTACACGGTCTCCCTCCTGTACACCAAGCAGTTCAAGCATGAAAGCGACCGTGGAAGGCTGGGAAATGGTCTGGTCTTTTCCTATGGGAAGCGGTGCATCCACATATATATGCTCCGCAAAATCTTCCGGTACAAAATATTTTCTGTCTATGGTTTCAAATGCCTTTATGATGTGTGGTGAGCGCAGCGCCCCTCCTGTGATCATAGCATTGACAAGTGCTTCTTTATTTTTCATTCTGCTTTACTCTCCTGTCTTCAGCGCATGGTACCCTTCGGGTGACAGTGCCGTTGCCAGCATCACACTGTTGATCTCTTTATGTTCCAGCCACACACTGTTTTGCTGATGGGCCTTTTCTGTCCAGAAACGGATGATCTCTCCTGCAAGAACATCATATCGACGGACAGACCGGAACAGCGGTTCCTCAGCGACTAAAGGTGCGGCACTTTCAAGCGCTTTGAGTCCGATGGCCAGCCCGAGTTCCCTGAATGCCAGTCTGTACTCCGCGGGATAGTCCAGCCTGTTTTCCCCTTCCCCATAGAGCCGCATTCCCTCTGTGGCACTTTGCAGTATTCTGTGTACCAGTTCTTTTGCTTCAGGTCTGACCTGCAGACACAGGCAGACATCACTGAGCAGGCCGCCAAGCCCCAGCGGATCGTCAGTAAGCATACTGTTCAGTTCGGATATCTTTCCGGCTTCTTCTATCTGGGTATGCAGATCGGGCCATGGTCCGTCCGATGCAGCGGTACGGGCAACGGCCTGCAGTTCGCTATAAACGATCCAGGCATCCAGTGCATCGTGCTGCCCCATGGACGGGACCAGTGTCCGGCTCAGATCGACACTCATTTTCCATACCAGCCGTTTGCGATGAATACTTTCATCGAAATAAGTGAACTTTGCATGCACACTTTGGGCAAGTTCGATAGCCCAGCGGTTATAGACGGGATCACCGGTCACCTGCGTGACACGGGAGAGTGCATGCATCCATTTGGTCAGATAATGGAAATACTGCCCGTCCCTGTCCCATTCTGTCTGCGCATCATAGGGCATTTCTTTCCCCCGCTCGGGAAGAGGCTTGCCGATGCGAAGCCCTCCTGCGGTAGGGTGTTTTCTGCCCTCTTCTTCCGAAAGGCCGCTTATTCTGCCTTCGCGCGGATCATTTTCGGCATAGCACCCCAGTACCCGGTGTACCTGTGCCACCAGTGCCAGAGCAAGTTCTTTGTAACGCGCCTCTTCGGTTTCCAGATAAAGTCCGAGAAAATTGCATACGGCAAAAGCATCTGTCCACAAATAGCGTTTCGGACTTTTTCCCGGGTTCGTCAATCCGCTTTCCTCGGCGAATTGCAGCATGATAGCCTCTGTCCTGCTCCGGTTCGTCATTTTTTTCTCAGACAAATGCTGCACTCATATAGCCTACGACCTGAGAAGTGTCACCGCTGGCATCGGCACTCGTACGGTAATCGAGAAGCACCGGCTCAAGGTTGTGTTTCCGAGCCGCTATCAGCATTGCTTCCACGCCTATTTTTCCACAAGCTTCACATCCCTGATGCAGTTTCAGCGGATCGAGTTTCTGCACGGCATCCATGCAGATGCTGTCAAGTTTTTCCGCCTTTTTGATATTGTAGTAATGACTCAGGTCTGTACTGATCACGACGACTGTTTCGGGATCGTCCAGCAGGTAGTCGATCACTTCTGCCAGTCTGTTCGGATCTTCCTCGCCATAGACAAGTTCCACGACCGAAGCTTCTGCATCATACGTTTTCACGAAGGGTATCTGTACCTCCGTACTGTGTTCATGATGCGCATCGGGGATGAAAGAGAGGGCAAACCGTGTCTTCAGTGTCTCTACCAGTTCTCTGTCAATGGGCAGTGTACCCAGCGGTGTATTGTACGTATCGTAGTCGGAGATACTCGTTCCTTTCAGATAGACACGGTGGCTCGGTCCGATCACCACGACTCTTTTGGCTCTGGTATTGGCCAGAAGGCGCATAGCGATATTGGCCGTGAACGCCGAATAGACATACCCTGCATGCGGTACAATGACCGCTCTTGGCTTCAGGTGCAGCAACGCTTCATTTGCAAGATGCTCCTCGACGATACGGTTGTAATGCTCGAACATCTTTTTGATTTCATGGGGATCGGACGGATAGAACTGTCCGGCTACCGCTGTTTCTCTTGTACTCATTTCCATACTCCTTCAATTTCTCTTTTACATTTCGGACAGTGTCCCTCCTCCAGTCTGTTGACTGTTACGGAATATCCCGTTCTGTCTATCAGCAGCTCGCCGCAGTCGGGACAGTACGTGTCTCCGTGCACCGGTACATTGCCGAGGTAAATATAGTACAGGCCGGCTTCCTCGCCTATTTTTTTGGCACGCTCAAGTGTCGCAAGCCCTGTAGCCTGATGGTCCTGCATTTTATAGTCCGGATGAAAAGCGCTCAGATGCCACGGTACATGTTTTCCCAAATCGTTCGCGATGAACGCTGCCATTTCCTGCAAGTCTTTGTCGCTGTCGTTCTCTCCGGGAATGATCAGTGTGGTCACTTCCACCCAGATACCTTCGCCCACCATTCTTCTGAGTGTCTCTTTTACCCCTTCAAGGCCGCCTTTGAGCACTTTTTTGTAATAGGCATCATCCCAGCTCTTAAGGTCGATATTGGCGGCATCAAGCCAGCTTGGCATATCTTTGATGATCTCGGCAGATTCAAATCCGTTGCTTACAAAGAGGTTTTTCAAGCCCCTCTCCCGTGCGATCACACCGATATCTTTGGCATACGGATAGAAAATAGTGGGTTCATTGTAGGTATAGGCAATAGAGGATGCCCCATGTTCAAAGGCCAGATCTACCATCTTTTCGGGACTGACTTCTATCTGTTTGTTGACATGGGTCTCCTGGGAAATATCCCAGTTCTGGCAGAAGGGACATTTGAAGTTGCATCCTACCGTTCCGAAAGAAAGTGCTTTACTGCCGGGCAGCACATGGTAAAGCGGCTTCTTTTCGACCGGGTCGACATTGAGTGCTACGGGATGCCCGTACACAAGGTTTTTCAATGCTCCATTCTCGTTTTTGTTGACCCCGCAAATGCCTACCTGCCCCTCTTTAAGCTGACAGTAGTGCTGGCACAGCAGACAGACAATACGTTCTTTCTCTTCTGATATTTTATAATATTTCATTTGATTGTTCTGATAAGTCATCCTGACTCCTTTTCTCTTAACCTTTATAGATACAGACTAAAGTTTCTTTAATCATATCAGATAGGTACGAAAATGTCAAGTCGCGTCAGTCATTCATGTTCCTCATTGATTTCTATACGACGCTGTTCCCTGTTGTTCAGATAATACCGTTCAAATGCTTTTTGCTCCAATGGTTTGGAAAAATAGAATCCCTGAAATACATTGCATCCGTTGTCTTTCAGAAATTCAAACTGTTCCTCGTTCTCCACGCCTTCAGCCACTGTTTTAAGGTCAAATATTTTTGCCATGGCCAAAATGGTGGTGATCATCAGCTTGTCTGACTCATATTTGCTAATATGACTTACAAAAGAGCGGTCGACCTTCAATTCATCAATAGGCATTTGGCGCAGCGACCCCAAAGAAGAATACCCCGTACCGAAATCATCCATTGAAAAAGCGATCCCGATACGCCTCAGTTTGTTCATAATGGCGATGATCTTGTACATATCTTCAATAATGATCGTTTCTGTCACTTCAAAAACAATCAGCTTCCTTGTCCGGTCTGTGAGATATTTTTCGGTAAGCGCTTCGACCTGTACAAGAAAATCTGCATGGAAGAACTGCCGGACGGACAGATTGATGGAGAATTGCTCCAGAACGATACCCTGTTCATTCCAGGCTTTCAGGGTTTTGAAGGATTCTTCCATAATGTAACCCCCCAGTTCAATGATCAATCCTGTTTTTTCCGCAATGCCAATGAATTCCGAAGGGGGTACAAATCCGAATTTTTCATTTTTCCACCGTACCAGCACTTCACAGCCTATGAGTTCTTTGCGGCTGTTCATTTGAGGCTGGTATCTCAAATCTATTTCATTGTGTTCCAGTGCGAAGTAGAGTCTTCTCTCCAGTTCGAGGTGATATTCCACTCTTTTTGCCAAAGCTTCGTTAAAGACGATAATGCCGTCACGGCCCTGTGCCTTGGCTTCATACATGGCAATATCCGCCTCTTTGATGAAGTGTCTCGCTTCTGATGATTTTCGGCCGATCCCGTTCACTCCGATGCTGGCGCTCAAGTAAAGGTGGTGCCGGTCGATCACATAAGGCTCTTTCAGGCGCTGCAGCAGTTTTTCGGCAAAATCCTGGGAAAATTCCCTGCAATGCAGCATCTCTTCGAATTCGCCGCTTACAATAGTGAACTCATCTCCTCCGAGGCGGGATATGACATGGTTCTCACCGCAGTATGCTTCGATACGTCTCGCCACTTCGATGAGTACTTTGTCCCCGACCTCATGTCCCAGCGTATCATTGATCGTTTTAAAGTGGTCAAGGTCGATCAGCAGGATATAGGCGAATTTTTGGGAATACTGCACCCTTTTGATCAGCTGATCCATATAATCGACAAAATAACGGCGGTTGAAAAGACCGGTAAGTGAATCGTGCTGCGCCTGATAATAGTTCTCCTGAAGCAGCTGATAGCTCTTGTCCGAAGCATACAGCAGTACACCCCAGAGGACCGTCGCAAATACAGACAGGACATAGCCGTACCACTCTCCGATCAGCATAAAATAGATCACCAGCGGCAGCATCAGTATTACCAGAACAGGGAAAAAGAGGCGCTTGTCCGAAATCAGCAGTGTCGAAGCCACGACCGCCGCACCCAGCTGGGTAAAGATGGCAATATAGTTCAAATGGCTTTTCACGGCAGGCGCATACAGTACAAAGACCAGCGACCATAGTGCAAAGATGATGTAAAAGAAGATCATCATCTTCATATACCAGCGATTCAGCGCATCCGAAAGCATATGTTCAGGGTTGTACTGCCGGTAAAGAGAATAGCCCCACAGCGATACTGCAATAACAAGTACATACCAGATGAATGCCGGTGTTGCGATACCGTTCAGCCACGCAAGGCCGATATAGGCCAAACCCGGCAAAAGGGAAAGCCCTATCATCAGAAGGATGTGTTTTTGCAGGAATGTGTAAAAATTTCTTTGGTTCATGGTTTGCATACCTATATCATTTTTTTAAACTTTCATTGAAGTCTTTTAACTAATCATCATGATCCACGCTGTTCCGACAGTCAGAAAAACCAGGGTATTGAGTGCCGTAACGATACCGCCTACTTTGTACACCTCACCCGCTTCAATGTAGCCGCTTCCCGTATAGATGACGTTTGCCGAAGAGCCCTGAGGGGTAATGACCGCATTGAAGTTGGTGGCGAACAGCAGCATGAATGCCATCAGTTCAGCCGGAACCCCCGCTTTCATCGCCACCCCGAGGAAAACGGAGAAGAGTGCCAGCATCTGCGCCGTCTGTGAAACGAAGAAATAGTGTATCAGGACATATCCGACGATCAGGGAGACATAGACGACCGGCCAGGAGAAGCCCTCTACACTTGCCGAAATATGCTCGCCTACCCAGCCCATGAAGCCCAGTTCATTGAGGTATTTACTCATCGCATACAGAATGGCGAACCAGACCAGTGTTCCCAGTGCATTTCCTTCTCCTCTGAGGTCTTCAAGGGTAAAAATGTTGGTCAGCATCAAAATACCCAGTCCGAGAAAAGCGACCGCTGTCTTGTCCAGCCCCCAGCTGCCCGACATGACCCAGAGCAGTACCATCCCTATGAACGTACCCGCCATGATCCACTCGTTTTTGTGTACCGGTCCCATCTTCTCAAGTGCTTCCTGTGCGATCTGCGGTGCTTCGGGTGTCTCTTTGATCTCGGGAGGATAGAGCTTGAAGATCACCCAGGGAACAAGGAAATAGAGTATCAGGACCGGTACCGATGCGGCAAGCGCCCAGGAGCCGTATGAAATATCGATGCCCACTTCTTTGGCCATCTTTGCACCGGCAGGGTTGGCTGCCATGGCGGTCAGCCAGAGTGTGGAGGAGAGTGTCAGGCCGGCCATGGATGTCATCATCAGGAACGAACCGATCTTTTTTCGCGAACCGTCAGAAACCTTGGAACCGCTGTCTGCCGCCAATGCGTTCACGATGGGAAAAAGCACGCCCGATCTTGCCGTATTGCTCGGAAATGCAGGGGAAATGAACATATCTGCCGCGACAATGGAATAGCCCAGCTTCAGACTCGAAGTACCGAACTTCCTGATGATCAAAAAAGCGATCCGTTTTCCCAGCCCCGACTTGATGACACCCCGTGCTATCAGAAAAGCAACGATAATCAGCAGGATGAAATCTTCCGAAAAACCGCTGTATGCCTGCTTTGTCGTCAATGTACCTGTCAGTACCACAGCTGCCAGCGCGAGAATGGAAGAAGTGAAGATCGGCATGGCATTGATGATCACGGCAAAAATCGCGGAGATAAAAATAACAAACAGATGCCATGCCTGCGTTTCAAGGCCTGTTGGGGTAGGCAGATACCAGAGGATCAGCCCTAAGATCAGGACTGCAAACTGCTGCCAGTGCTTCTGTATGGTCTTTTTATAATGATGTGGCATCCCTCTTCCTCTTAAACTTCTTATTTAATTCTACTATAATTATATATAATTTCAATGTTATTTCACGAAAATACTGAGGAAGGATTAGCTATATGACCAAGTCGGAACAAACAAAAAAAATTGTACTTGCCCTGTTTTTCGGAATACTTGCCTTTGCCGGGATGTATCCCTTCTTTACCTTTGCCCAGTCTTCCATGGTCGCTATTATCGTCCTGATGGTCACACTCTGGACCAATGAAGGGCTGCCTCTTGCCGTGGTTTCGCTGCTGCCTATCGTTCTCTTTCCTGCGGCAGGCATACTTACCACCAAAGCAACCGCCATCAACTATGCCAATCCTATTATCTATCTTTTTCTCGGAGGCTTCCTTATTGCCATTGCCGTGGAAAAAACCGGCCTGCATAAAGTCATTGCCAACCGGATGCTCGCACTTTTTCCGAGTTCTACGAGGGGTATCATCTTTGCACTGATCATTACTTCGGGGCTCCTCAGTTCCGTACTTTCCAACACCACCACCACCCTGCTTCTGCTGCCCATTGCACTCTTTCTGACTGAAAATGTCAAACTCAAAATGCGTCTGGCTCTCGGCATTGCCTACGGGGCAAGCATAGGCGGCATTCTGACACCCATCGGAACCCCTCCCAACCTCATCCTTCTGGGGATCATGGAAGAAATGAACATACCTGCGATCCCTTTTGCCAAATGGGTCTACCTCGTATCGCCGCTTGTGCTCGTAATGTTCCTTGTCGTAGGGTTCGTACTGAGCCTCGGACTGAAAGATACCCATATTCAAACCGACCTGAAACGCGATCCTCTCACCGGCAGCCAGAAAAAAGTACTCTATATCATTGTAGGGCTCATTACAATGCTGCTGATCAATGCTCCGGTCAAACCCTTCTACAACGGACTGGGACTGAGTGAGCCCGGCATCCTTCTCTCTGCAGGCCTGCTGCTTTTTATGCCTCCTTTTTCCATTCTCGACTGGATGGAAGACAAAGACAACATTCCCTACCGCATCATGTTCCTTTTTGGTGCCGGGTTTGCCATTGCACGGGCTTTTACCGAAACGGATATGGCTACGGTCATCGCCGACTATCTCATACACTTCGCCCACATGCCGCTGCTCTTTTTTATTCTGGTCATCGCCGCAATGGTCACGTTTACCACCGAAATCACCAGCAATACGGCACTTATTTCCATTATGCTTCCCATTCTCTATGAAGTGGCCGAACAGACGGCTTTCAGCGCTACCCTCATTATGCTTGTAGCAACCATCTGTGCCTCTTACGCTTTCATGCTGCCCATCGCCACACCGCCTAACGCCATTGCCATGAGTTCCGGTGTGATCAAGATCAAAACAATGGCTGCCTACGGATTCATATTCAATATTGCAGGCATTCTTCTTATCGTTACGATCGCCAACCTTTTCTGGGTCAACGTACTCTGATCATATTGCTGATCTTTTTGTAAAGAGAAGGGTGAAACGGGCACCGCCCTTTACATTTTCGGCACTGAGTTCCGCATCGTATTTTTCGGCGATCTGCATACTCATATAGAGGCCGATACCGGTTCCCTTGCCTTCTTCTTTCGTCGTCACATTGGCTTTGAAAATATCGGGCAGAACATCTTCGGGGATCCCTCCGGCATTGTCCTCTACTTCTATGCGTTTTCCCCTTTCATCCTCCAGCAGACGAATGACAATAGTCCGTTTTTCCTCAATATGATTATCGTTGAAGGCATCTTTTGCATTGTTAAGCAGGTTGAGGATCAAATGTTTAAACTCGTTCCTGGACCCATGCAGTGTTATTTCCTTTTCTTTCTCTACCGTGACCGTGATCCTGTTTTTGAGAAATTCATCTTTTGTCAGAAAAAGGACAGATGCGATCACTTCCGAGACGGTAAAATCCTCATGTTCTTTATTGGGACGGAAAAAGGTCCTGAATTCATCGAGTGTATCGATCATATGCCCTATCTGTACCTGCAGATTATCCCTGAACTCATCCACATATTTCTGATCTACCATCCCCTCTTCGAAGTCAAGGCGTATGATCTCACTGTACATGCTCAACGCATTCAGCGGCTGTTTCCACTGATGTGCCACGGCATCCATCATTTCACCCATCGCTGCCATTTTCGACTGCTGTATCAGCAGTTTCTCATTGGTGACACGTTTCTGAATTTCCTCTTTTTCCCTTCGTTGTGCATCTTCAAGTGCCAAAGTCCTCGAATTGAGATTGTATACAAGCTGGCCGATCTCCCCTTTGTCCTGACACTCCAGAAAACGGTAATGGCCGTCTTCCTGTATACTGTTCTGAAGCTGTTCATTGATCGATTCAATGGGATGTACAAAATACCGTTTCAGTACAAAATAGCCGATCAGTGTCGCTATGATCGTCATGATCACGGTAATAATGATGATGATCAGGTAAATATAGTTGAATTTCGCCAAAATCTTCTTTTCGGAAAGACCGACCACCAGGGTCCATTCCGTATCGGGAAAATAAAAAACTGCCAAAATGCTGTCTTCTTTCAGAATCGGGTCATCTTCCATAAAATGGACTTCGGTGAGCATCGTGTTTTTTTTCTGATGCAGAAGTGAAGATATTTCCCGTGCATCCGCTTTGTCAATGTACGGACTTGCCTTGTCAAGTTTGCTTGCCAGCGATGTATCGTAGCGCAAAGTATTTTTCTGCTGTTTGAGTATATTTTTAATATAGCGGAGCACTGCCGCAACGGATTTATTCGGTTTCATTTTGTAAATATTGTCTTCTTTGACATATTTGTCAACCCGTTTGGATTTAAAAATAAACGTCCCCGCCCGATCCAGAATGACAAGATATCCCTGATCGGGCAGTTTCATTTTCTTGCCATAGTGCCCGATCTGCATATCAATACTTGCAACACCCAAAAACGTTTTACCCCTGTAGATGGGAGATACGATCGTCATCATATCTATTTGGGTCACAGGGTCTTTATAGACCTTTGTCCAGAAAGCTTCCCCCGGCTTGAGCGACTTTCCCAGAACATAAAATTCCATTTTTCGGTAGTCTGTCGGTATCTTTCCTGCATAGTTCAAAAGGCGTGAAAAACGGCCGTTGCTGTCACGATTGAAAAAAAGAAGGTTGTTTGCTTTTGCATTATCTATGGCATAAGGCTCGAACCATACCCCTCCGCTCACGATATGTTCATCGTTGATCGCGCTTAGAAGATCGCGTACCATATTGACCGATACGATCGTATTCTCACATTGATCTTTTGTGATCGAAGCCAGAATGATCACACTTTCTTCCATCTTGAGCTGTGTTGTTTTGATCTCTTCGATGATACCGGCAGAGGCAGAAGTGGCTTCCTGAATGGCATTTTCGGTGACACGCCCTTCTTTGACAACAGAAAAAGCAGAAACCATAAAAACAAGAAAAAGGATACTGACCAGAACAAAAAAACCGATCAGTTTGGCTTTGACACTCTCATACCATTTCAACAGATATACCCTTATGTTTCCTTGATGAAACAGTATAACAAAAAAATATAAAAATTTATCCGAGATTAATTATTATGTTGAAATTCTTCTCTAATGTATGCTATAGCATCTTTTTTGGAAGCTATCTCACCGTCAAGCTGTTTTTCATATACGTCATCCAGGATTTCTCCAAATTTCGGTGAAGGTTTCATCCCCAGTGCGATAAGATCCCTGCCCTGCATGAGATGGTTCATCGGCTTATTCCAAACCTTCAATGCTTTGGCTTTTTCCAACAGCCACTCTCCCGCAGCATACCGTCCTGTTTTGGCTTCCGGCGTTGTCCGCCCCAAAAAATCCGCTTTGGCTACCAGTACCAGTTCTTCAATATTCACTTTGACAG
Organism: Sulfurovum sp.; assembly: GCF_015493435.1. Taxonomy (GTDB): domain Bacteria; phylum Campylobacterota; class Campylobacteria; order Campylobacterales; family Sulfurovaceae; genus Sulfurovum. The sequence continues at coordinate 12,206 of NZ_WGDD01000020.1, forward strand.
CCAGCCTGCGTACGGCAGATGCTTTGGCACCCTGTTTGTAGAACTGCGAGGGCTTGAGATGATGCGCTATTAGAGGCAGAATACTCTCTATAAAATCATGTTCATCTGTCAGGCGGTACATCAAATTCCGGGTAGGTTCAAGACCGGCCTCTTCATGGCCAAGCGCCCTGACCGAGTAAGGCATACCTGTCTTCGTTTCTCGTGATACGATCGTAGGTTGATACGCTTCCCACCTGATAACTTCACCATTATCATATTCGATGGTTGTTGCCAACGGCTTGCCCAAATCATGGCACAGCACTGCAAACATAAGCTTTAACTGCTTTTTTTCAGGGAACGATACACGCTCACCATCCAATACCGATTTATCCTCTATGAGCTTCCTCATAGCATCTATACTCAGCATCGTATGTACCCATACATCCCCTTCCGGGTGCCATTTGGGATTCTGCGGTACACAAGAAAGAGCATGCAGTTCGGGAAAATATTTTTTTGTAATACCCCATTCACGCATCAGATCAAAGCCCTCTGAGGGCCTGTGCGCTTTGAGCAGCAGTTTTTTCCATTCTTCGTACACCCGTTCTCTGGGAAGTTCGTCCAATGCCCCGGCTGCGACCATTCGTCTGCACAGCATGGCCGTTTCTCCGGCAACCTGCATATCAAACCGGGCGGCAAACTGTACCGCACGATACACCCGCAGCGGGTCTTCTGCGAACGTTGCATCGTCAATATGCCGCAATATCTTCTTCCCCATATCATCCATTCCGCCGAAAGGGTCTATGATCTCACCGCTCTGAAGGTCGAAACCAAGCGCATTTACTGTAAAGTCCCGCCGTCTTGCCGCCGTTGCAAAGTCAAGCGATCCGTCGACCGTCACTTCAAACCCGCAGTGCCCTGTTCCTGTTTTTCTTTCTGTACGCGGCAGAGCAAAATCATACACTTCCCCGCCGATGCACAGTTTGAGCACGCCGAAACTTTTACCCACTGTGTTGACACGGCCAAAGGGTTCAAGCAAATGTGCAAGTGCCTCAAAATCCGCTATGCCGTACACTTCAATGTCATAATCCTTTACCGGCAGGTTCATGACGGCATCACGCACAGCTCCGCCAACGAGTACGGCCCTGGCACCATGTGTCTGCAATACGGATGAAATGCTATAAAGTATTTGAGGTATCTGCATAGTGTATTGTAACGATTACTTACTTTTGACTTTCTCAAAACCGTTATTTTGGACAAATAGGCATATCATTAAAAAACATTATGATAAAATAATTTTTAATCTTATTTATATACAATATGATTACTAATCTTTTAAAAGGAATGTTCCATGTCAAAAACACTCTTCAAATTCTCTGTAGCGATCGCACTCTTTTTCTTTGCAACGCTCTCCCTTCAGGCAGGCAAGGTTTCTGCCTACTATGATGCACCGTATGCTTCGGCATCGGCTGTCAAATCCAAGCTGCAGAAAGCCGGTTTTACCGTACTTTCAAGCTACTCTCCGGCAAGCAAAAGCTACCTGAAAGTACTTGTTTTCACCAATGCAAAACTCAAAAGTGCTGCCGCAAAAAAACTGCGTGGATTCGCTGCCGTAGAACGGGTACTGATAGACAACAAGACCAAAACCGTCCGTGTCACCAATCCCGAATACTGGCTCAAAGCTTTTTTACAAAAAGATTACAGTACCGGTACAGCCAAAAGTGTCAAAGCATCCATTGCAAAGGCGCTTGGTTCACTCAAACCGACGCAAGACGTACTTGACAGCGGTTCAATTGCAAAATACCACTATGCACTTTCCATGCCATACTATGAAGATATGCTGAAATTTGACAAGAGCGGTGTCAAGGGCAAAAAAACACTTTTTACACTCAAGCTGCCAAACGGTGCTGTGCTTGTGGGCATAAAAATGTCCAAAGCTTCGGAAAAGTTCATCGAGACCATCGGTGAAGACAAGGCCCTGGTCCTTCCCTACACCGTTCTCATCGAAAACGGCAAAGTCTATGCACTCCATGCAAAATACTATCTCGCTATTTCCTACCCGCTCCTTTCATTGGGTGAATTCATGAAGATCTCCAGCACACCCGGCGTCATCGAAAGACAGCTGAAAAAAGCACTCAAGTGATCTGCCGCGGCAAGGCTTATGCCTTGCCCCGCATCATTTTTGAAAAATTGCAACTATAGCGATCATTGTATCTGCTTATTTGGATAAGCATTTATTGATCTTTCAATTGAAGTAGAATACTTACAGCATCTTTTTTTATATTTGGTAAATCAAACCTGATCACATCCTCAATAATATGATCATCTACACTGTCATAATCATGTGCAATATAGTTTCTGACTGCATTGATGCCACGTAAGTCAGTATCTGAAAATTGTTCAAGCACTTTAAAAGCATTTTCATCTTTCAATTTTGAGAACTGCTCTGCTATTTTTACCAAATGCATTCGAATCGCAGGTTTAATAATCTTGTTGTCAATAGCTTCGGTGATTTTTACATCAAATTCTTGTAAAATATAATTAATATCTTCTATACTTTCTATGATTTTTTCAAGTCGTAATTTTGGATCAGACATAAATAATATCTTTTTTTAATTCTTCATAAAATTTTTTATTAGGTGTATCAATGGGAGAGAGATCTACTTTAATCTGGAGTATATGCTGCAATTCTTTTTGAATTTCTTCTATGCGAAGCAGTTTTGCAAATCCTCCCTTGTACTTTTGGTCAAAAAGAGGAAAGTCCAACTTATAGGCAATATCTATATCACTATGCTCATTTGCATTTTTGCGTGCATAAGAACCGAATATTCCGACAATTTCAAAACCTTCTTTTTCATATTTTCTACCCAATCTGCCAATAATACTGATGATCTGATCCAATCTTTTTTTCATACAATTATTATAACATAAAAACAAATTCGTCTTAATTGAACAAAATAATCCAATTCTTGAAATCAGTATTACACCACAATTCAATATCAAACTTTTCCGGAATTCTTTTACCCTCGACAGTATTTATCCACCAGCTTTTCAATGGACTTTACATCCAGGGGTTTGGTCGTGTAGTCATCCATTCCTTCGTTCATATACTTTTCTTTGTCTCCCGAAAGGGCATTGGCTGTCAGCGCAATGATGGGAATATGCGGTATACCCTGCTCTTTTTCGTAAGCCAGTATTTCATGCGTTGCTTCCACACCGCCCATGACCGGCATCTGGATATCCATGAAGATCATATCGTAATGGTTTGCCCTGCGCGCTTCCACAGCTTTCTCACCATTGTCGGCCAGTGTCACTTTCAGGCCCATTTTCTTCAGGACGACCTGAATGAGTTTCTGGTTGATGGGATTGTCTTCTGCCACCAGTACCTGAAGCTCCCTGACAGGTGTTTCAACTGCGGGTTTTTCCACCGGGATTTCGGCAAACTCTTCCGGCAGAACTTCGGTCTCCACCGCCGAAGCCGGTGCTTCCTTCAGCGTAATGGTAAAGTAGAATGTTGCGCCTTTGCCCTCTTCGCTCTCTACGGCAAGCTCTCCGCCCATGGAGTGGATGATCTTTCTTGATATGGTAAGCCCCAGTCCTGTTCCACCCGATTTTCTGGTCGTACTTGCACTCGCCTGGGAATACGCTTCAAATATCTTTTTCTGCTGTGCTTTGCTCAAACCTATACCTGAATCGCTCACAGAGATCTTTAAACGTATATTGTCTCCCTCCCGACCGATAAATTCCGATGTGATGCTGATCTTCCCGCCTTTGGGAGTAAATTTCAATGCATTGCTGATCAGGTTATTGAGTACCTGTGACAAACGTGTAGGATCACCCACGACCTGCTGCGGTATCTTTGGATTGACAAAAGTATTGAGCGCTATCTCTTTCTCTTTGATCTTTGGCATAAAAAGACCAACCGATGCTTTGATCTTGAAAGCAAGGTAAAAAGCAATACTCTCAAGCTCCATCTTGCCGGCATTGAGTTTGGAAACTTCAAGCACATCATTGACGATCACACGGAGGTTGTTGGAACTCTCCCGTATCATTGAAACAAATTCTTTCTGTTCTTCGTTCAGGTCCATACCGTCAAGTACTTCAGTCAAACCGATGATCCCGTTCAGCGGGGTACGGATCTCATGTGACATACTGGCAAGGAACATCTCGGTCGTTTTCTTTTCATATTCGAGCTTCTCGGCTTTTTCAGAAACAGCCTTGAACTTTTTTTCCAGCAGCCGGTACTCGTCTGTGCATGGCAACGGTTCTTCTTTTTTCTTCGGGGAAGTGCTTGCGGATACACGGGCAGGTTTACCGGAGATCAGCACAAACGGAACCGCTGCCAGGAGACCGACAAAGAGAGACTGTAACTCCGTCAGTCCAAAAAGTTTAAAGCCCAGCACCCCTGCAAAAAGTGCCGCACCTATCATAAAAAAGAGTTTTTTTGCCATGAATATCCCCCATTTTTGATACATTACAGTATCCATCTGGGATAATTCTACCTAAAAAATGTATTTTTATAAAGTGCTTGATGATGCTAGTCTCCAATATCAACATCATTAGAGATTTATTTTAGCATTATCAGAACAAACTGATTTTTTACTTTTATGCGCATCCCTGCTTCTCTTTACCACTGCAAACAGCCCCGCATATTTACCCGTACAGTCAAGACAGTATGCGCGTTGCATTTAAAATCCTGTCATCAAAAAAGCCTAAACATAAAACATATTGTCATACATGGACTGTGCCCAGGAAAACTGGGCATTGGCTTTTCCAAGCCCATTTGTTTTCCATGCTTCATCAGTTGCAGAACTGGCAAATTCCGTCTCTCCGTGTTCTCCATATTTGTACGTTGAGACCAGTGTCATTTCATATTTTGGTTTTTTAGAGATGACTGAAACACAAAATGTTGTGGGAGAAACCCATGTCATCTTTTTATGGTGGATATCTTCAGCGACCATGCGGGCGACATTTTCACCTTCTGTATAGGCTGTATTTCCTGATTTTGAAAAACCCATCGGACGGATATCTCCACAGCCGAATATATTTCTGTGTCCTTTAAAACGGTTAGTGTACACATCCAGATTTGCTTCAATACGGTTATAGGGTGTTTGTGTAGTCAGCCCCAGTTTTTCCAGAAGCTTCGGTGCACGTACATTGGGGTAAAAACTCATATCTTCAAACGGTATCTCATCAAACTCTGTTTCTATAATTTTTTTATCCAGATCGATCGTATCAATCTTTGATTCCGGCATATAGACAAGTTCTTTGGCATAAAGATCTTTAAACGCACTCAAATATCCCTCTTCTTTGATAGTCACAGTATTATTTGCATCCAGAACAATGACTTTACCGTCTATTTTATGCCGTTTAATGTGGTCTGCCAAAAGACAGGCACGTTCATAGGGGGCAGCAAGACACCGATAGTTTCCATTCGGTACGGTAAGAATAAAGTTGCCGCCTTTGAAACGTTCTATTTTTCGTTTCAGTGTCAAGTGTTCAGAGCCGGGTATGAATGCTGCCGGATACTCCCGTCTCAGTCTTGTTTCAAGCGCGGGATTGTCCTTGCACCAGTTGTAGTAGTCATATTCAATGCCTGTAGCAAAAACAAGATAGTCATAATGCAATGCACCTTTTGTGGTTTGCAGTACATTGTGTTGACTGGCAAGGTCTGTCGCTTCAGCCTGCAGATATGTGTAGTTTCCATTATTGGACGCATCAATAAAACTGTGGGTCAGGAAATCCATATCGACCATATCGACCAGCCAGGCATTACTGACAGGGCAGGAGACGAATATGTCCCGCTTCTCTACCAGTGTCACTGCTGCATCAGGTACATACTCTTTGATGTGCTTGGCAAAAGAGAGTCCTGCCCAACCACCGCCGACAACCACAATGTGTGGGGCATTTTTTTCCAAAGGCATGCGTGATACACTGCCGGAAGTTTCTTTCTTTTCTCCTGCCAAAACACTATCTGTTGCTGCAGATGCCAGTAACAGCATTTTGGCACTCTGCTTGATTGCATCACGTCTATTCATCTTAAATACCTCTTATCATAAAAATAAAGCCGTGTTATAGCATACTTTCATTACCGAAAAATTAATCTGAATTCTGAAATAGTCACCTGTGTGTGGTTTATCACATGATCCGGGATGAAAAAAAAGGGGGTAAGATTATTGAGATGTAGATGTAGATGGAGCAGATGCTCCGTGAAACGAGGCTGTAGCTACGATTCGTTAAATGTTTTCAGCAGTGTCTCTTTGTCTGTCTTGACATAATCTTTCTTGAGCAGTTTGACGATCTTTGCTTTTGTTGCAGTATCAAGCAGGACATCGACTTCATTTTCAAGTGGGTGCATGATATGCAATCAAAGTTGCATTTTTGAAAATGGCTTGGTGTTCTATGTTAATACAACTAACTTTTTTCAGCATCTCTGTCCCCTGTCAGCCCTGCAGGACAAGGCTTTTATAGAGCGATTCTATCTTCCCGCTGCCATACTTCTTCTCCAGCCGCTTCACGGTGAAGTGCCCCTCCGCCATATCCTGAAAATGGTCGATGAACATCAGGTTGAGCGCCGTGCCGCCCGCGGCGCCTACGAGAGGAATAGTCTGTGCCGCCATTTTTTCCGACACCACAATGCCGAAACGCGACGCAATGGTATTGATGAATTTGATGAGTATGGGCATCTGGCCTTTGGCAAGGGCATCCTGTATGGCTTGGCTGCTCATGTGCGAGACACTCTGCAGCGCAGCTCTCATCTCAAACGCCAGTGTGGCACGCGCTGCAAAGTAGGCACTTTCACCGGCATCGTCATCACTGCTCTTCGTACTTCCCAGAGAAAAGACTTCCAGGCAGGCGAGCCTGGTCTCCATATCGTTCAGGTCATGCTGCTGGGACTGTGCCACATCGGCTATGCTCCGCAGCATGATGGTCGTGGAAACGGGCAGTTCTATGGCCAGTGCCGACAGACCGAAAAAACCGCCCACTGCACCGCTGCCGCCTGCCAGTACCTTGTGCTTCAGGTTTGAAGGGGGCGTACCGTTCTCTTCATTCAGACTGCCTATGGCGATATCCAGTGCTTTGCCCAGGGCTTTCGAAGTCGCCTGGTTAAGCGTTTCAGAGTCTATCTTGTCGATGGCGAACTCTATGGGCTTCCCTATGTAACCGGCTACCTTCATGGCAAAGCCGGGATTTTCCAGGATCATCTTGGCCTTGTAAAGGTCGTTCAGCTCTTCGGCTGTCAATTGTGTGTCTATGCGGGGTTCCGGTTCGTACATCATCTATTCCTTCTCTCTACGCTCTCGTGATCTTCAGCATCTCGTTGGCCCCTTTTTGGAACTCGTACCCGGTCCTGACGATCTCCGTATGACAGCCCTGCTCCTGAAGATGCCTGATGACAGTATCAATATGAGGTGATCTTTCGTTCGTCAGGGTCAAAAGAGGGAAAATGCGTACCTCTTTGGCGACCCGAAGCATCTCATCGATGCCCTCTTTATGAAAGGCTTCATCCATGTGCTCACTGTAAAGAAAAAGGAAGTGCGAACTCAGAGCCAGGTCGAAACTCCCCTCTTCAAAGGGAAGCTCCGGCAAAGACGCATTGATGTACCTGCCCTCCTCTTTCCCATCCTCATAATCCATCAGAAACTCCATCATCGCTTCGATGCGTATGTGCTCAAGCGACTCCAGATCCGGAATGTTCTTCCAGACGAAATGGTCTTCATTGGCCCTGACCTGATCTATCACCTCGCCTGCCACCTCATCTATGCGCTGCATGATCTCTTTTTTGCTGTAGGCATACAGCGGGTCGATGGAGACCACACTGCCGTCGTCATAGTCCACTTCCGTATTGAAACTCGACGGCCCGTCACCGCATCCGAGTATCTTTTTGTTCAAGATATCCCCCTGCGTAAGATCGAACATTTCCATATACTCTTTTTTGCTGCGTCCCCAAGGGACTATATTTTCCAACTGCATTCTATCTACAAGCCTTTTTCTTGTCATTCTATCACACAAAACGCTATAATTGACCTTATGACAGTCACTATCCCCAATTATCTCATTGAGAAAAAAGAACCGACACTCATGCAGCTTGATGACAACCTTTACATTGAAAGGATGCATTCCCACACCGGCAAAGTACTGGTAAGAAACACCATGCATGGGTTGACACTTATTCAATCGGGGCACAAAGAGGTTCAAATGAATGGCCGAAACTTTAAAATTGAAAAAGACCATGCCATCTTCTTCGCTCAGGGGAATTACTTTACCAACCGTAATTCCAATGACTATAGATCACTTACCTTTTTTTTCGATGACCGTTACATCATAGAGTTTCTGAAAAAATACAGCATACATCCCCATTGCAAGGCTCACCATATCAAGGTTGTCAATTATGCGAAACATGATCATGTTTCGCCGTTTCTGGACTCCATAATCTCTACCCTGCATCAGAAAAAAGCGTATCACAGCGCTCTTTTAAAGCTGAAGTTCGAGTTGCTTCTTTTGGAGTTCTACCACTCTTTTACTGCACAAATGGATACTTTTTTCCAACATATCCTGCAAACATCTAAAGAACGTATGCGGTACATTCTTGAAGAGAACATCGACATCCTATACACCGTAAGAGATATGCAGCAGTTAATGCGGATGTCGCCCTCACAGTTTCACAGGCAGTTTCAGAAACATTTCCGGGAAACGCCCAAGACCTGGATCGACAAAAAGCGTATGGAAAAAGCCAGATTCCTTCTTGCGACCACGGACAAGAGCATTACGCAGATAGCATGCGACTGCGGCTACAGTACCGCTTCATGGTTCATCGTTCAGTTTAAAAAATATTGTAAAAGTACACCAAAACAGTACAGGGAAGAAAACCGATATAAATAGCATCGTTTCTTATACACCGGATCCTCCAAATATTCTATACTGACAAAAAAAAGGAAGCAGTATGCTTGAAGAAGATTCACAAAATATCATTACCGACCTTGGGAAATCTGGAGAGGGCATATCACCTGCCAAACGCTTTTTAGGCAAACATTTGATGTTTCCTCTCCTAAACAGTGTCATCTCATGGGACCGGGCATGGGACATTTACGACAAGGAAGGAGAGAAGATCATTGCACTTGCTTCAGAACTGGATCGGGAATCACTCTTTAAACGGGTACTTGTCTCTGAGCTCTTTGGACTGGAAGA
>NZ_WGDD01000021.1 GCF_015493435.1 Sulfurovum sp.
ATATCTCTGGTCACTTTTTCTTCGAGTGAATACGGGCTGAGGGTATAGGTTCCGGGAAGATCGAGCAGCGTGACTTTTTCTTTTCTGTAGGTAAATTTTGCCTCTTTTTTTTCAACCGTGACACCGGGCCAGTTGCCTACTTCCAGATCACTTTTTGCAATGGCATTGATCAGTGCCGTTTTACCGGTATTTGGATTACCGGCAAATGTAATACAGATCAAGAAAGTCCCTTTCTTTCAGGGTATTTGGTCCGGGAAATCATTTCAACCTCTATTTTTTGGGCATCTTCCTTGCGCAAAGCAAGCTGTTCATTTCCTATTCTGATCTCGATAGGATCACCCAATGGAGCGACCCGTACGGTCTGTACCGGCTCACCGCACAGTACACCCAGCTCCATCAGACGGTCTTTAAGCCCACCAAGATCACCGATCGATTTGATGATCGCATTTTGCCCCGTCTGCAACTCGCTCAGTTTCAAAATTTCTCCTGCTTGCCATCAATTTCTTCTGTTGCCAAAAAATTCCAGCATCATAATAAAGAGGTTGATGAAATCAAGGTAAAGTGCCAGTGCGCCGACGATCGCTACACGGCTTAAGCTTTGTGAACTTTCATCTGCCATTGTTTCACCCATGGCTTTGATCTTCTGGGTATCATAGGCGGTGAGTCCGACAAATATGATCACACCGATCACACTGATCCACCATTCGAACATAGGACTTTGCAGAAAGAAGTTCACAACAAGCGCAATGATGATCCCTATGAGTCCTGCAAAAAGAAGATTGCCCCATGAACTCAGGTCTGTATCGGTAAAATAGCCGTAAAGGCTCATCACGCCAAAAGTCATGGCCGCGATGAAAAAGGTCGTGACTATCGATGCTTCCGTGTACACAAGGAAAATACTTGCCAGTGTCATACCGTCCACGACAGAGAACAGAATGAACAGGATGCGTGCTGTGGAGACATCCATTTTGTTGATACCTGCCGAAATGGCAATAACAAGCCCCAACTCTATGAGAAAAAGCACCCAGATCATGTAGGGATTGCCAAAAATCAAATGAAGCAATGCCGTACTGTGAATGACCATAAACGCACTGAGCCCGGAGATAAGAAGGCCTATCATCATCCAGTGATAGACCGAATTCAGAAGGACATTGCTGTCTGACCTGCTGAGATGCGTTGCATAACTGTTATTTTGCATATTTGTTCCTTATAAAATATTAACCAACTGGTTAGTTAATTATATCTCTAATTTTTTTAATATTTTCTGAAAGAATATTTTATTTGAAAAATTTGCCATCGTTACTGCTCAAAAAATCTCTTATGGTTCTCCCTGATACCCTATTTCAATATCAAGGGCATCGAATAATGTCAGAATGTTCTCATCCAGATCTGCATTTCCCATAATGACCCTGTCCGTGTGGATAGAGAGCAGATAGGCGATAAGCCTGAACGCTTTTCCTTTAGGTGCATCGAGCGCAGGGTTTTTAACCAGCTTCTGGCTTACCTGCTGTTCATCCTGTGTGACATGGGTGATTTCCAGCCAGGTGGTACGGCCAAAATGGGTACTTAAATGCTTTTTGTCTTCGTCAAGCAGTTTTACAATGGTTTCATACGGCGGATGCTCCGGTTCATAGTGGATAGTGACAGCTTCCAATGATGGTATTTTTCGGTGCAGTTCATTGACTACTGCATCGATACTGCTGTGCGCTTTCGCCGCATTGACCTCCGCAACGTTCAACTCGATATCGGCAAAATAGACGCTGCCTGATTTGCGTACATTCAGTCGTTTGATATTGGTAATATCCGGCTCCGTCATCACTATTTTACGGAGGGTATCGTTCATTTCTATATCAGCTGCATCCAGTAGCGATAAAAGTCCCTCTTTTAGGACATCATACGCACCTGCGAGAATCATTATAACAATAATAATGACAGCTGCTTCCTGCGCATAGGGGATTTCGTAGTGATGGGCTGCCAGACCGATAACAACGATGAACCCTGCCCCAATGTCACCCAGCCAGTTGATGGCATCTGCTTTTACCCCCGGAGACTTCAGACGCTGTGCGGCTTTAAGTTCAAAAAAGTAAAAGATGAACTGGACCAGAATGATCGCCAGTATGAAGCCTATGGTCGTCCAAACTTCCCGGGGTGTTTCTATCCCTGCTTCAAAAAAAACCGAATTGACGATCTCGTATCCCGCGTAGAGAATGCCCAGACCGCCAAGAACCGCTGCCAAGTCTTCGAGTTTGTGCAGTCCGTAGGGAAAACGTTCCGATTTGTGGGCAGCAAAAAAGAGTGCAAGGAAAATAAGCAGCGCCCCGAACACATCAGAAATGGAATGAATGCCGTCCGCGACAACGAGGGTGGAACCCATCATCCATCCCCATCCCAGTTTGGCCGCGGCCAGTGCGGCATTGAGCAAAGTGGAGGCAAAGAGCCAGCGCTGTTTTTCGTCGGTTTTGCGTATGTGGCTAATCATTTTATTCCCATTATTTAAAATTGATATTTTTTCAAAAGCATATCCAATTCAGTATTTTCCAGAATACCTACATGCCTATACACTTCCTTTCCGTTTCCGTCAAAAAAGATTTGTGTCGGTATCATCATGACCTTTAATGCTGTTGCTGCCTCCCGCTCTTTCTTGACATTAATGAACCTGATAAGATAGCCGGGATGCTCTTTGCTGAGCGCATAAAGCCTTTTTCCCATCGTACGGCAGCTCCTGCACGAATCCGATCCTACTTCAAACAATACGGGCTTGCCTTTCCCTACAACTGATTTTGCCTGTACAAACGGTGTTGCTTCCAGCATGGGGCGCCCATGCATCTCTACTGCGTTCAAGCCCAAGGTGAGCGCTATACCCAAAATCATACTTTTCTTCATTTTTTTCTCCTAAAATTGTAAATACGCTTCATAGTAAAAATAGGCACCAAACCCCAGTAAAAGCAGTGCAAATCCTTTGTTAAGCCAGTCTGAAAGTTTTACCATCGTTTTGCTTGAGGTAACACTCTGGGCAAAACCGACCGAGACACCTGCCGCAAGCAGCAGCAGAGAGTGGCCGAGTGCGAAGGTAAGAATGAGCCCGTAGGCATAGACATACCCGCTGCTGCCGGCCAGGGACATAATGGCAAAGAGCGGTGCCGAGGCACACGGTGTACTGACCAGTCCGAAGATCAGGCCGATGAGCAAACCGCCGAAAAGCCTGTAGCGTACCAGCCTGTGGATGATAGCCGATTTATCGACCTCTCCCAAATAGCCGAAGGCATACAGAGCGATGAGAATGCTCAGCGTACCGGCGGTAAAGTAGGCCCACAGGGGTGCAATGGAGAAAAAGCCTCCGAACTTTGCCACGACCAGCCCCAAAATGGAAAAGCTTACCGCTACACCCAAAGCAAAAAGTGCCGTGAACGCGTAGGTATAGAGCACTTTTTTTCTGCCTTCAAGGTCTTTGTTCAGGGCAACCGCACTTCCTACAAGCAATGGTACCGCGACCAGAGAACAGGGAGCCGCGGCCGTAATGCTTCCCGAAAGAAAAGCCCCTGCAAAGACCAGCCAGGAATTGGACTCAAGCAAATGGGCAATGAAC
>NZ_WGDD01000022.1 GCF_015493435.1 Sulfurovum sp.
ATTTTGTATCTGGAGGTTTTTATAGATGAACTCTGCCCTGTAAGTGTTGTTTGCAACAATCCCCCCTACTTTGGCAGCTGCCAGAAAAACATATTCAGGCTTTTCTGTTTCAAAAAAATCGGCTACGGCTTGTTGGTTTGTAAGATCAAGTTCCTGATGTGTTTTGCAAACCAGATTTGTGTAGCCTTTTTGTTGCAGGTTTTTAAGTATAGCACTACCAACCAGACCTCTATGCCCAGCCACATAAATTTTACTGTTTTTATGCATGCTTTTATTCAAAATAACTCATAATTTTATACCCACCCTCTTTGAGGTAGAGGTCTTTTTGCATCAGTTTCAGATCTGAAGCCATCATATCGTTCACGAGTTCCTCAAGCCTGTACTCACGTTTCCAGCCAAGTTTCTGTTCTGCCTTGGCAGGGTTTCCAAGCAGCATATCGACCTCTGTAGGCCTGAAGTATCTTTTGTCCACTGCAACAACAGGAGTGCCCGTGGTCAAGTGTTTACCGTCCAGGGAAAGCATCTGCATGCGTGCCTGATCGATCGATTTTATGTAACCGACTTCATCAACGCCTTTCCCTTTGAATTCAAGCGCTATTCCCACATAGGCAAACGCCATACGGACAAAATCACGTACTGCCGTGGTTTTCCCTGTGGCGATCACCCAGTCTTCAGGTTCGTCTGCCTGCAGGATCATCCACATCATACGCACATAATCTTTTGCATGTCCCCAGTCTCTTTTTGCATCAAGATTTCCAAGATACAGCTTTGCCTGAAGTCCCAATGCTATTTTCGATGCAGCCCGGGTGATTTTCCGTGTCACGAATGTTTCTCCCCGTACCGGAGATTCATGGTTGAACAATATGCCGTTGCAGGCAAACATGCCATAGGCTTCTCTATAATTTACCGTGATCCAGTAGGCATACATTTTCGCTACGGCATAGGGAGAACGCGGATAAAAAGGGGTGCTCTCAGTTTGCGGTACCTCCTGAACCTTTCCATACAGTTCGGAAGTAGAAGCCTGGTAAATCCTGGTCTTTTTCTCAAGGCCCAGCAGCCTCACTGCTTCCAAAATACGCAGTGTCCCGGTGCCGTCTGCATTGGCAACATATTCCGGTGTTTCAAAAGAAACAGCAACATGCGACATCGCTGCCAGATTGTAAATTTCATCAGGCTGCACTTCCTGTATGATACGTGTCAGGTTCATACTGTCCGTCATATCACCGTAATGCAGGATGAAATCCCTGTTCTTGATATGAGGATCCTGGTAGAGATGGTCAATACGGTCCGTATTGAAAAGACTTGAACGTCTTTTGATACCATGGACGATATATCCTTTTTTTAAAAGAAATTCTGACAGATAGGCACCATCCTGCCCTGTCACACCTGTGATCAATGCTACTTTACCCATTGTCTGCTCTCCTGTAGTCATCTTCTATTCTAATTATATCATCTTCTCCCGTATAGCTTCCTACCTGTGCTTCGATCAGAACGATAGGTTCATCCGTCTTGTTCGACAGTCTGTGCAGCTTCTCTTTCTCGATATAGGTTGATTCATTTTCATAAATGGTTTTAAGCGTATCACCTACCTGTACCGTAGCTTCTCCCCTGACTACGATCCAATGTTCATTCCGGTGCAAATGTTTTTGCAGCGAGAGTCTCTTGCCCGGATTTACCACAATGCGCTTGATCTTGTAGTTCTCATGGGTATACAGCACTTCATATGTTCCCCAGGGACGGTGTACAAGATTGTGCAGCCTGGTCAAGTTTCCCTTGTGTCCATTTAGCCGAGTGACGACCTCCTTTACTTTTTGCGAACTTCCTTTTTTGGAAATGAGCAGTGCATCAGGAGTATCTACAATGATACTATCCTCAATATCTACCAGTTCCACCACTTTGTCTGCAAGTATGAAATTATTGTTTTCATCGTTTGGCAGTTCTTCTGCCAAAGCATCGAAACTGCCTACATCCGACCACCCTATATCGGAGGGAATGACCTTTACCCTGTCTGATTTCTCCATCAGCGCATAGTCGATACTGTTATCCGGTATCTTCATCATATCCTGATGTTTGATCCGAACCATTATTCCCTCTTTGTTCGCATTTTCATAGGCATACAGTGAAGCACTGTAGATTGCCGGGGCATATTTTTGGAGTTCATCCAAAAAAATACCTGCTTTGAAACAGAACATCCCGGAATTCCAATAATAATTGCCTGCCTTATAGTAGGATTCCGCAGTTTCGGCATCCGGCTTTTCATGAAAAGCTTTGACATCATAACCATCTGCTTCAATGTATCCAAATCCTGTTTCCGGAAAGGCAGGGCTGATACCAAAAGTTACCAGGGCATCATTCAAAGCAAATTCTTTCGCCTGTTCAAGTACACGGGCATAGGCTGTTTCATTTTTAATAAGATGATCCGAAGGCGTGACCAATACAATTTCCTCAGGGTTCAGTGAAAAACAGGCCAGCGCAATAGCCGGTGCAGTATTGCGGCCTATGGGCTCCAGCAGGTATTGGCTGTTTTTCTTCTCCAATGCTTCAAGCTGGTCGAGCGCAAGGAAATACTGCTCTGCATTGGAAACGATATACTGGCGTTCGCATATCCTGGAGTTTCTTTCTACCGTTAATTGAAACAGAGATTTGTCATTAAACAGTTTTACAAATTGTTTAGGCATAAGTGCACGGGAAAGCGGCCACAACCTTGTTCCGTTTCCCCCACATAAAATAATATTTGTCATGTATGAGCCTCGTCAAAAGAATAAACGATTATACCTAAAAGCACTTATCTTCTATGCTTTTTGATCATCCCGTATTTATCAAAAAATGACACGGTGATGCCATATTTAGCCTATATCCTGATATAATTTGACCCAACGGTTTAGCATCAGGAAAAATATGAAACACAAAAATCTTTTTTTACCTTTATCGGAGTCAAGAAAATCTTTCTTGCTTGCCACAATGCTCAGTGCCATTCTGTTCTGGATCGGCCTGGGGGTCGGCAGCAACCTGTCAGATACTTCTTTCTGGATCAACAGTACCTGGCAGACAGTAAAACTTGAATGGCTTTTTATGCTCGCATATATTGTCCTGTACCAAAAGCTTCCGTCTCTGAAAAAATTTTGGAAAAATTATAGATTTGTTACCCTTCTGTCTGTTTTGTGGCTGACCGTTGTTGTTTCCTCCTACCTGCTGTCTCCCGTTTACAGTTGGCAAAACCCTTTGGCTTCCATGCGACTGGCAGAAACGGTTACCCATTTTCTTTTTTTCCTGTTTCTATGGGATTTTTTTGCCCAAAACACTGTCAGTTACCGTATGATCTTTGCTGCTGTCATCCTCTCCACACTGGTTGTTATGGGCTATTTTATCTACATCCATTTTGCTTTCCCCCACCTGGAAGCAGAGAAGCATGTTTTCAGTATGCGCTCAGACAAGCTGATCTTAAATACTCATTTGCATAGAATCGGGTATCAGGTAGAGACAGCTATAGGATTTGCTGTAGCATTTCTCTTTATGAAGAAAACAAAATATTTTTCCCTTTTTCTCATAGGATCCCTGTTTGTCTTTTTATTGTGGCTGGGAGGCCGTGCAGCTATTCTTGGAAGCATTATTACATTGCTTATATGTCTGTTTTACTTTAGAAAAAACATTTCTGGGAAAACACTTATCTGGTTTGGAGCTTTTTCCATCTTGTCGCTGTCTGCAACTACTTACTTTCATTTGATAAACCTTGACTATTTTTTCCATGCTCTGAACAAAACATTTCAGGCGGGTTCTTTGGACCACCTTCTGACCGGTCGTCTCGAAGTGTGGTCCCTTGTACTGAAAGAACTTCAGGGACATTGGCTTCTGGGTACCGGGCCGCAAAGCTATTTTTTTTATCTGCACAGACATACAGATGTGGTTCATGCCCATAACTTTATATTGCAGATGCTTGGAGAATGGGGTATTGTCGGTACGGCCCTTTTTGCTATTTTACTCTATCGGGCTGTCAGATACGGGGTACTGCTGCATTTGCACAAACCTGTCTCTGCGGAAAAATATCATATTGCTGCAGGTCTGGTTCTTCTTTCTTTAAGCATTACAGGGCTTTTTGGCGGCATTTATTTTTTTGTTCAGACATCCGTCTATCTGGCTGTCGCTTTTGCTTTATGGGTCATACCTTCCGACTCAGCCGGAAATCTGCACCCGGTAAAAGAATAAGCACTAATATGAAATCAGAGCCCCGCCGAACACAATCAGCTTGGTTCCCTCCAATCCTTTTTGGGCAGCCGCCTTCTGTGCAGCGTCGCAGTAAGGTTTGCCATCATCACTCCCGCCATTTGCAACAGAAAGTGACAAAGTCTGATTGGCTATCAATACATTTGGTGCAAAACAGTTCAACTTGACATTGGTATGGTTTGCCGATACATTTCCTGTTGCCATATAATAGGTTGTGATATCGTTCAGATACACTGACAGATTGTTCAGCTCCTTGCTGGTTTTGGCATCATCTCTGCTTGCAGCAAGTCTGGGTATGGCAATGGCTGCCAGTATTCCTATGATCACTATGACAAAGATAAGCTCGATCATTGTAAATGCATTTTTCATGACTGTTTTCCCCTTTTTGTATTTATATTATTCATTTGCCCGCTTAACCCTGAAAATCTTCATTCTTCCTGTCTCACCCACTTTTTCAAACAGCTTGTGGTCATAGACATCCAGCAGCATTGCCTGTATGTAAAAAGCATTGTAAGCTTTTTTGTTCATCCAGAGCAGCAATCCTTTTGCATCGAGTAAATTCATATTGGAATTCTTATGAAAGGAAAAAGACTCTTTGCGCGTATTGTTTTGTGCAATCATCAGAGTATTGACAGGTGTTTTGTTCCCGTTTGCGTCTACTACCATACCGTCACTGCTGTCAAGAATATAGCTGTATCCCTCCAACAAACTGTAATTATGGGAAAAAGGCCTTGTAACTGGTGTGGCTTTGTAGATAGGCATTGCCTTATATTTACCTCCTCTGAAATCCCAATAGGCATACTTCATTAGAATTCCAATATAGCTTAACATATTTTGATGAAGTATAATATAGACGTTACCTTCTTCTCCGGGTAAAGAAATCTTTTTTTGCTGATGAAATGACTTGAAAAGCTTGGTCAGGTTATGATCTTTTGCCAGTTTCGGCAGGGTAAACCCTGCTCCTGCACTGTTCGACGGCGGTCGGTAATAACTGAGATATCGTGCAGCATTTGCTGTAAAGTAAGGGTCATCACTCAAAAGTATCTGTGCAACCAGATGCGAATCCGGACCGCCATGATAGCCATTGTCTGTCAGTGTATTGTTATATCCCGTATAGTACCAAAGCGGCCAGCCGTAATCCCACCATGTTACAATGGTGTCTTTTTTACTGAGGTTTTTGGAAAAAGATTTCAGGAGTGCCTTGTCCCAGCTGTAAAACTGCAAGCCCATTGCCGCAGAGGTATTGAAGGCAAAAATATTATATATCATGAGAAGCAAAACCAGCGTTGTCCCGTAGTAGGGAAGACGACGGACATAGCAGGAACGTTCATATCGTTTCAACAGTATATTTTTGAACAAAAAAAGCAGATAGACAAAACCAAACGCCAGTACCGGCGTTGCATACATTGCAAAGCGTAAGCCTGCCCAGGTCGACATATATCCCAAAATCATCAAAGGAAGTGTCAACAGCATCAATGGGTAGGCTGTAAGCATAATAAAGTATCCGCCGGTTGCCACCAGTACATAGATCACCGAAATAAAAAGTGGAGCATAGGCTTTCCACAGATCAACACCGCCCACTTCACTGACAAACTTCAAGTCATTGAGATAATGATAGGTAATGCCCTTTCCGCTGAAAATCTTTTCATTTGCCGGTGTCAGATAGGTTACAGCCCTGTGGATATATTGATCCGGATGCACCAAAAACAGTGCTGCCACAAACCCTATCGACAGCAGTATCCAGTAAAAACGATGGTCTACCTTCTCATACCGGTTCAGTACAGAAAAAAAGCTATAAAACAGTACGATGACGACAAGCTTTGTCAGGACTGCTGCAGGGGCTATGGCCAATACCAGCAGGATAAAACCGCCAAGCATTGTTTTGTTTTTTCTATGATAAAGAAACAGGTACACCAAAGCAGTCAGGACGATAAGAAGATTGATAATCGGTGCCGAATGGTACCACCATCCGAAAAGCAGCAGGGCAAGTGCCCCTAAAAAAGTATAAAACAGACTTTTGTGTTCAAACCCTTTAATGATCCAGGCGATGCCCATCATCATCAAAAAAAGGTTGACACCATCGGTATCCATATAGCCTATATGGGTACGCATATAGAAAAATGTCCCGCTGACAGCCACAAGAGCACTCAGCAGCCCCAGTACCGGCTGTCTGATCGATGTACCGATCATTACCATAGGGATGGCTATAAGAGGTGCTATGAAAATGGGCAGCAGTACCATTGTCCAGTCCAACGACAGATGGAAGAACCCCGATACAAAAGCGATCAGGTGGCCCAGCAGATAGTCATCTCTAAAGGGCAATTCCACACCCGCAAGAATTTCTTTGGCATAAAACCCATACCGGCCTGCATCCGGCGTCCAGATAGCGATGGGGTCGCTGCCATCCCAAAGAGGTCCGATCTGTCCGGCTTGATAGAACAGTATCAGGCGAATCAGTACACCAAACAGATAAACAATAAAAATATAAATAAACAGCTTCGCAAAAGAGAGCTGTTGCGGGGGAAAGTGAATATATCTTTTAAATGTATTATCCATTATAAATCGCCTTTGGTTTCATATAGTGCAATAAAATATTATTATAGCAGAAGTAAGGTATGGAGAATAGATAAAGATTGAAGATAGGAAAAAACCGTACTGAAATACCCGGTCTGCGCAAAGACAGACCGGACTGTAAGTTTGGGAAACTGCAGCTTAGTAAGAAACACCTGTACCGGCAAACACATGGGTACCTCTCATCCCTTTTTTGTTTGCCGCTTTCTGTGCAGATACACAATATGGATCAGTATTAGTACTATTAGCAACTGTCAGGTTACCCCCTGTATTTGTCACATCAAAACAGCTTGAAACAGCATTACATGCCGTTGTATTACGATTCAAAGTCCCTGTTGCTGTATATGAACTACCTGCATCATTGATACATGTTGAAAGGTTATTCAATACTGTAGATGCTTTTGCATCATCTCTTGTCGCTGCCAGTTTTGGAATGGCAACTGCTGCCAAAATACCGATAATTACGATAACAAAGATCAATTCGATCATTGTAAATCCGCGTCTCATGTTAGTCATGATTAACTCCTGAAATTTTTTAGTACCAATTCAATAATTGGTCTACTCTAATTATACCTATAGTAATCTTTAATGAATATAAAATACACACTATATATAATATTTTTTTATACAACTGCCTATTTGACATGCATGCAAATTTTTAGTTATACTAAATTTATATTTCAAACTTGTTTATGATTGCATAAAAGAAAAGGGGATGGATTTTATGTATCTGTCTAAATCACGTGAAGCTTTCACACTCATAGAATTCATCTTTGTTATCATTATTATTGCACTGCTGGCAGGGATCGCCATACCGAAATTTGCGGCAACAAGAATGGATGCAAAACTTTCAACCAAAGCACAGAATATTATGACGGCTGCCAATGAAATAGCTTCCTACGCAGTAGCCAAAGGATATACCGAGGCCAATTTGTCGAAAATGTCAAGCAGCATTGCCAATATGGTAAGAAGAGGCGAAGCAGTCGATACAGGTGCTTACAGAGCAAAGATAAAAGTAGAAGATATAAACGACTGTATTCTCATTAAGATAGACAATCACGGTAGCAATACCGAAACACTGGTCATTGACTACGGAAGCAGTACAAACCATTATTGTGACAGGTTACGCAGTTTAGTGGATAGTGAAGCCTTCCCGATGGCCTTACATGGTATTTTGGTCAGCTATTGATATTATCGGGTATTCATATTTAGAACAGGAGAAAAAATGAAACAGGATCTATCTACTTATCGTATTACTTTATTGCTCTATTTGGGGGTACTGCTTCTTCCTTTCAGCTTTTACTATACGTATTCTTCCATGCAGAATTTAGCCTCTGACACCACTGCTATAAAACAGGTAAGCCAAACCGGTGGTGACATGCTTGCTTTTGTGGCAACATCCGATCAGCAGACCAAAAAACAAATACAGCTGAAAATTGACAAAAACCTGAAAGAACTTGGCCTCTGGATCACATCCAATAATAAAAAAGAATTTTATGTGGGAGGCAGAACACTCCAAAAAGATTTTAACCGTTTGAAGCAGCAGTGGAATACATTGAAAAAAAATCCGGATAAACCCCTGGCACTGAAAGAGTGGAAAGCAGCAAATTCTCTCAGTTTCACGATCGATAAAATGCTTTTGCTCAAGCAGGACAAAATGAGCAACATTTTCTATATCAATATAATTGGAGCAATGGTATTTTTACTCCTGCTGATTTATTTTACCAGAATGTACATTCAGCAGCAAATAAAAAAACATGCCATTTACGACTATGATACACACCTTTTCAATCAAAAGTATTTCCTTGCCAGACTTCATACCGCTGTAGAAAGGGCCAAACGGGAAAACACTCCTCTTTCAATTCTCTTTTTATCTATCAATAACTTCTCCAATGATGACTATAATGAAAAACAGCAAAAACATCTTTTGCAAAAAGTTGGACATATACTTGCCACTGCTACCAGAGACAGCGACACGGTTTGCCGCTATGATGACAATCATTTTGCCGTACTGATGTCCCAGACAAAGAAAGAACAAGGTTCGCCGCTTAAAAAGCGTTTAAAAAGCGGTTTGGAGAGTTATGACTTCGAGCTGAACCCAAAACCTGTATTCCATTGCGATATTACACAATTTGAAATGAATGAATCAGAAGAGTCATTTGTAAAGAGAAGCAGAAACTAAACATCATGAGGCATTGGCTGATGCCCCAATTCCTTACAGTCCATCCAAAGTTTCAATAAGCAGTTCGATCTCGTCTTCATAGGATGTAGCCTGTTTCGCAAGGCGGAGGTAGGCTTTAAGCAGTTTGTCCGGTTTGTTGTCTGTATGCAGATTCACCCCGGCTTCTGTAAGATCTTTATTGATAAAATCTGCAAAATCATCCTCGAGTTTGATTTCATACCGGTTGCCGCAGACAGTCACTCCAACATTCTTCATATTTGATCCCTTGTGTTAGCTTTACAAATGACGAATCGGAAATACAGGAGTGGAACTTATGATTCCTGACCCTTCATTACCGATTCAAAAAACTTTAAGACAGCAGTGCCTCGACCTGTGCAATGATCTTTTCGATCTCCGCATCTTTTTCTTCCAGTTCTCTTCTAAGCTGTGCGATCTGTGCCTCTTTTTCATTTTGCGAACCGGATACACTTGCCAACTCTGTTTTCAACTGTTCATTTTCACTTTTCAGCGCTTCATGATCTGCTTTCCATTGGGTGATCTTTTCCTGTAGTCTATGTAATGCGCTCATACTTTTTCTCCATGAATATTTTGTTGTGTTATAATAGCAAAAAGAGTTGAAATTAAGCATCTATGCTATAATTTAAAAAAGAGGCGAAGAGTTCTATGCCCAGTCAACATCAAATATTATCTTCTCTGCTTCAAGAGAAACTTGACAGCCTTATGATCAGTTTATTGTTTAGTTCGATATAATCACTCCAAAAGAATACTATGGCAGCCGTAGGGTACAACACCCTACCTCATAAATGATAGAGATAATACTAATAAAGGATGAAAATGCCAGACTTTACTGTGAACAGTCCCTACAAACCTGCCGGTGATCAGCCGACTGCCATTGAGACACTTTCAACTTCTATTGAAGCAGGGAACAAGTATCAGACACTGCTGGGAGTGACAGGTTCAGGGAAAACCTATACCATGGCAAAAGTCATAGAAAAGACAAAAAAGCCTACGCTTATTATGACACACAACAAGACGCTGGCAGCGCAGCTCTACTCCGAGTTTAAAAGTTTTTTTCCCAACAATCATGTAGAATATTTCATCTCATACTACGACTACTACCAGCCCGAAGCCTACCTTCCGAGACAGGATCTTTTTATAGAGAAGGATTCTTCCGTCAACGAGGAACTCGAGAGGCTTCGGTTAAGTACCACCGCTTCACTGCTGAGCCATGATGATGTCATAGTCATCGCTTCGGTCTCTGCCAATTACGGGCTTGGTTCACCGGAAGACTACAAAACCATTGTACAGAAACTGACTGTGGGTGAAGAATACAACCAGAAAGAACTGCTGCTTAAATTTGTCGATATGGGATACAAGCGCAATGATGAATTCTTCGATATCGGCAATTTTCGTGTCAGTGGCGAAGTTGTGGACATTTATCCTGCCTACTCGGACGAATTTGCCATACGCATCGAGTTTTTCGGAGATGAGGTGGAAGCAATCTACGAATTTAACTCCCTGACAGGGGAGAAGAACAAGGACCTCAAAGAAGTCACCGTCTACTCTGCCAACCAGTTTATCGTCTCCAAAGAGAAACTGGCACGTGCCGTCAATACCATAGAAGAAGAACTCGGAGAACGGCTTGCCTACTTTCAGAGGGAAGACCGGATGATAGAATACAACCGGCTTAAACAGCGTACCGAGTTTGATCTTGAAATGATAGAAGCCACAGGAATGTGCAAGGGAATAGAGAATTATTCACGTCACCTGACAGGCAAAAAACCCGGTGAAACTCCCTACTCCATGATGGACTATTTTGAAGCTATGCATGATGACTACCTGGTGATCGTCGATGAATCACATGTTTCTCTCTCTCAGTTTCGGGGTATGTATGCCGGTGACAGAAGCCGGAAAGAAGTACTGGTAGACCATGGGTTCAGACTTCCCTCGGCACTTGACAACCGTCCTTTGATGTTTGACGAATACATTAACAAGGCACCCCACTTTCTTTTTGTCTCCGCCACACCGAACGCATTGGAGCTGGAACTCTCTTCTGTCGTGGCAGAACAGGTTGTACGACCTACCGGACTGCTTGACCCACTGATAGAAGTGGTAGATTCCACCTATCAGGTGGAAGACCTTCATGACCGAATGAAACCGGTGATAGAACGGGGCGAACGGGTGCTTGTCACTGTGTTGACAAAAAAAATGGCAGAAGAGTTGACACATTACTACAATGACCTTGGCTTGAGAGTACGTTATATGCACTCCGACCTTGACGCCATAGAGCGAAACCAGGTCATCCGTTCTTTGCGTTTGGGAGAATTTGATATTCTTGTCGGTATCAACCTGCTGCGTGAAGGACTTGACCTGCCCGAAGTCAGTCTCGTTGCCATACTCGATGCAGACAAGGAAGGATTTCTGCGTTCAAAAACATCGCTTATCCAAACCGCAGGGCGCGCAGCAAGAAATACCAACGGACACGTGCTCATGTATGCCAGAAAAATAACCGATTCCATGAAAGCAACCATTGAAGTCACACAAAAACGGCGTGAAAAGCAGATCGCTTACAACAAAGAACACGGTATTACACCCAAAACCACGATCCGTGAACTCGATACCAATCTCAAAGTCGAAGATGCAGGTGAACTCTACAACAAACGCAGCAAACTGGACAAAATGCCCAAAGCCGAACGACAACAGCTTGTCAAGGAACTTAAAGCGAAGATGCTTGCAGCGGCAAAGAACCTGGAGTTTGAAGAGGCAGCACGACTGCGCGATGAGATAGCAAAGGTCAAAAAACTGTAATTTTACGGGATACGATAAAAACCATACACACAAAATTCATATTCATGGTGTTGTCGCGGGACAATACCCTACAGGTACCCCCTATAGGATATGATGATTTCCCACCCTGCAAAAAATTCGCTATAATACGCAAAAAATATACATTATACAGGCGAATTACATGGCATTGGACTTAAATTCATCACAACTCTACTTCAACCGTGAACTCTCATGGCTTCAATTTAACTCCCGCGTACTTGCACAGGCACTCGACGAAAAACTTCCTCCGCTTGAACGTTTAAAATTTTTAGCCATTTACGGAACGAATCTGGATGAATTCTACATGATCCGTGTTGCGGGGCTCAAAGCCCTGTTCAAAGCACGCATTCAGGAAAGCGGTGCCGATAAACTGACGCCGACAGAACAGCTCGATGCCATACGGAATTATCTGCACAAAGAACAGGAAGTGCTGGAGAACTGTTACACATCCATCATTTCCGAGCTGCATACACACGGTGTGCATGTCAAAAACTTCGATGCTTTGCACAAAGATGAAAAAATACAGATAGAAGAAGTCTTTTTTAATGAAATCTTTCCTGTCATCATTCCCATTGCCGTAGATACGACACATCCTTTCCCCCATCTGAACAACCTGAGTTTCGGTCTGGCAATGACACTCGAGGATGATTCAAAAAACATTAAGCACGGGCTGATCCGAATTCCCCGTATTCTTCCGAGATTTATCCAGCTTGAACAAACTTTTGTGCCTGTAGAAAGTGTTGTGCAGCATTTCTCTTCCGAACTTTTCCCCGGCTTTACCCAACTTGCTTCTGCCTCTTTCAGGGTGACAAGAAATGCCGACATCGAGATAGAAGAAGAAGAGGCAGACGATTTTCTTGAAATCCTTCAGGAGGGTCTGCGTTCCCGTAACAAAGGTTCTCTTATACGCCTTGAACTGATGGAAGGCGCAGACAAAGGTTTGCTGAATTTCCTGCTTTCACATCTCAACCTCGATGAGGATGATATCTATTCGTACAAAAGTGTCCCGTTGAATCTGGGAACTCTATGGCAGATCGTCGGAGACAAAGCACTTTCCCATCTGGTACTTCCGACCTTCACCCCCAAGACACTGCCGCCGCTTGACAGCGAAAACATTTTCGAAGCCATCGAAAAACAGGACATACTGCTCTACCATCCTTTTGACAGCTTTGAACCTGTCATACAGTTTATCAAGATGGCTGCTGCCGATCCAGAGACACTTGCCATCCGTATGACACTTTACCGTGCAGGACAGAAATCTCCCATTGTCAAAGCCCTGATCGATGCAGCCCGGGACGGGAAACAGGTAACCGTACTGGTAGAACTCAAAGCCCGTTTCGACGAAGAGAACAACCTGCGTTGGGCCAAAGCACTTGAAGATGCCGGTGCACATGTTGTATACGGGATCCCTGGACTGAAAGTTCACGCAAAAATCGCCCAGATCATTAAACGCAAAGGAAAAAAGCTTCAAAGCTATGTTCATCTTGCAACAGGAAACTATAACCCGACCACCGCAAAAATCTATACCGATATTTCCTACTTCACTTCCAAAGAGGCATTTGGAAATGATGCCACACACTTTTTCCATTTTCTGACAGGTTTTTCGACCTATACCAAACTGGACACACTTTTTATGGCACCGGTACAGATCAAACCCAAACTGATCAAGCTGATAGAAAAAGAAGGCAGGGAAGGCAGGAACGGACATATTATTCTCAAAGCCAATTCACTGGTCGATACCGATATTATCAAGTCACTTTACAAAGCTTCACAGGCGGGATGCAAGATCGATCTTATTATTCGCGGTATCTGCTGTCTCAAACCGGGTATCAAAGGTGTTTCCGACAATATTGCCGTTTCTTCGATCATCGGAAAATATCTGGAACACCCGAGAATTTACTATTTTAAGAACCACAAAGTGAACTGTTTTATTTCCAGTGCGGACCTCATGCCCAGAAACCTGATCCGCCGTATTGAACTCATGACACCTGTTTTGGAAGAAAAGCTGGCACAAAAGATCGTGCAGATCCTGATGCTCCAGCTTGCAGACAATCAGCTTAGATGGGAACTCCGGGAAGACGGAAACTATATCAAGGTGCCGCTTCTGGGAAAAGCGGTCAATAACCATGAGGTACTTGAACAGTATGTCAACAAAATTTACGACAAAACAAAAAAAGAGACGCCGGACTATGTCAGCCGGCTTGCCAGCAAAATACTCAAAGAAAGCTGAGACAAAGGAAACGATATGTTATTGAAATTTAAAGAATGGACACCGAAAATCGGTAAAAATGCATGGATCGCCGAAGGGGCATCGGTCATAGGAAGAACCACTATGGGAGAAGATTCTGCGGTATGGTTCGGCTGTGTTATCAGAGGAGATGTACACTTTATCACCATTGGTGACAGAACCAATATTCAGGACCTCAGCATGATCCATGTCACACACTATAAAAAAGAAGACATGTCAGACGGGCATCCCACTGTCATCGGCAATGATGTCACGGTCGGCCACAGGGTGATGCTGCACGGCTGTACTATTGAAGATGCCTGCCTCATCGGTATGAGCGCAACCATTCTCGACGGAGCCGTCATCGGGAAAGAATCTATTGTAGGTGCCGGAAGTCTTGTCACCAAAAACAAAAAATTCCCTCCGCGTTCGCTTATCATGGGAAGCCCTGCCAAAGCAGTCAGAGCACTTACAGACGAAGAGGTGGCAGAACTTTATGCCTCGGCCAAACGATACGTAGCATTTAAAAATGAATATATGTAGGGTGTTGTCCCCCGACAACACCCATATCATGTATGCACAAAAATTTCAATAAGAAAGGTTAGGATGACACAAATTATCACCAAAAGCTTTAAAGATATTTTTTCAGGGGACGTCCTGTTATTTACGGTAAAGGTTACCCTCCTCTCTGCTGTAATCACCGCTGTTGTCGCATGGCTCTTCGGCGGAATACTCAGCAGTTTCATTAAAAATTACCTGAGCTGGATACCCTGGGAGTGGCTCCAGACAACCGGTGCCTCGGTAGCAACTATTGCGGTCGCCTACATGCTCTTCATCATCACTATCGCCATTGTTACTTCACTCATGGTCGAACCGCTGCTGATAAAACTGGCTGCAAAGCACTACCCCGGCAAACCCGTGGTAGGCAGCCCCAGCATCACCAAGTCCCTTCTGCTCAGCCTTAAGGCAGGGGCAATCTTTCTTCTCATTTTTCTTTTTACTTTTCCAGTTATGTTCATTCCTCTTGTCGGTGCGGTCTGGATGCTCTGGCTTTGGTCGATACTCATCAAGGAACCTACACTTTACGATGTCGGTTCATTGTTTATTGCTGACAAAACAGTCATGAAACAGAAAAAGAAAAAAACGACAATCCTTGCTATGATCGCTGCGGCATTCAACTACATTCCCGTCATCAATATCTTTGCAGCTGTTTTTGGGCAGATACTTTTTTTGCATCATGTACTGGGCGAAGAAGAGAAATAGATACTTTTTTTAAGTATCGTTTTTCCGTTTGGTTATCAGGACCTATTGCCTGTTCTTTTCGCTGCATTCCTTCTTTATCCGTCTTGTTTTTTTACTTGATGTAGAGAACCGCAGCAGATCATCTGTCGTTTTGACATAATCCGGTACGTTTTCAAAACTTCTCTCCAGTACCTTGGAAGCACAAAGTGCATCGCTGTAGGCACGGTGGTGTGTAGCTGTTTTGATTTCGAGAAAATCTATCAGATAAGCCAGGCCGTAACGTTCGCTTTCAAACGTTCTTTTGGCAAGCTCGATAGTACAGAGTTTGGGATTGCCGATACCTCCGAGACCGAAACGCTCGAAAGAAGCTGTCAGAAAACTGTAGTCAAAGCTGGCATTGTGTGCGACAAATACTGCATCGCCCATAAATTGGCGCAGCTCTGTCAATGCTGCTCTTCTTGTCGGAGCATCAATCAGGTCGGTCGGCTCGATGCCGGTGATCTTCGTAATATATTCCGGAAGAAAAGCACATTCGACAAATGTTTCAAACCTGTCAACAATATTTCCCTCTTCAACCATGACCGCCCCGATCTCTATGACCTGGGAGGTACCTGGTTTACTGCCATTCGTCTCAATATCTATGACACAGTAGCGCTGAGTTGTATACGGGGTAAAAAAAGTATCAAGCCTGTATTTTCCTGCTTCATCCATACTGATCGGATACCCGGAAGCCTGAAGCAGAAAAAAGATCGTATCACTGTCTTCCAGCAATGTAGTATGCTTTTCCGCTATTGCTTTATACTGCGTTTCATCAAGTATGCCGTCGTGTTTACGAAAGGCCGAGGTAAGTTCATCAAAGACTTTTTGCATTGCGCAGGAACCGCTCCACTTTATGGGGATCTTTTTTTCCCTTGACCGATTCGACACCGGAACTGACATCGACCCCGTAGAAACCGAAGGTTTTCACCTCAGCTATATTTTCAGGAGTCAACCCTCCCGCAAGGATGATCCGTGAACAGTCCACACCCTCAAACCATTCAAGGTTCAGACGCTTTCCGCTGCCGCCGTACCCTTCACAGAATACATCGACAAGACGATAGCGGTCAGCAAATGTTTGCACATCTTCTGCTGATCTTGCGCGTACCACGGGAAGTGTTTTGGGCGCAATGGCATCAAGAGATTTTTCATCGACATCAAAATGGATCTGTGCAAGCGAAATATTCGAATATCGGCACACCGTATCGATAGTTTCAACCCCTTCATTGACAAACAGTCCCACTCTCTCTACAAAAGGAGGAAGCTGATCGATGATACGTTTAGCCTCTTTGGGGGTAATATAGCGCGGCGACTGGTTGTAAAATACAAACCCGAGTGCATCCGCTCCGCATTCAACTGCATGCAGGGCATCTCTCAAATTGGTGATACCGCAAATTTTTACTCGCATTGTTCAACCTCGTAGGGTGTGTACTGCCCGCGGGGAATACCCCTGGGCACACCTCATTGATTATATTTCAGCCTTTCGGCAATATAGGATACCTATAGTGTTCTTTCTAAAGGGAACCTCTAATAATAAGTAATTCCATACCGTGCATAGTGGTGCACCCTGCATTATTTCAAAGAAGCAATCGCTTCCGCAACCCCTTCAGGATGTTTGTACACATAGGACCCCGCAACCACAACATCCACACCAGCTGCAGCAAGCTCCCTGACATTGATGTTGTTCACACCGCCGTCTACTTCAATAAGACAATCCGGGTTTCGCTGTTCTATCAATCTTTTCAGTCTTTGCGCCTTTTCAATCACAGAAGGAATAAACTTCTGTCCGCCAAAACCGGGGTTGACACTCATCAACAATACCATATCCAAATCTTCTATCAAAAACTCCAATTCTTCCGGAAGCGTATTGGGATTGAGTGCAATGGAAGGCCTGATCCCCAGTGAACGAATCTTCTGGATCATTCTGTGGGGATGTCTCTCTGATTCAAGGTGAAAAGAGATAGACTCCGGTTTCAGAGGAGCAAAAAGATCCACGAAAAAGTTATTGTCTTCAACCATTAAATGTACATCGAGCGGTTTGGAAGCCGATTTTGCCACTGCTTCCACAACAACGGGGCCGATTGTCAGGTTGGGAACAAAATGCCCGTCCATCACATCGACGTGAACAAGGTCACATCCGCCTTCACAGATCGCTTTGACATCATGTGCGAGATGCCCAAAGTCTGCAGAAAGTATACTGGGTGCCACTAACATGGATCTCCTTTTGTTCATCCGGAATAAATTGGCGCATTATAGCATAATGCAGGTAATATTCACGTGCGCCTACAAAAACGTTTCATGTGTAATGGTGATCAGTTTGATTCCGCTTTTGCGTATCATATCCGCAATATCAGTTACAATTTTATGCCGCATATCACTGTACAATGCTTCTTTCTGTGCCTTGACAAAAAACCGCAGTTCAAACAGTATCCCCCTGAGTGTATAGTCGTTCACCCCTGTCAGAATCACTTTTTCATTATCTATATCGGGATGGGTATGCAGAAAGTCTGACACTTTCTGATCGATCTCGTCGAGAAGGGTTTTGGGAGTATCAAGATCAAAAAGAAATTGTGTATCGACCCTCATTGCATCACGCGCACTGTAATTGTCGATCATTTTCTGGGTGACCATATTGTTCGGGATCGTCAGTACGGTATCAAAAGTGGTTCGTATCTTGGTTGAACGTATTCCCACATTGATGATTACACCTATATCATCCCCTATTTTAATGCGGTCTCCCGTTTTAAACGGTCTGTCCGCAATAATAATAGCCGATCCGAAGAAGTTTGCAATAGTATCTTTGGCAGCAATAGCGAAGGCCAGACCACCGATACCCAGTCCGGCAAGCACTGTTTTGTACGGTATGTGAAATATTTCTGCAATGATGAACAGTGCTGCGGTAATCAGAAGTATACGCAAGATACTTCCAAGGAGGGAAATGATGATCTCATCAACATCCGTCGATGTCTTTCTGGCATGGATCTGAAGCCTCGAGAACATGATAGAGATCAGATTGTAAAGGATCCATGTTATACCGATGACAGTATCCATAGGCTTTTCTTCTGCACAGTTCCACCTTCCGTATTTACGTTCTTTTATTATAACAAAAAGTTTTTCTCTTCCGGGTTCCATTAAGCAAAATTTATGCTGTTTTTGTCTATAATCGCACAAAATTTTCACGTTTGTAATTTTAAAACGTAATCAACTTAAGGAATAATTATGTCAAGAAGATGTTCAGTCTCCGGAAAAGGCCCATTGGTAGGAAACAATGTTTCTCACGCTAACAACAAAACAAAAAGAAGACAACTTCCAAACCTGAGATCAGTAAAGATCACTATGGAAGACGGTACAACCAAAAGAGTCAAGATCGCCGCTTCAACGCTCAGAACCATGAAAAAGAAAGCTGCGCAAGCTGCAGCAGCGAACTAAACCTTTTAAGATAAGGGAGGGTATACTCTCTTATCATGACTTCTATAGAAAAGCTTAAAAAGTTTCTCGGCTGGAGAAGCACTCCAAAACCGCATATTACCCTGAATGATGAATTTTATTCTCACTTAGCCCCTTTTAGATTTCCTCTGATCCTCACCGTTCTTATTATGCTTCTGGGTACCATAGGCTATATGGTCATTGACCATTTTCCGCTCATGGATGCTATTTACCAGACAGGGATTACTTTTACCACTGTCGGTTTTGGAGAAATAAGACCTATCTCGGATATGGGACGTATTTTTACCATTACACTGATTATTTTCGGGTTCATTGTTTTTTCCGTCGCGGTAGGTATTATCGCTGAAGTAGTGAAGAAGGGAGACTTTCAAAAAACTGTCAAGGAGCGTAAAATGCTTTATGAGATCGCCAGACTGAAACAGCACTTTGTTGTCTGTTACCACAATGAATTTACCATACAGGTTACCAAGCAGCTTCGCGCCAATCACATTCCGTTTGTAGTCGTAGACCCCAGAGACGATATGGAAGAGATCGCCAAAAAGTACCACTATCCCTACTTTGTAACCGCAGAACCGCATACTGAAGCCGGCATATTGAAATCACACCTCTCTTCAGCCAAAGGTGTCATCACGCTTGCAGACAACGTAGCAGACAATATTGCAACCATTGCCTCAGCGCGCCTTTATGAAAATGAGATAGGACGAAAAAGAAAATTCCTCATCATTGCAAATGCCAAAAGCAACGAAGATGATCAGAAACTGCTCAAGCTCGGTGCTGACAAAGTCGTTACGGCAACCAAGCTGATGGCTGAGCGTATCAATGCCATGGCGGCACGTCCCGATATGGAGAACCTGCTGCAGGAATTTCTGTACAAAAAGGACACTCCTCTGGACCTGGAAGAAGCAAAAGTCTCCAAAACTTCCTGGCTGGTGTTGAAAAAGATCAGGGCAGCCCGTTTCAGAGATATTGCGAATGTAACGATCATCGGTATTCGGCAAAAAGACGGAAAATTCATTCCCATGCCGAAAGGCGATACTATTATTATGCCCGAATCGCGGCTGCTTCTCATCGGTACGGAAGACGGCATCAGACATGCCAAGAAGATCATCCGTAAAAAAGAGAAGCCTGACGAGTTAAAATATATTTAAAAGGAAAGTGTTATGTCCAACTATACTGTTTTACCGCTTGAGGGCGGACTTGCAAATGTCAAAGGTTTCTTTTGTGATGCCGTAAATGTCGGCATGCGTACCAATCCGGCCAATTCAGGGCCTACAGATGTTGACGGCGATGTAGCCTTTATCCGCTCTGAAGTTCCCTGTGACATTTCAGCTGTGTTCACAAGCAATACCTTTCAGGCAGCACCCATCAAACATTTTAAGCGTTACGGAAAAGAATTTCAAACAGATTTTGTACTGGTCAATGCCAAAAATGCCAATGCTATGACGGGAGAGAAAGGCATAGAAGATATTGACATGATTATGTCAACTCTGCAGCAGAAACGGAAAGTGACAAACCCTGTCATGAGTTCTACCGGAGTGATCGGCTACCGTCTTCCCGTGGACAAGATTTGTTCTGCATTTGATACACTGGACTTCAATGCCAAACATTCCAGCAAGACGGCAAGAGCCATCATGACGACTGACAGTTTTAAAAAAGAGCTGGCATACCGTGTAGAACTTTCCAACGGTACCCACTTCAATATTGCCGCCATCTGCAAGGGGGCAGGGATGATCAACCCCGCCATGGCCACTATGCTCTGCTTTATTATCACTGATGCAGATATCCCAAAGCCGGAGATGGATAGTTTGCTGACGGAAGGAACCGGGCAATCGTTCAACCGTATCTCTGTTGATGGCGATACCTCCACCAATGATACGGTTATGCTGCTTGCCAACAGACAAAGCGGCACTTACGACAAAAAGGCTTTTGCCGATGTTTTGAACACACTCATGTTTGAACTGGCCATGATGATACTCAAGGATGGAGAAGGTGCCAACAAACTGGTCGCCTTTGAAGTCAAAGGTGCCCTTACAGAGGCAGAAGCACAGAAAGCTTCTCGTGCATTGAGCAATTCCCTGCTGGTCAAAACAGCACTTTTCGGAGAAGACCCCAACTGGGGGCGCATCGCTTCGACCATCGGTGCAAGCGGGATATCCTGTGACGAGACAAAGCTGACCATTCACTACGATGATCTGCTTATCTACTCCGATACTTTCAGGGAGCTGGACAAAGAGCGGGAAGAAGAAGCTTACAGGATCATGAAGCAGGAGCAGTTCAAAGTCACCTGTGACATTGGCCTCGGAGATGCTTCATTCACTTCCTACGGCTGTGACTTGAGCTATGAGTATGTGAAGATCAATGCAGAATACCGAACCTAGTTCCGGTTTAACAAAGCTCTAACCACAAAGAAGATAAAATACGGACAAAATACTACAGATCAGGAGTAACAATGTTACACGAATACAGAGATGAAATACATGAACTCAAGCAGAAAGATGCACACTTTGCACATATTTTTGAAAAGCATAATGAACTTGATAAAAAAATAGCACATGCTGAGCAGGGAGATGTACCCATGACAGATATGGAACTGGAAACATTGAAAAAAGAAAAGCTGCTTCTCAAAGATGAAGCATACAAAATCATCATGGATTACAGAAAATCCAAAGCATAATTTGTCTTTAGCGGGCTTGCTGCCCGCGTATCCGCCTTTTTATTCCATACATCTTCTTATCACAAATTTCAACTATAAAACATTATTTCAGGATAGTCTGCCATGAAAGCATTTCATACAATTCCCCACATTGACAAAGCCCTTCTTTCCACATTAGAGACACTGCACTTTACCACCATGACAGAAATACAGCAAAAAAGTATTTCCCCTGCACTGGAAGGAAAGGATATTCTGGCACAGTCCAAAACCGGTTCGGGAAAAACACTTGCCTTCGGTATCCCTGCAGTCATGCAGACCGATATGGGCAAGAACAAACCACAAACCATCATTATCACCCCGACACGGGAACTGGCAGAACAGATCGCCGTAGAACTCAGAAGAATTGCTTCCTACAAAGCAAATCTCAAGATCCTGACCCTCTATGGCGGTGTACCCCTTAGAGCACAGGCAGACTCTTTAGCCCAGGGAGCCCATATTCTTATCGGAACCCCCGGACGCATACAGGACCATCTTGCCAAAGGGACATTGACACTTGAAACTATCAGGAGACTGGTACTTGATGAAGCAGACCGAATGCTTGATATGGGATTCTATGACGAGATCGTCAAAATAAGTTCAAACATGCCCAAAGAAAAACAGACACTCCTTTTTTCTGCTACTTTCCCGCCCAAAATAGAAACGCTGGCAAAAAAGCTGCTGAAAGCGCCTTTGACCATTAAAGCAGACACACAGCAGCAGGCAGACAAGATCGATGAACGTGTCTATGAGACAGAAGACAAGTTCAGAACACTTAACGCGCTCATTCAGTCCTACCGGCCCGAATCTCTATTGATATTCTGCAACACAAAGGCAGAAGTGATCTCACTTACCGACAAACTGCACAGGCGCGGCCACTCTGTCATTGACATCCACGGAGATCTCGACCAGAGAGAACGCAACGAAGCAGTGATCCTCTTTTCCAACACGTCCAAAAAGATCATGGTCGCAACCGATGTAGCTTCCCGGGGTTTGGACATTAAAAATATTTCTCTGGTCATCAATTATGATCTTCCGTTTGACAAAGAAGTTTATACCCACAGGATAGGCCGTACAGGACGTGCCGATGCCACAGGCATGGCAATTTCCCTTTACAGTCCCCATGACAGTGAAAAATGCAGCTGGATCACTTCCAGGGCACAAAAAGCAGAACAAAAGAACTTGCGTGTTGATGCTGCATTCAAAATGATATCTGACTTGGATACACTTTGTCTCAACGGCGGGAAAAAGACCAAGCTGCGTGCAGGGGATATACTCGGTACTTTTTGCAAAGAGATCGGTATTGACAATTCCCACATAGGAAAGATCACTATTACGGATACCAAATCGTATATTGCCCTGCATCACAGCAGCATCAATACCGTCTTGAAAGCATTGAAAAATACCAAAATAAAGAAAAAGAAATATGTAGCGTGGCGACTGTAGGCACTATACAGAAACCGATACTTAATCCTCTCCGAGTATCTCTTTTTTTCTTTTGTTTCTGATCATATAAAAAATCGTGATCAATACCACACTGACCAAAGCGATCAGTGTAGCAGTATGAAGATACTTGGAGATCAATGCTTCATTGGAACCAAGAATGTATCCCAGAAAGACCAGTACTACTACCCATATACCCGCACCCAGCGCAGAATAAAAGGAAAATTTTACGATGTTCATTTTTGCCAAACCGGCCGGGAGGGAGATAAGCTGGCGGATACCGGGGATCAATCTGCCGTTGAAGGTTGAAACCTCGCCATGTTTTCGGAAAAATATTTCAAGGGTTTCAAGGGTTTCTTCTTTAACGAAAACATATTTCCCGTATTTGAGCAGGAATTTTCTTCCGAAATGCATAGCAAGATAATAGTTGAAGAGTGCACCCCCCACAGATCCGGCAATTCCTATAATGACAACAAGGTAGACATTCATGTCACCTTTGTAGGCAAGGTATCCTGCCGGTATCATAATGATCTCACTGGGGAAGGGGAAGAAAGTACTTTCAAGGAACATAAGAAGAAAGATCCCCCAATAGCCCATATCTCCTATTTTATCGACAAGGAATGCAGCGATCTCCTGTAACATTCAAATGATGCTATTCAGAAAAGGCACCGACTGAAGTCAGTCGTTTATAGCGCTGGTCAAGCATCTCGTCAAGGGGAAGTGCTTTAAGCATCTCTACCTGCTCAAGGAAATATTTTTTGATCACTTCTGCTGCCGTTACTTTGTCCCGGTGCGCACCGATAAGAGGCTCATCAAGGACGTCATCGACCAAATGGTGTTCCAGAAGATCGCTTGGTGTGATCTTCAATGCCTTGGTTGCCGTTTCGACTTTCGAAGGGTCATTCCATAAAATAGCCGAACATCCTTCCGGAGAAATAACGGAAAAAACCGAATAGCGCATCATGGCAAGCTTGTCTGCTACACCTATTGCCAATGCTCCCCCCGAACCGCCTTCACCGATCACAATGGATATCATCGGTACTTTGGTTGCGGAAAATTCAAAAAGGTTTCTTGCAATTGCTTCACTCTGCCCGCGTTCTTCGGCACCCAACCCGGGATAGGCACCCGGAGTGTCAATGAGCATCAGTACAGGTATATCGAACTTCTCGGCCAGTCTGACGGCACGAAGCGCTTTTCTGTATCCTTCAGGGTTGGGCATACCAAAATTTCTTTTGATCTTGTTTTTGACCCCGCGCCCTTTCTGTTCGCCGATCAGCATCGTCTTCTGTCCGTCGATCCAGCCGATATAGCAGAGAATAGCCGGATCATCGCGAAAAGCCCGGTCCCCGTGTATTTCATAGGCATCATCCATCAGCAGTTTGATATAGTCAAGAGAATAAGGTCTGTCCGGATGACGGGCAAGTTGAAGCTTCTGATAGTCACTTAAAGAACCAAAGGTTTTCTCAACCTCTTTTTTAAGCTCTTTCTGGTATTTTTCCACTGCTTCCAGATTGGCAATGGCATGTGCAGATACGATCTCTTCCTGTATCTTCTCTATTTTACTCTCAAAATCCAGATAAGTTGCCATAGGATGTCCTTAAATTTTCTTGAAAATGACTACACCGTTCGTACCGCCAAAACCGAAAGAATTACTCATTACTACATTGACGTCTGCTTTTCTTGCTTCATTCGGCACATAGTCAAGATCACAGTTCTCGTCCGGTGTCGTATAGTTGATGGTCGGAGGCAGTACGCCGTCTCTCATTGCCATGAGTGAGATGACTGCTTCGATAGCACCGGCTGCACCGAGGCAGTGTCCTATCTGACCTTTGGTCGAACTGACCGGTGGGCAGTTCTCTTTTCCGCCGAACAGTTCTTTCAGTGCCGCTGTTTCATTTTTGTCGTTGACCGGCGTAGAAGTACCGTGCGCATTGACATAGTCAATTTTCGGTTTTCCTGCCATTTCATAGGCACCTTTCATCGCACGAAGAGGACCATCCATTGTCGGCGTAGTAATGTGGTTTGCATCTCCGCTTTCACCAAAACCGACCAGTTCGCCGTAAATTTTTGCTCCGCGTGCAACGGCATCTTCGTACACTTCAAGTACCAACGCACCGGCACCCTCACCCATGACGAAACCGTCACGGTCTGCATCGAACGGTCTTGAAGAAGCCTGAGGGTCATCGTTCCTTGTAGAGAGTGCTTTCATCGCAGCAAAACCGCCCATCCCGGAAGCACAGATAGCAGATTCAGCCCCGATCACAAGCATTTTGTCCGCTGTACCTATCATAATGGATTTAGCCGCTTCGCCAATGGCATGAGTACCCGCAGCACATGCGGTAACAGAAGACAGGTTCGGCCCTTTGAGTTGCTGATAGATAGAGACAAACCCGCCAAGCATATTCACGAGAGAGGAAGGAATGAAAAACGGAGAAATTCTTCTTGGACCTCTGGTTTCACATATGATCGCATTCTTTTCAATATTCGGCAATCCGCCGATCCCGGAAGCGGAAGCCACACCGAATCTTTCCCTGTCTGTATCTTCCGGAAAATCGGCATCTGCCATGGCTTCGGCAGAGGCTTTGAGCCCAAGCTGTATAAATCTGTCTGCTTTTTTGGTCTCTTTGGCATCCATCACTGTCGTAGGATCAAAATCAGTGATCTCGCCTGCGATCTTGGAAGACTGTTTCTCCGGATCAAACAGTTCAACTGTTTTAATACCGCATTTCCCCTCGAGGATCGCGGAAAATGCACTCTCTTTGTCGAGTCCCAAAGAATTGACCATTCCCAAACCTGTCACTACTACTCTTCTCACTGTCTCTCCTGTCTCTGCTTAAATTAAGATATATATCAATCCATCTCTATGGACTGAGACATATGTTATACCGCCCCAAAAAGGGGAAGTACGCTTATACGTTTTCGATGAATTTAATTGCATCACCGACAGTAGCGATCGCTTCTGCCTGATCGTCAGGGATTTCAATATCGAATTTCTCTTCGAGCGCCATAACCAATTCAACGACATCAAGACTGTCTGCCCCAAGGTCCTCTACGAATTTAGAATCTTCTTTTACCTCATCCGGGCTCACGTTCAGCTGTTCTACAACTACTTCTTTTACATCATCAAATAATGCCATTGATTTCTCCTTAATTGTGTTTAAAATACGCACAAGTATAGCAAAAAAATGATAAAAAGGAGTTAGTTCCCCTTTCTATTCATCAAAAAACAGGTACTTTTTCTTTATGAATACAAAGTAGAATGTATTAATGTCCCAAGAGCTTCTTTTTTACAAAAGGGTCATGCAGATTTTTCCCTTGAAGCATTAAAAGTTTCATTTCATCATAAGATATAAGACCCTTACTTTTCTTTTCATACGCAGCAAATCCATAACCCATAGGGTCATGTGCAATACGCGTATACCATGCTTTTTTGACATCTATCCAGTGATGTGTATCAAGTGTTTTGGTGACGATCTTTGCAATGACAGGCTTATGATTCTGCAGCCAGAGCACCACACACCCGATATCATCAAAGAAATAGGTATCACCCCCTTGGGTAATAATCTGTGCCTCATATGCCGTTGCTTCAATATTCATATTACATTCGGAACACTGATACTCCTTGGGCTTGATCTTAATAATCTTATGTGCACTGTTGCCTTTATAGACATATTTTGCCCCTTGATCATTACCAAAAGAGAGAAGCAGTATCACCAAAATGGCAATCACCACCGCAACTGTCAATATATTCATCACTATTTTTTTCATAACCATACCCCGTTTTTAAAATAATAAACAGCCACATACCCGCTGCATAGAAAAACAAACATGCTTAGCAATACTATTGCAATTCGCTTTAAAGTTTGTGAAACAGTGTGAAAAAAAACATTCATGACCGCATAATCAATCGCAAAGAATGTTCCCAAAAGCAGCAATCCCCAAACAGCATAACCGACATAATGGTAATGATCCTGCAACATACAGAAAGGACATTTATGGGTAGGGAGTTCATAAATATAGGTACCGAAGAAATAGACTACCGCATAATATCCGACCACAACGAACAATATACTTGAAGCCACACTGACAAGGGAAAGGTTGGAAAACAGACTCAAAACGATCAATGCAAAAAGCAGATAAAAGAGCATCAGAAGTTTAGGAATATCCAACCCGAACGGCAGGCTGTTTGCACCACCTGTTTGACCGAAGATCACAGAACAGCAACTGACAGGATTTGTGGTTTCAATATGGGTAAAGTAGAGTATGTCCAAAAGAAATTCTGCACTGAGCAGAACAAAGATAAAGAGGAAAAACCATGATTTCAGTTTGAGGTAGGGATAACGCTTTGCTTTCAGGTCTATACTGTTGATACTGAGCCACAGTCCGCTCAGAAAGAGGATCACTATTTTCAATGCCAGCAAAGGATTGCCGTAGGCATTTGCCTTGATCACACCGGCACCACACATCGCACCGGGGACAAGATCGGAAAGAGCATCGATGGTATAGACAAAATAGGGCAGCAATATGATCTTGAGCACGATGCCAAAAAAGATAATGGTCATAACCAGATAGGAGCGGTTTTCAAGAGTGAACTGTTCTGTGGTAAAAGCGTCAAAATTCCACTTTTTAACCAACCCGACAGTCACGAGAAATGCAACAAAAAGAAGAAGATAAAGCACTGTCTCTGAAAGCAGATAAACGATGACTTCATTGTTTAAGAGTATCTCATTCACTGTCTTTTGCCTCTACAATAGTACCATCTTCCATATGTACCACTTTGCGCACAAAAGAAAGTCCTTCAAACAAAGGGTCATGTGTGGCAACGATAACCGTTTTACCCATGTTATGCAATGATTGAAGTATCTCTATGAATTTCAGGGAATTGGCTCTGTCGAGATTGGCAGTAGGCTCATCACAAAGGATGAGTTCAGGTTCATGAATCAATGCTCTGGCGATTGCACAACGCTGTTTTTCACCACCGGAGAGCGCTTTAACTTCCTGTGATGCTTTGTGTGAAATTGCTGATAACTCCATACTTTTATCCGCTAATACTTTGATCGTCTGCATATCAAATCCGGAATTGATCAGCGGGACAATAACATTCTCTTCTACACTGAGTGACTCTAACAGATTAAAGTGCTGAAAGATCACGCCAATGGTTTTTGCACGATACGTTGAAGCATGCAGGTCAGGCAGTTTTGAGATCAACTCTCCATTTACCATAATCTTTCCGTTGCTGGGTTTATCGAGTGCGGCAATCAGCGAAAGAAGTGTCGACTTGCCACTCCCGCTTACCCCGCTTAAAACAACTGTTTCTCCATGGGAAACACTTAGGTTGATCGATTTAAGTGCTTCAAATGCTTGAGGGGTTCCCTCGTTATAGATTTTATTGATATTTTTAAGAACTACCATAATCCATCCCTTGTAACCATTGGTATTGAGAAACACAACACCCTGCATTTTAACAATACAAAGCAATACCTTCCCTTGCTGCTCACTACTATCACAGCATCGCCTCCTTGGGTGGTGTCACGGCAACTTTCCAAGCCGGGATCAATACCGCTGCCAAAAACGGAACTGCATAAAAAAGAAAGATCGACCCCAGTATCCCAAACTTAACAACCGGCACAAAGGTAACATGATTGGCAAGGTTGGAGCCTCCAAGGAAAATATGGCTCAGCAATGGTGCATTCAATACAAACACATACAGGTATGCCAATACAACACCTATGATAAAACTTATTATAACAATCACAAGATTTTCATAAAATTTCAATTTCAGAATATCTTTAATACTCCAGCCTACCGCACGAAGGATCCCTATCTCTTTGCGCTCTGTAGAGTAAACCATGGAATACCGCTGATACAATATAAGCATAAAAGTGACAATGGTTACGAGATAAAGGATTAAAAAGAGTCCTCCTTTGTAATTATAGAGGTTCTCGTAGGCTTTTTTCACTTCTCTTTTTTCTATGACACGAACATCATAGAAGAGAAGATGCAGTTTGGTAATAATATTGTCCCATTCGGCATCATTGGGCACATTAAAGGTAATATCGGTCACCTCACCTTCTCCCAAACCAAAAATCTCTCTGGCCAGTTCTATAGGCATAATGATCATATCATTGTCAATAAGGTTAGCTTGTTTTGGAAGGGTTTGATAAATGTTTACTTTTTTAAACGTACCTTTGGGGGTTTTAAATGTGAAATCATTTTTAAAATAATGTGCCTCAAGAAATTTCCTGACCCCCTCACCTACCAACATACTGTCTTTGGAAAAAAAGCGTTTCAGGTCTACATCTTTTAAAAGTCTTTGCAATGCCTGATTGTTCTGTTCATCAAAAAAATCGATACCAACCACCAAAAAAGCGTTTTCTCTTGGAGCAAAAAAATACCTTCCGTAAATTCTGGGTGCTACGTGTGTCACACCATTGATACCCAGAATTTGATCAACCCATGCTACGGGTGTATTAGCAGGTTTTCCTGCCTGTATACGGGTCACCACAAAATCTCCCTGCTTCTGCAGTGCGGACAAAAGAGAATATTGTAAAGACGAAGAAAGGAATAGCACTGCACTTAAAAGAAAAATGATGATTACCGAGATCAGTACTGCTCCGATATGTTTACTCTTCTGCTTAAACAGCAAAAGGGTCAAGAAATGTAAAAAAGCATTATTTCTCATAGACAAAATCCATTCTGTTCAATGCCTGCATCTGGGGATAGGCAGGGTTTGAAGCAGTTTCATAAAAAAGTATCCTCGGTTCGTAATAGGATACACTTAATGCAGGAGAAGAAAAATTTGTCACAGCACTAATGCCCTGCAATGCCTCTTGCGGTGTTTTCCTGTCATACTGCAGATAATGCCCTGCTACCATACCTATTAACAAAAACAATATTGTCACCAATACAAAAAAAGGCTTGATCATCTATTGCACTATTCCATCTAATGCCATGAGCATTTTACCGGTAATTTCACCAAATCTTACAATCTTTTTACCATGATGTTCAGCCATGAATGTCTGGGCACTTTTTTTGTCCTTAAAGGCTATCAGTTCATGTCCCATCGGCCCAAATACATCTGCATCCAACACATAAAATGCTTCTTTTGCAGGAATTTCATCTATAGTGTAGTAATCACTAACGACCATTTCGGAAATATGACTGCGGTCATAGGGAAAATCTCCATCAAAGATATAATACTTCATCATATCTTTTACACCATCAAAATAGTACACTTTCCCATCATGTTTCATCATTGCAGCCCATTTTGGATATTTGGAAACGAACATACCGCATACTGGACATTTTGCATCATCAGGAACTGCTAAATGCTGACTGTTCTCTTTGATGCTTCCCTGCTGTAGATAATAGGCTACTGCTTCCAGTTTGTCAGGAGAGAGATGTTTACACGATCCGGAAGAAAGGATCTCTTTTTCAATTGTTTCAATATTACCTGCAGCATGGGGAAGCGTACTTTGCTCACACATCACTTTGACAATACGTTCCCCTTTTTGTGCAAGTTTCATTGCTTTGACAGCATTACTTTCATCTGCAAAGAGAGATATTAGACTCCATAATGCTATAAAAATAATTTTTACCATCTTCATTTCCCTTGTAGGGTGTTGTCTTATGACAACACCATCAATCTATAATTTTTGTATCTCTCAGTATTGTAAGGGTACAGGTATGAAAATTCGGTGCAAGCGAAGCACTAACTGCTGAGTCATACAACACTATGCACACATTATCTGTTTTTCAGATACAATCCAATAGCCTGTAATTGTTTGCCATTCAACCCTTTACACAGCTTATTACTTACAATAAATGCTTTTGCTTCAGCAGTAGAAACAAACTTCTTATCGGTT
This sequence comes from Sulfurovum sp., assembly GCF_015493435.1. Lineage (GTDB taxonomy): Bacteria > Campylobacterota > Campylobacteria > Campylobacterales > Sulfurovaceae > Sulfurovum. The sequence continues at coordinate 30,750 of NZ_WGDD01000022.1, forward strand.
TTCTGGCACATTTTACCATACATCATTTTCCCTTTTTGAGCCATCATTGCCTGTTTTTTGGCAATCATCTTACTATCTTTGGCAAACTCTGCTTTGGCTGCTTTAAGTGCTCCGGTAAAGTCTGTCACTTTACCACCGTTTACTTTGGCAAAAGCTTCTGCATCTGCTTTTTTTGCAAACGCATATTTACTGACTGCTGACATTGTCCCTTTTTTACGGCTTCCCACTACATATGTTGCTTTCTCTACCGGGATGAACTTCAGTGTTGTTACATCTACCACTTTCATCTCTGTAAGCTTACTGCCTTTTTTTAGATCTTCTGCCAAACAGTGAATAGAACAATACTGCTTCACTTTACCATTCACAGTAGCTGCATGATTTGTTTTGTAGAACATTGGAAGTGTCATACCACATTCAGGACAGAATGCTTTAGCTTTACCTTCCTGTAAAAGAGTGGCCTTTCCTTTTGGTACCGCCTGAAACATTTTAATCATTTTTTTAGGCTGACCTGCCTGTTTCATTGCAGCTCCACATTTACCTGCCGCGCATTTCATCTCAGCATGCGAAAAGCTTATTATAGTCCCCAATACCAATACAGCCAATAACAGTTTTTTCATATCCTATCCTTATTATTTTGATAAAATATTATAATACATTAGTGTTAAATTAATGTTAATACAGTCTATGGATCTCTTCGAGCAGATTGTCAACAGTAATATCATCACCGTACGAGCGGAGAAAGTCATTCAGGTACGTTTCGGAAGCTTCCATCCCTCCTTCTTTCTCTACTTCTACCAGTTTTTTATAGAGCGGGTCAAGTACATCGGTAACATGCTTCGATATTTTTTTCCGCGACGCTTTGTATCCGGTCGGATTTCCCTCTTCGTCCCTCAAAATATCAAAATCGGTAAAAACCCAGTAGTATCTGCCGTCTTTGGCAAGATTTTTAACCGCTGCAATAAAATTGTGCCCATTCTGGATGCGGTCCCAAAGAATCTTAAAAAGGATTTTGGGCATATCGGGATGACGCACAATACTGTGCGGCTGCCCGATCAGCTCCTCTTTGGTATAACGGGATATTTCTGCAAAGTAGTCATTGACATAGGTGATAATACCTTTCAGGTCGGTATCACTCTCTATATAAACATTGTTTTTAAGCTCTATCTCTTCATCAATGGGTTCTGGTCGTTTCATCTCATTACTCCTTTTTTAGGTCATAGCACTATTATGAATGTATATTCCCCGCTTTCGCGTGTCGCTATGCTCTACTGTTCGGTTTCACAGCCAAGATCGTGAAGCCGTTCACGGTCTTTTGCGCTGCTTACATATCCAGGTAGCGTATCAGTCCTTTGCTTAACTTCGTAAAGGGAAGGATTTTGGTTCCCCCATTCTTCATCATAAAAAGTTTTGCATTGGTTTCTGATTCGAACGGGATCAGGTCGTCGCCATGAGGACCGGTTATTCTGCTCCCGAAGACATATACAGCTTTGGTCGCATCAATTCTTCTGCCCGTATTGAAATCCTGGACATAGAGTTTATCGATACCTGCACTCAAAAGGCCATGTTTTTTAAAATACGGCTCATGCTGGGCTACCTGCATCATTGATTTTACAGAAACAAACTGTATTTTCTTTTTATTTTTGAGTTCTGCTTCACACAGCCATTTGTCATACTTTTTCAACGGCAGAATATAGACAGGATCTGTTGCATTCTGATCAAGCAGTATGATCTTCCCGGAAAACGGCGCCTGGGCGAAGAGGATCCCTATTCCCAGGATCATTCCCAACACGATTTTTTTTATCATCTGTCTCTCCTTACAAAAGATCTTTTTTTCTAAATGCAATATATCCAAAATAGGATAACAGTGCACCAATGACTATCGGATAGAAGATCGCATAAATGATCAGCCAGGTCGAACCGAGTGTATCGAGAATATAATAGGCAACCGGTCCGATGACCGTCAACTCGGGATCGAACAGCGAAATGGCCCCGATACGGAAGACTTCTATGGGGTTGAGCATGGCCAGAAATACGATCAATCCGTCATTCATTCTGTTCTGCAGCATCAATCCTATCAGTCCGATATCGATAAACGCCAGCATGACGATCCATACAACGAACGAGCCGCCCAGGGCAATATCGGTCGATTTGACAAGGGTAGAGAGGAAAAAGGCAAGTCCAAGAAAAACAAAACTCAGTGAAAACAGAAACGCCGAGTAGAGAAAAACCATTTTCCATGGAAGTGCTCCGCCTTTTAAAAGACCGAAAACAACACCCAGCAGCAACGCAAGAAAAACCGGCATGAAAACAGTCAGGAAGCGGCCGAGCATTTTGCCCCAGTAATAGTCTTTCAGCGATACCGGAAAGGAGAGCATATATTCAAGGACATTGCTTTCTCTGTCTCCGGAAATCGATTTGACCGTAGTAATGAGAATGAAAATAGGCAGGATGATAATGGTGACTTGTATAAAGATCAGCAGCATACGGCTCAAGCCGGTAAACCCCATGACAACAGAGTCCGAAACACCGCTGATAAAGAAAAGCGCCATCAAGCCGCCAAAAACGACAGAATAGACATAAAACCATTTCGAACGCAATGATTCTTTGACATCCAGATATGCAACAAGAAAAAGATTTTTCATCAGTACGCCTTTACTTTCTTGGAATTAGACTGCTCGATCTTTTCGATCTGCTTGACAATACTCTGATAGTCAAGCACCTTTGAGCCTGGGGGAAGGGTTTCTTTGCTGTAGGCGGCAAAACCGTATGCCATCGGTGTGATTGCACCTGAAACATACAAGGCTTTGCGTGCATTGATCCACTTTCCTGTTTTGGCATCAGTGACCCAAATGTTCGCTTCTTTTTTCCAGGGTATTTTTTCTTCTTCCAGCCAGAGTACGGCACAGCCGATATCATCGAATTTATAGGCTTTGCCTGTCTTTGGCGCAATGATCTGTACGGCAAATTTACGTTCGCTTATAGCCATTTTACAGCGTTCGCACATATCTCGGTCCCAGTGCATTTGCACGGCACCGCCTACCGTTTTTTTCTCACATCCGGAAAAGCCCAGCACCATTAGAAAACCCAGCAGCAGCAAAAAACTAAATTTTTTCATCTTCTACCACCTTTCCGAGATCCATATATATCTGACGGTTTACCAAACCTTTTATTTCGTCAAGCCTGTGTGTAATGAAGAGGGTAGAACAGCTTTCGTCTATCTCGGTGAGGAGTTCATAGAATTTCTCACGTCCTTTCGGGTCAAGATTGGCTGTGGGTTCATCAAAAATAAGCAAATCGCTCTCTTTGGAGAGTGCAATGGCGATCAGAAGTTTCTGTTTCATTCCGCCGGAAAGCTTGAAAAAAGGTTTGCTGATATGTTTTTGGATATCAAGGTCCATCCTGCCGGCTTCCTGCAGAACTCTCTCCCTGGGAATACCTGAACTGCGCCCGATGTACAGCAGCAATTCTTCAATACTAAGCTTTACCGGCGGCGGCAGCTGGGGGATAAAGCTGATGTTCTCCAAAACCTTTACTCTTTCTTTTACCGGATCATGACCGTTTACGGTAATCTTTCCGCTGTTGATATGATAAAACCCGAGCATGGCGCGTACCAATGTGGTTTTTCCTGCACCGTTTGGCCCCATCATCGCGATACGGTCGCCTTTGTTTATCGTTATATTCACAGAGTCAAGTACTTTGCTTCCCATGAACTGTTTGCTCACTTTTTCGGCTACAACCAACATTTATACTAAATCCTTCAATCTGAATTCATAATTGTATGCATCGGTATGGCATACATCAAAACAGCGTCCGCACATTGTACAGTCACCATTGACAACAAGTTGTGTGGTCACACCTTTTTCTGTTCGTTCTTTATCATGTTTGGGTTTAATGAATTCAAGCACATGATCTTCAAAACAGGCATTCAGACAGGCACCGCAGTGGTCGCACTTGTCCATATCCCATTTGACTTTGGTCATGCTGACCCATCCGAGCATATTGTAGGTTGTTCCTACCGGACAGATATACTTGCACCATGCTCTTCTCGAATAAAAAATTTCAATGGAAAGCACTACAAGCACCCAGACAGCAGCGAGACTCCATCCGTATGTGATGGCACGGCTCAGGTAACCGATAGGGTTGATCACTTCAAAAACAAGATAGCCGTCTACAGCTGCGGCGATCAAAAAAATAGCCCAGAATATAAAACGTATATTCGGATTGAACCGATGTTCTTTGATGATCTTCTTTCGGACAAGTATCTGATGGATACGTTCACCTATTTCGCTGAGAAAGCCGTAGGGGCAGACCCATGCGCAGTATGCCTTGCCTCCGACAAGAAAGTAAAAAATGATCAGCGTTGCACTTCCGATAATGACATTGACATGAAAATGATGTTCTGCCGCAAATATTTCCAGTGCGGTAAAGGGATCTATCAGGTGAAACCCGAAAAGTCTGGACCCGTTCAACGTTCCTTCAAGCAATTGCATATCGATATGAAAAGAGAGGAAAAACAGGAGATTGATAATAATCACACTCAGCCATCTCCATGCTCTTATGGTCAGCCGGAACTTGCCCTTTTTGGTTTTATAGTACAAGGTACTCAGCAAAGACGCATTGATCAGTTCTTTGACGCTACCGTTATATCTATCCATTTGTTATCCTTTTATGCGGCTTCAAAACAGTGACTGAGCCACTGTTTCTGTCTTACTGTTGTGCTTTATACTTTTGTTCGAATGTACCGATTTCATCTGCAAGCTCTTTGAGCTGGCCGTCATTCATTTTACTGAGCAATCCGTACATTACATAATTTTTTCTTACCCCGGACTTGAAGTCCCCAAGATCTTTATATACTGTTTCTGCACTGAGACCTCTGAGTTTCGGACCGATGATACCGCCTCCATTCACACCGTGGCAGGAAGAACATTTTTGTTTGTAAAGCGGGCTGACTTTGAATGCAGCAACATTTCCTGCCTTGTTTTTCAATGCCTGCAGTTTTTCATCAAGCTCTTTCTTCTTTTTCTCCTGCTCTTTTTCAAGATCGGCTTTTGACGCTTCACGGGAAGCAGCCGATTCTTCCTGAACAGGTGCCGTATTGTCCAAGTGTACTTTGATCTCTGATTTCGCAATCATTTTACTGATCTCTCCTACTTTGTTCACTTCTCTGTCAGATTGGTATATCATGAACATTGCACCGAGTGCAAGTATCGTTACGATTGCAGCTAAGATATGTTTCATTGTGGGTTACTCCTCATTTTTTTAATTGCTTTGTTGAATCTGTCTATCTCATTGGCGATATTTTTCAGTCTTGTCTCATCTATACGTGTTACAAGGTCTTTCATCAATTCATTTTTCTTCTCGCCTGTTTTAAATGCCATAATCTGATTAAAGATAAACGTGGCATTTTTATCGAGAAGGGCCGGTCCTATCACTCCGTTCGCATAGTCATCATGACACGCGGAACAAAGCAGACGGTAATCCGGACTGAGCTGTTTGACCATCAGTGTGATCCGTACCCGTTCATAGGGAGAACGGATATCTCTGTAGGCATCGAGCTCTGTTCTGACTTTTGAAGTTTCACTGTTGTAATCGCTTTCTTTTTTGTCATTCTCTTTATTGTATGAATAATAGAACTGTCCGCTGTTCTCTTTTGACTTTCCTTCTTTTTTCAGTGCTTTGACCGCACCTTCCGTCACAACAATACTCCCGGCTTTTCCTGTTTTCTGTGTCGATTCTTTCGACTGGTCTTTGCTGCATCCGCTTAGACAGAGCAGTACTGCCCCGAGCGACACGACCCATACTCTGTTACGCATTTTTGCTTCCTTTCTTTTTTTCATATACTTCAGCATAGGTTGCGCGCGGAAGTACTTGCAATACTTTCGTCGGACACAGTTCCACACAGGCACCGCATCCGACACAGGCTTCCCGAATTTCCGGGAAAAGCCCTCCGTCTTTCGAGATCATTCCTATCGCATGGCTCGGATCAGGCTCGAACGGACACAGATCGGCACAGATACTGCAGTTTTTGCCTTCCTGCTTACCCAGCTTTTCCAGAAGCTCTTTCTGGAGTTTGACTTTTTCCGTGTCGTTGGCATAAATTTCTACTTTTCTGTTCCTTCGTTCCTGCGCCGTAATGACTTTGGTATGATCGTAGATCCTGCCGATCATCTCTTCTGTCACCTTCTTGTTGGTCAGCGCAAGACAGGCACTTTCATTCACGACAATGGCCATACCCATATGCACTTTTTCTATGACATTGGATTCATGGTCAAGCGCACCGGTCGGACAGGCCAAGACACAGGGAAAGGCTTCGCATAGATAGCATCCTCTTTCCAGCGGTGCAATGTAGGCTGTTCCCACACCTGCTTCACCCTCTATGTCTTCCAGTTTAATCGCATCATACGGACAGACCTGCAGACACTGTCCGCATTTGATACACATCGTAAGATACCTGTCTTCTTCTACCGCTCCGGGCGGACGCAGTCTCTCTTTATGCGGTTTGAAATCTTTGGCAGCCCATATTCCGCCTGCTGCTGCAATGCCAAGTACACCAAGTCCCGCAGCCTGCTTCATAAACTGTCGTCTTTTTTTCTCTTCTTTTGAAGTCATGTTTTGCACTTTTTTTTCCATTACACTTGTCCTTCATACATTTTGGGATGCTTATCGCTCAAAAGCAGTACCGGCTCTGAAAACGGAGCCAGTTTTGCCAGAAAATTCAATATGGAGATCACAGGCGAACCGTAAAAAAACTTGACGTTTGGATTGAGAAGCCAGATTTTGTCTGCATAGGCATAATAGTTGTACGGTCTGTCACCTATACCGTCACCGTTCCGGTCAAATCCTTCATAATCATCCCAGTAATTTCCGTCAAACAGATTTTCGGTAACTTTACTGTTGTAGGAATCGTTCGTAACATTCTCAATATTGCCCTTGAAAGTATTGTCCAGAAATTTGTTATGCAGGCTCAAAGAGTGAAAATGGATCCCTTCACTGTTGTAAATGATCCGGTTTCCCTCTATAATATTGACCGTATCGGGTTCATAGGGCGACCTGTCTATGAACAGACCTCTTGCGCAATAGATGATCGTATTGTCTTTCAGGACAAAATTGCTTGCATCCTTCATGCCTATACCCAGTCCTGTCGTACCCAAAGAATTTTCGATAATATTTCCTGTCGCTACCGTATCTTGCGAATACATAAAAAAAATACCTACAGAATTGTGTTTATATACATTATTTTTGACGATGTTTTTGCCGGTATACATAAAATGGAGCGAGTAGCGTCCATATTCACCCCGGTTCTTTTCTATGAGGTTTCCATGCGAATACCATACCACAAAATCACGTGACTTGTAAAGATGGTTCTTGCTTAAATGGTTGTCATTGCTGTACCATAGACGCACACCGTCCCCTCTGAGTCCAAGTGCAAAAGGCTTGGACTCAATATAGTTCCCGTTGATCTCGGAGCGTGTTACCTGGGCCATATCAATGCCGAAAAGGCAGTCAACTATCTTGCAGTTCTCGACCGTGCACTGCTGCACTTTGTTCATAGAAATACCTGCATCTACCCGTTCATGTTCTGCACCGCTGTGCCTGATGGTCAGGTTCTTGAGCGTTACGCGCGAACTGCCAATCGTAACTACCGTACCTTTGCCGTCACCTTCAATTATCGCGTTCTGGTCTTTCCCGTCAATGATCAAAGGTTTGTTGATAACGATATTACCATGATAGATCCCGGCCGGAAGTTCCAGCTTTGATCCCGGTTTTGCCTTGTCAATAGCCTCCTGAAGTGCATTATTCGCCCATAACAGATGCGACAGTACCATAAGAGAGACTATAAACTTGTATATCATTTTAGGCTGCTTGTCTGCTTTTCTGGTATTTTCGTTTTGAAGCCAGTGCCAAAATACTCAGTATACTTATCGCGACCAGAAGCCAGAAACCCAGTGACGGATAGGAGTGTGTCGTAAACTGTGCCACTTTCCCGTCACCAAATACCGTAGGGGTGAACGGTTTGATCTTGAATGCGCCCCAGGCATGCATGTGGTGACCGAACCAGTAGAGCCAATAGGAATAAAACCCTATGAATACAACAGGCAGTGCCACAGGTATCAACATCAGAAGATTGAATATTCTGTTATTGTAGATCATGAACATTGCCATGAGCCACGCTACGAAGATCAGGGCATACGGTGCAAGCATACGAAGATACGGTGCCCCTCTTTCCATCGGATCCATGCCGATATAGTGATTGATCGTATTCATTTCATGCACATCTCCGCTGAATCCGTCAAAATGGTAAAAGACAGGGATCCCTTCCGGAAATGCATCTTTGGGATAATTCGGTGCTTCAAGAGAAACATACCAGATAGGCGCAGTGACCACATTCAACTCCATGTCGTCTGCGATCCTTTTTTTCAGACTGTCCGCATCTTCTTTGGGAATATTGGGAGAGACATACCGCCCCTTCTGATAATAATCCCATGTATCTACTGTAAGTGCAGAAAGTTTGTCTCCTTTTCCCTGACGCCCCATTTCGACGACATTATGCGTGAACACTGCAGGAATGACGAACCAGTAAAGCAGTATTCCGAGTGCCAGCAGTGTAAATATTCTTGACTTTGCCAAAGAACTCATGTGTATCCTTTCTTTTAGATATGCCAAAAAGCTTCAATGTACCAAGCTCTTTGAAATACCTATATATCGTTAGTTATATTTTACCTCATTCTCCTGCGAATAGGCTTGATAGGTATCAAGATAAATTATATTTTCTGTAAATAAGTGAAGATTATAGTGTAAGACACAAAGGGCAAAGAAATGCCCTTTATGCAGTGTAGATCCTAGAAGAGATTCGCATTCTCGTCGATCCACTTGAGATATTCGATAATATCTTTTGTCTGTTGCTCTGTCATACCCTGGTTAGGCATACGGAGATTGAAGTAGTTGATCATAGATTTGATGTATGGGTTGCTATACATTGTTTCTGGATGCATGATCCATCCGGTAACCCACTTCTCGGCATTTTCATGTCTTTGAAGTACACCTGTCAAATCCGGTCCGGAACTTACTTTCCCGATAACGTGACATCCGTTACATCCGCCTTCAAGATACGCTGCTTCACCGCGTTTTGCAGCAGGGCTCATAGGTTTCGCTACTTTCTTGACCAGAAGGTCTTTCGCACGAATACCGACGTCGGCTGTTTTAACCATGTACTGCCAGATCATATTTTCGAACAGGATCGCTTTGTTCAGATTGCCGGCTTTCACCGCTTCATCCGCTTTTTTCTTCTGCTCTGCGATCTTTCCGTACTGGTCTAACGCATCTTCCACCAAGGCTTTGATTGTCGGATACTTCTCGTAATGGTTCTCTTTGAGGAACTTCACAACACTCTGGATGACTTTGTCTGTTGCATTGTTTACCGCAACAGTCTGATCATACTCTTTTTTAAGCTGTGCAGGACTCATTTTTGCCATTTTAAGCTTTTTAGCCGCTGTATATTTTTTATTTGGATCTTTCACCAAAAGGTAACCCATCATTTCCAAGTGAAGCGCTGAACAGAATTCCGTACAGTAGTAAGGGAATACACCTTCACGGTCTGCTTTGAATGTAACTGCAACTGTTTTACCCGGTTCGAGTGATGTGTGTACATTGTACTGATCCACCGTAAATCCGTGTGTTTCATCCTCCGCTCTTTCGAGGTTTGTCAGATAGAAAGTAACCGTATCGCCTTTGTTTACTGTAACATGCTCAGGGTTGATATGTGATCTGACCACGGTTCCGTAAACATATACATGGTTGCCTTTTCTGACGATTTTTTCCTGACCGGCAAGTGTTTTACCTACATGCACTTTACCGGTAAAGGCATTGGTACCCATTTTGTAACGTACTTCAGGGTGCAGTTTGCTTGCTCTGATCGCTACTGCCTGGTGCGGTTCTCCAAGAGGTACCGGCATATCGTAAAGCAATTGCATCTTTTTACCGCGGATATCGATCAGCTGGTGGTTCTGCGGATGCAATGGCCCGATTTCGTTAAATCTGTCGATCGCGAGTTTGTTCAGTGCAATGATATACTCACCCTGAGGATCTTCTGTTTTACCTTCCATTCCGCAAAGGTGGCCGATGTTGTAGTTTACGTTCTGTCTGTCTTCTACTTTACATGTCAGGTAATCCCATTTGACAACCTGGGAGTCAACATAGAGAGAAGTATAGATCTCGCCCTCTGTTTTCCACTTTGGACCAAACTGGTTATGTAACGGCCCGAGACCCAGCTCTGCCTGGCAATGCATGGCTTTTTTCATATCGAGGATAGGGATACCGTACGGATCTTTTCCTGCATAGTCTTTGTTTTTGATCAAATCCATGATCTTCGCAAAATCATACACAGTCGCATGGGTGTCAAGTTTACCGCAGACTACAATATATTTACCGTCCGGAGTGACATCTACACCGTGCGGTGATTTAGGCTCGGGGACCAGGAAGAGAGCATTGTTTTTAACCGCCACATCTATAGGAATGACACGTGCCCCGTTGATGATTTTTACATTTTTGTCATCTTTGGCCAACTCTGCCAGTTTTTTCCAGTTGTAGACATGCAAAAAGTCCGTATCGTTTCTTGAACATCCCGCTTCAAACGGAGGAAGTCCTTTTTCGATACCGCCGGTATACATTTCGGAGTTAAATGAGTTGGTGAAACCCCAACCGTAACTGGCTTCTTTACCGGCATCGGAGAGATCCTGCATGTAAGGAGGCATTTCAATTGTAAATGATTTGTCTGGCTGGATCCTACCCTTGTCGTGGTTGAAACTCCAGACAGTCACACCGCCGCGGTATGTCTCTTTATACTCATCCATCGGGTGGTAATTGTTGTCGAGCGGTGCACCGTACTGACATGCTTCCAGAATATACTTGGAATCCGGCGTAAAGAATGCACCACCATGATCGGATTTGAATACAGGGTTTACTACGATCTGCTTGGTGACAAAGTCGTTCAAGTCAATCACGGCAAGTCGCGGATTGGCTTTGTCATTAATGATCAGCCATTTACCGTCATATTTACCGTTAGTCTCGGAAAGTGCCGGGTGGTGGGTATCTCCCCATGTGATCTTCTTCCCTCTGATATTACCTTCCGCCAATATTTTTTTGGTATCATCGTCATAACCCCATCCCTGCCAAGGCTCCGGGGTAAAGACACCGATATATTTGAGTATTCTCATGGACGGTACGCCATATACCATCATTTGTCCGGACTGTCCTCCCGAACTGAATACGATATATTTGTCACGTCCGCCGCTCGGCGTATAGGTTTTCGCTGCTGCGAGCAGATCTGCCTGTGTCAAACCTCTTTCTTTCATTACTTTATCCAAGGCTCCTCCACCGAAAAGTGTTGTCACACTCAGTGCAGAACCTAGAACAAGTGATGTAAATTTGCTTAACTTGTAGCTCATTCTTTCCTCCTAAAAATTTTAGTCAATCATACGACAGTATCATTGCCCATGTGGACATTATACCTTATTATAATAATAAATATGATTGACCTGTGTCAAGAATTTAACACTAATTTAACACTTAGGAGTTTTTTACATGCAGCATTTGCAAGGTATACAGGGTAAATATATCACCCTGTATGTCTATTTAAAATTTATAGCTCAGGTTGGTGTAGACATAGCGTCCGGGTTCGTTCATAAGCATCACTTCACCGCCGCCGGAAATGAGGGTCAGATCTTCATAGGTATTTGAAACAGCATAGGTTTTACCGAAGAGGTTGTCTACCCCTACCGTCACTTCAAAGTGATCTGCAAATGTTTTGCTCCCTTTCAGGTTGACAACCGCATAGCCGGGCAAATACTGTTCACCGTTGTCTGCATCATAGTCTTTCCATGCACCTGCAGCAACGACTTCGGCACGAAGCAGATAGTCATCCGGCTCTTCAAAGTTGATCCCCGCGACCAGTTTCATCGGCGGGATCTCAGGCATATTGGTCCCGGTCTGTCCGCTTAGAGGATGATCTTTCTCACCTCGTTGGTAAGAAAGAGCGGCATCCGTGTACATGGTCTCGGTCAAAATATACGTTCCGCTTACTTCAAAACCATACAGTTTCGCATCCATATTTTCAAAACGGTTGGTCATTTTGTCTGCATTGTAGAAGATAAAGTCGCCCAGTTGACTGTAAAAGAATTTTGCCTTGAGTGTCGCATCTTCAAACTGTGTTTCCCCGCCAATGTCAAATTCCGTATTGGTCACAAGGTCGAGTGTAGGGGTGCCCAGTACTTTACCCGCTTTTTGGAAATAGAGCTCGCGTCCGTCAGGAACCCGGGAAGAACGGCCTGCCCCGCCATAGAGTTTTGTTTTTTCATCCACATGATAGGTTAACAGTACATTGCCGTTCAAGGCATTGTAGTCATTGCTCTGCAGCGTACCCAGACCGGGCTTGACCGATGTATCGTCATATCTCAGGCCAAGATCGACTTCCCATTTGTCCAAATGTATCTTGTCTTTGGCAAAAAAAGCAATATTTTCAGTATCGACATCCGGAATACTGATACCTTTATATCTGTCATTTTTCCCATAATAAGCACCATTCCAGTTGCGCAGACTGTAGTCTATGCCTACTGTTAGCTCATGGTTGTCAAGGTCGAACCTGTTTTTGATCCTGGCCCCCTGTGTATCGGTTGTCAGCCAGTTTTTCATCAGCATCATACGGGAAGCTTTTCTGTACATATTGCTCATAGGGTGGTCCACATCTGATTTGTACAGATGAATATCAAGTTCTTTGGAATAGCTTCCCAGGTCTTTGAGGATATATTTGGCATTGTAGATATTGGAATTATCATACAGGGCATCCATCGGTGTTGTCGGGTAGAGTATATCGTCACTTCTGTTACCCGTATAGCTCAGTTTCAGCTGCTGTGTATCTGTAATATCCCAAAACATTTTTGCCAGAACGGTCTTTTTGGTAAAAGCATCCATGTCACGGTACTGCGGCAGAAGTGCCTGTCCTTTCAGCTTTTTGTCGTGTACCGGATTTCCATTCAGGTTCTGGGCGATATAGTTATCCATCTGCTGCGCAAAATCGTTGCCGTCGCCATCTTTATACTGTCCGCCGCGTTCTCCCGAAGCACTCAGAAGAAATCTGATGCGTTCTGTACCGCCGCTGATCATCGCAGAAGCTTTTTTGTAATCCCAGCTTCCAAAGTTCAGATTGGCATCACCATGCAGCTCTTTGGTGGGCTTCAGTGTTTCAACATCGACGTTGGCACTCAGTGCACCGAAATTCTCCACATCATACGG
>NZ_WGDD01000023.1 GCF_015493435.1 Sulfurovum sp.
ATATACTTTTTTCCGATCTGTTATCTGGTCTACCAGATCAAAGCGGTTGGTTATATAGCATTTCTCAGATACTTCTTCAAATCCGTCAATATGATCGTATAGACCATTTGGGGTACAAAAGAAGTAAAGTATATTCTGTTTGGCAATATTTTTGGCCAAATGCTGAGGACGCTGGAATAACGGTATGTTCCAGTCTACCAGCGGGGGAAGTATCATAATGGTCTGGGTTGGATACTTGTTTAGAATTTTTGCTAACACTACTTTGTTTTGAGAAGAAATATTGTGTTGTATATGAGATGTGATTGCATTCTTTTTAAGTTTGCTGATTAACCTTTTGATCAACGGAGCGTTATCCCTAAATTTATAATATTTACTAGCCAGTTTCCAGATAGTGGAATATCTGATTGAATCGAGTTCATTGGTTACATTATTCATTTGATATTGTAAAACTTGAAGTTGCTTTTCTTTTTCCTGAAGTTGCTTTTCTTTTCCCTGAAGTTCATTTTCTTTTACACAAAGTTCATTTTCAAATGTTGTTATCATTTTTTGAAGACCGAAGTTTTCAAGTGAAATTTTATTTAAGGCAGCATTTTTCTGATAAATAAAAAGATGTTGTTTCCCCTCCCAAATGTTTTTATCTGCCTGAATACCATGAATATGTATGAGGTTGAACCCATTGAATTTTAATTTGAAATCTTTATATAAAAAAGTATAAAAATGTTCATCGATACGATCATATTCTTCAAAGGGTACCAGTATGACAACATATTGATTACTATGGTTAAAAAGTTCATTTAAATGAACAAAGGGATCTTCAAAATGCTCTAAAACATTAGAAGAAATAACTATATCGTATTGCTTGTCTAGTTTGTTTGAGAAAAAAATATCTGTATAGAGTGATTGTGCTTTTTGTATTGCTGATTCTGCAATATCGATTCCTGTAATCTCGGCATTGGGAAAAGTCTCTGAAAGAAGTTTCGTACCGTCACCTTCCGCACAGCCAACATCTGCCATGGAAAAGTGTTTGGATGGATTGTCGAATTCCTGTTTTAAATGTTTGGGTAACAATGTACAAAGAAGTTCATAAAAATAATGTGTCTGCTGATTGCCGCCTTTTTCCTCCCAGTCTCCACTTGCAAAGCGTTCATCCCAATATTCTTTTGAATTAACATTATTTTGCATATTTTATTATCCTTTGTACTTGATCAGTTGTGTAACCGGCTGATGGAATAGACCAAAACGCATATCTGCTACTTCACTTTTAAAATAACAGGCTCCTTCAATATAATCATAGTAATGCGGTGTACCCATTGTTCTGTCTTCCACAGCTGCCACTACAATATATTCGCCCGTTGCCAGGTAGTTTTCAAACTTGAAGAATACCCCTATCCTATCGGCCTGTGTGTTGAGTTTGTGCGATTGATCCATCGTTGTGCTGACAATGAGGTCTACGCCATTTTTATCTTTTACAGAAATAGCAAAACTCAGATTGTCTGTTGCAACCTGCTCAGTATTGACGACCATCTTGATCGTGATGGTCTGGTTGAGTGTAAAGATATTTTCAGGTTTGTCATTGTTATTGAGTACCTCTACATATTCAATAATACCTTCCATGTCGCCCCAACGGTTGATTGCATCAAAATCTTTGGTAAGTACTTCAGAATACGTATCATCTTTCTTTGAAGTTCCACTTGTTTCATCGGCTGTGCCATACATGAACTCATTGTAATGTGCTGTTACTTCTGTAACGTCACCAGTTTCTTTTACCTGGCCGTCATGCAGCCATATGGCTTTATTACAAAAACTGCGTACAGTAAAAAGATCATGGCTGACAAACAGAATAGTGATGCCTTTTTCCTGCAATTCCTTGAATTTGTTAATACACTTAATTTGAAACTTTATGTCTCCTACACTCAATGCTTCATCTACGATCAGAATTTCCGGTTCAACATTGATCGATACAGCAAAGGCCAGCCGTGCATACATGCCGGAACTGTACATTTTTGCAGGCTGATAAATAAATTCTCCAATGTCTGCAAAAGCAATAATATCATCTATCTTTTTATCCATCTCCTCTTTTGTAAAGCCCATGAGTGTGCCATTGAGATAAATATTTTCCATTCCGGTCATTTCAGGGTTGAAACCTGCACCAAGTTCCAAGAGTGATGCGATTTTTCCCTGTACCTCCATGGAACCGGAAGTGGGAGTGAGAACGCCGGTGATCATCTTCAGCAGTGTTGATTTTCCTGCACCGTTACGACCGAGGATACCGACAGTTTCTCCTCTTCTGATTTCAAATGAAACATTCTGCATGGCATAGAAATCATGGTGATAGGACTTGTTAAAAGGATTGAGTGCTTCTTTGAGTCTGTCTTGTGGTTTATCGTAGAGATGGTAGATTTTCGTCAGATTTTCTACTTTTATAGCAATATCATTATTCATTACAATACATCCGCAAAATGAGGTCTGAGTTTTTTGAAAGTTAAACCGCCGACTATAAATATGACGGCCGTGAACAGCCAATAGTAAACAGTCATTGACATATCTTCCCAAAACCATTTATGGTAGATCATACTGCTCCTGTACCCTTCAATGATGTATACCAGAGGGTTCAGCCGTATCAGCCAATGGTATTTTTCCGGTATCATGGAGATGTTCCAGAAGATAGGTGTGAGCCAAAAGCCAAACTGAATGACAATGTTGACAAGCTGCCCCATGTCTTTAAAAAAGACGACTACCGAAGAAGTGATCCAGGAAAGCCCCAGAAGCAGTACGCACATTGCAGTGAGATAATAAAAGATTTGAAGCCAGTAGATTTTGGGCATATGGCCATAAAAGATGAACATACCGAACATCAAAAATATGAAAAAAATATGTACCAACAGGGCTGAAAGCAGAGGAATAACGGGCAATAAGCTAACCCTGAAAACAACTTTTTTCACTAAAAAACTGTTTTGCAGAATGCTGTTTGTCCCGTTCATAAACGCTTCTGAAAAAAAGAACCACGGAAACAGCCCGACAATGAGCCAAAGTATAAAAGGGAACTGATCTACAGGTTTAGATTTGAATCCGACCTGAAATACAAACCAAAAAATCAAAACGGTGGCTGTAGGTTGTATGAGTGCCCAAAACACACCGAGAAAATTTCCAACATACTTTTGTTTAAAATCATTTTTGGTCAAAGACCATAAAAGTTTTTTATTTTGAAAAATCGCTTTTAGGAAATCTAACAACTATTTCCTTTCATTATAAAAATAATTCGTAGCTTCTACAAATCCGTCAACCGAACCGCAGTCAAAACGTTTGCCCTTGAATTTGTAGGCGATGACACGGCCTGCTTTCGCCTGTTCAAGCAATGCATCGGTAATCTGTATCTCTCCGCCTTTGCCCGGTTTGGTATTTCTGATGATATTGAAAATGTCCGGTGTCAGGATATAGCGGCCTATGATTGCCATATTGGTCGGTGCCTCTTTGGGGTCAGGTTTTTCCACCATGTCTGTAACACGGTAGGTATGGTCCGTGCCGTCTACCGGGTTTCCTGCGATCACTCCGTATTTGTCAGTCTCTTCCTTCGGAACTTCTTCTATGGCTACGACAGAGCATTGGTACTTGTCGTAAACTTCGATCATTTGGCTGAGTATACCGTCGCTGTGACTGGTGCAGAGGTCGTCTGCAAGTACTACGGCAAACGGTTCGTTCCCTATGAGGGTTTCCCCGGTGAGAATGGCATGGCCCAGTCCTTTCATTTCAACCTGTCTGGTGTAGGAAAACGTACATTGGCTGATGAGAGAGCGGATCTCAGCCAGAAGCGGCTCTTTGGCTGTTCCTTTGATCTGGTGTTCCAGTTCATAGGATATATCGAAATGGTCCTCAATGGCACGTTTCCCCCGGCCGGTAACGATGGCCATAGTGGTAATGCCTGCTTCAAGTGCTTCTTCGACACCATACTGGATGAGAGGTTTGGTGAGTACAGGAAGCATCTCTTTGGGGGTCGCTTTGGTAGCAGGAAGAAACCGGGTACCGTAGCCGGCTGCGGGGAAGAGGCATTTTTTGATCATAGAAATCCTTGTGCTTGATACACGTTGTTATTTAGGTTGTATTATAGCCAAATAACATTAGGATATTTCCGTCATACGCCGCCTGACAGATCAAAAATGTACCGTTTCTTCTTTGAGTATCCGCAGGCGTGTGGTCTGACTCTCTTTTTCAAGGTTCAGTGCTTTTGCTCCCTCTTTGGAGAGGAGCTGTATGCCGAGGGTAATGGAAAGGGTATCTCCTTTCTGCAGGGGCTGTGCATAGTCGATCTTTTTATGGGCATAAATGATTGTGTCTTTCAGGGTCGCATCAGCATTCCACGGCATAGCCGGTTTTCCGTCTTTGGCAAGTATGCGGGTAAAGACAAACGGTTTGAGCGGTAGGGTTTTGCCGTCTCTTTGTAGGCTTACAAGCAGTTTTCCTTCTCTGTAGGGCTGGCCGAAAAGGGCATGGTTGGCATGGTTGATGACATCTATGCTGAAACCGTCAGCTGTCTGTTTTACCTTGAAGTCAATATATTTGCCCATGGATTTGTTCATATTGTGAATACCGGCAATACCGTGGTAGGCGTGTGTTTTGCTTTGATGCAGTGTCACTTTTGAACCGGGTACCTGCGGCATATGACAGCTGATGCAGGTATTTTTGTCGTTTTTGTCTATCAAGGCATCGAGCATGACAATGTCCAGACCGTGATTATTGTCGGTGTGTGAGTGGCACCCCATGCAGACATTGCCGTTGTAGTAGTTTTCGTTGTTATAGTTTATTTTATGATAAGGTGAGTTCTGTGATGTTTTGATCAGCCCGAACCAGGAGGATTTTGTTTCAAAATGGGCAGTTTTTGTGCCTTTCTTCGACTTTTCCGCCGTAAAAAATTCTTTGAGCTTTCCGGTACTTATGTTGGTGTTGGAGAGCGTACCTTTATCTACTTCTTTGATGGTGTGGCAGAAGGCACAGGAGATGGGTTCTTCTCTTTGTATCTCATCGTTTTCTGTCAGTATGCCGGTTTTCATTACTTTTTTGTCGGTGGGGGAGTGGCATTTGGCACAGGTATAGCCTTTGGCACTCTTGGGGTATTGGTTCCAGCAGGCTTTGTGGATGGGGTCGTTGACCACGGACGCTTTGCGATGGGAAGAATTATAGTATTCACTGTAAATGGCAGGGTGGCATTTCTGGCATACTTTGCTCTGGTTTGACACAGCAAAGAGTGCGGGCGTCAGGGCAAGAAGGATAAAAAAGAATTTTTGCA
Source organism: Sulfurovum sp. (assembly GCF_015493435.1). GTDB lineage: Bacteria > Campylobacterota > Campylobacteria > Campylobacterales > Sulfurovaceae > Sulfurovum. Next base: position 5,282 of record NZ_WGDD01000023.1, read on the forward strand.
TGGAAGCTTCCTTGTGTTGAGTCGGTGTGGTAATGATAATTATCTAGTCAGATTATAGTGTCTGTAGATAAAAAGTGAATTAAAACCGGTATAAATAAATGATAAGAATTATCAAAACAATTATACTTTAAGTTTAAATATCCTATATTACGACTTCGATAATAAATATCAAAATTAAAAACAAGGAATGATTATGAAAAAGATAACAACAACACTGGCTATGGCAACGCTTTTTGCTACAGGGGTAAACGCAGAAAGTCTTGAAAAAAGAGTGTCTGCACTTGAAGAGAAGAACAATACCCTGACAGAAGAAGTGCTTGCTTCGCAAACAGAAGGATTTACACTGGTAGATACGGAGAAAACCTATAACGGGCTGGGGCCTGCTGCTTCCAAAGTCTATTTCTCAAAGAATCCGCTTTCCATCGGCGGATACGGAGAAATGTACTATGCAAATCCAAAAGGCTCGGATGACTATGCCGATGTCTACCGTTTTGTCACTTATTTTGGTTACAAGTTTTCCGAAAATGTCATATTGAATGCCGAAGTGGAGTTCGAACATGGCGGGACAGCACAGGATGGCGGCGAAGTGGCCATTGAATTTATGTATCTTGATTTTCTGTGGAGAGACGAAGCCAACTTCAGGCTGGGGAATTTTCTTGTACCGATGGGGCTCATTAATCTTAGACATGAACCGATCCTGTTTAACACGGTTCAGAGACCGGAAGTAGAGAATAAACTGATTCCGAGTACCTGGCATGAAAACGGTGCCTTGGTCTATGGCCGATTCGGTAACACCGGTATCGAATATACAGCCGGTGTGATCAATGCACTGAACATGAACAACAGTGGAACGAGACAACCGAACAGTAACTGGATCAGAGACGGAAGACAGGGGTCGAAAGCTAAAGCCTCTTTTGATCCTGCCTTTGTCGGCAGGGTAGATTATGCCGGAGTGAACGGTCTTCTTGTCGGTGTATCAGTTTATTACGGCGGCGGATCAAATCTGAAAGATCCGCTTCCGACGGATCCTGTTCAGAATGTTTCAGGCTTGACGGCAACCATGTTTGACATCCATGCTGCCTATGAGAGCGGTGCATTCAAAGCGTATGGACTTTACACGCAAAGCAGTCTTGACGGTGCCGAAAAACTGGGTAACAGTGCAGTGGAAAAGGCGAGCGGATATTATGTGAACGCTGCATACGATATAGGAATGGTTGCGGGGCTCGGGTACAAAACACCGGTTTTTGTCCAATATGAAGACTTCAATCCTGCGGCATCCACGGTTGACGGGTCGAATGAAGACAAATATAAGACAAAAACGACTACAATCGGATTGAACTTCTTTCCGGTAGATCAGGTGGTACTCAAGGCTGACTACGCAATGAAAGAGGTTGACAGCAAAGATGAAGACATTTTTTCGTTCGGTCTGGGATTTGTTTTCTAAAAATAACATATGTTGGAAAAGAGAGATATGAAAAAGATTTTTGCAGGCGTGCTGTTGGCAATACTTTTGGGGCAGGGCGCTTCTGCCAAAGCCAACGCCAAAGTTGAAGAGGCGGTTCAAAGCTCTTTCGAAGGGGTAAGTTCCATCGATGCGAAGTCCCTGGTGCTGAACAAAGCAGCGTATAAAAAAGTACAGGCACAGGCAAAGGCACCTGTCAGAACCAAGGTGTACCGTTATTATGAAATCAAAAGCGGCGGCAGGACCATCGGGTACGGTATACTGATAAGCAGAAAAGTCAGAACCAAGATGGCAACGGTCCTTTATGCTTTTACTCCGTCGGGTACACTCCGGTTCACTGAGATCATGGCTTTTGGCGAACCGCCGGAATTTCTTCCCAATCAGACATGGATGGGCCAGTTCAAGTCAAAAAATGTTTCTGCGCCTTTGACTATGGGTAAAGACATACCGACCATCAGCGGGGCAACGCTCTCTGCACGGAATATCACTGACGGAGCACGGATCGCAAGAGCATTGCTTCTAAGCGTGATTCAAAAGTAGGTTTATGAAGTTTCTCGTCACCAAAGACCTGGCGCACTCCTCGCTGCTTGCCAATCTGATGTCGGCAGTCGTGTTTGTCCTGTTGTTCTATCTTGGACTGGATGTGGTTCTGCACGGTTATGTTATCGGATTCGATATACCGTCACTGCAGAGTACACTGTACGGGAATGCAGAAAACTTTGAAGAGCCTATGCTCATTGATGCACTGCTGCTTCAGGTGCATATCGATCTTTTTATGACCCTTTTTGCCGTGCTGATACTCAGCTCTGTCTATATCAGGCTTTTTCCAAAAAACAAGAGAACGAAAAAAGTGGTACATGCTGTATTTATCAGCGGTATGACTGCACCTCCTGCGCTGCTTTTGGCTTATTTTACTAATATGTTTTTTGCGTATATCTGGCTGGTATCGTTTGCCGTATGGCATCTGTCCGCTGTGTTGATGGGGCTGAGAATTTTGAAAAAACTGCTTTTGAAATGAAGAAATATCCGCTTTACAAACTGCCTATCGGATACACGATATTCTATACACTGCTGATACTCGGCAGCGGTATATGGCTCTTTTTACTGTCACAGGGACTTTCCGGGAGCAGCAGTATTTTGGCCACACTGCACAAGATCATCGTTTTACCGGAAAAGAAAAGCTGGCAGCATTTTGCAGAAGTGGCAGCGCCGCATCTTTTTGCCATGGGTATGCTTATTTTTACTGTAGCGCATTTTATGCTTTTCAGTACCAGAGTGTCCCAGTATGTCTCACTTTTTGTGGCAATGCTACTTTTTGCGGCAGCCTTGTTCGACATTTCGGTTTACGGGCTGATCATTTCGGGTGTAGTACTGTCGGGGTGGATCAAGCTGGTCTCGATATCGCTGTTCACGGGCATATTTCTGGTATTGCTGTTCATGGTTTATGTATCGTTGTAGGTATGGCAAATCCCGCAGGTTTTTTACGCCATTTTATATATATGAACGGCTCCAGGTTCCCGTAAATGACAGTACCATCGGTTTCAACCAGTACATACCCGATCTGTTGATGAGATTTTAAAAATGCCAGGGCTTTCTTTTTTGGCATGACTGCGACAGCGGTGGCATAGGCATCTATGGTACTGTTGTCGGCACGGCTGAAGAGAGATACCGAAACAAAGGTCTTTTCCTGCTCAGCAGTTTTGGGGTCAATGAGATGGTGTTCCGACTTTTTGGCGGCATACCGCCGGTAGGTGCCACTGGTTGATACGGAGAGGTCGGGAACTCTGGCTTCAGTTCTGGCAAAGGTCTGTTCTGAAAAAGGAGACTGCAAATAGACTTTGCACGGACCGAGACAGCGGATATCTCCGCTCAGGGCAATGATCCCTCGTGAAATATTCTGCTCCAGAAGATAGGCGGCTGCTTTGTCTGCACCGTACCCTTTTCCCATGCCGCCGAGATCGACGGTAATATCGGTATCGGTCATGATGTACTTTTTGCTGATATGAATACCGTCGATATTCAAGGGTGCTTTTTCGAGTTGTACTTTGGACGGAGAATAGGTTCGTGCTTCACCGAAATGATAAAGTTTTTTGGAAATAGACCCTATGGTCACGTCAAAGTACCCCTGTGTCTTTTCGTAGTAGACTTTGGAGCGTTCCAGTGCTTCTGCAAGACAGGCATCATAGGATATACGGTGGGTATGGTTCAATCTGTAGAGTGAAGCATTTCTGTCAAAAGTAGAGAGGGAACCTTCAATGTCTTTGAGCAGTTTGAAAGTATGGCTGATCTCCCTGTTATGACCCGAGGGGAGGGTAACAGTGACATAGGTTCCCATTAAAATACGGGTACGCTGCTCCATTGGCTCTGCAGTGAGAAGTGAGAGTATGCAAAAGAGCATGGGCCAAAACTTTTTCATTTAATCGTGCCGGCGTTTTTCCACTCTCTCCACAATACCTTTGAAATCTTTCTCATGACCGAAACAGCTGTTGGAGTTGCAAAGCATAAACCCGTCATTGGTATCGTTTTTGAAAAAAGTATACGGGTAGGTGATCGTATCACGTTGTGCTATATGGGGTATCAGAAGATCCTGCCTGGCTTTGATGATGATATCGTCTTTAAGATAGCGAATGACCATCCTCGTCATTTTCGGGGTTGAAACAGGCTGCCGCATCACATCGTATGAGTGGATCTCCAGGGTTTTGAAAACGAACTTCTTGTAAACGGTATCGACCAGTGAGGAAAGACTGTGAAGCAGTGAGACCATGGTTGCGACGGAAGAAGGATACGAACTGTCATAAATATCGGCATCGGTTTCAAACTCTCCTCTGGAGAATTTCCATTTTCCGTGCTGATAGTATTTCTCTATGGCATTGTTTGCCAGTTTGGTAGCGATGATGAGGTACGTTTCATCCAGGGTACTTTCATATGCCTCTATCAGGGCTTCACCAAGATAGGCATAGTCTTCGAGAAAGGCATGGATCTTTGGTTTTTTGCCAATGAGCACCGAATGAAAGAGCTGTGCGTTGAGATACATGGTGTCGAGCAGTCTGTCAAGAGATTTTTTTGCCTGTTTCAAATATTTTTTCTCTACCCTTCCGGCTTGAAAGAGCGAGGTAACCATCATTGCATTCCAGGAGACAATGACTTTAGTGTCGATAAACGGGTAGACACGTTTTTCTTTCCGCTGTTTCCTGAGTGCTGCGAGAGCTTCTTGATAGTAGGGTATATCCAAATGTGCCGGATCGTCCACCCGGACGATATTTTTGCCTTCAAAGTTTCCCTGGGGGGTAATGTGCAGGGTTTCAGCCAGTTTTGTCTGTGCTTTGGGCGGGATCCCCGCTTTGCTAAAGGATTTGAGCGCTTTTTCATAGGTATAGACAAAATATTTTCCTTCCACCCCTTCCGTATCGGCATCGGAAGCAGAATAGAAAAGTTCATTTTCTTTCATTTTTTCCAGCATGAAATCCAGTGTTTCAAACGCCACATCTTTGTAAAAAGTATTGTGGGTAACATGGTAAGCCTGGAGGTAGACCGAGGCAAGGAGTGCATTGTCGTAAGTCATCTTTTCAAAATGGGGTACCAGCCATTCATTGTCGGTGGAATAACGGCAGAAACCGCCCTCTACCAAGTCCCTGAGCCCTCCCCTTGCCATGGAAGAGAGAGACTGGACGGACATATTCAGCGCCTCCTTCTCATCGGTGATACGGTAAAGGTCGAGCAGCAGTTCGAGTGTGGATGCCTGCGGGAATTTGGGGGCTTTGTTGAAACCGCCTTCTTTGCTGTCAAAGAGCTGCTCTGCCTGCTTGAGAACTCTCGCCATAATACTTTCATCAAGTTTGGTCGCCTGTATCTTGCTCTCTTTGGGGTTGAGGTGTTTGAGTATTTTATCGGCTTCGCTGACAAGTACCTTTTTGTCATTTTTGTATTTGTCTGCAATGACTTCAAGCAGAGAAGAAAAACTCATCATACCGTATTTGGGCTCATCGGGAATGTAGGTCGCCGAGTAGAAAGGCTTGAGGTCTTCTGTGAGGAAAATAGATGTGGGCCAGCCTCCGGGACGCCCGTTCATGAGCTGGTAGACACTCTGGAAATGCTTGTCGATGTCAGGACGCTCCTCCCGGTCTACTTTGATGGAAACAAAATAAGTATTGAGTATCTTTGCCGTTTTGTCATCCTGGAATGATTCATGTTCCATGACATGGCACCAGTGGCAGGAACTGTAGCCGATGCTCAGAAAAACGGGCTTATGCTCGTCACGTGCTTTTTGAAAGGCTTCTTCCCCCCAGGGATACCAGTCTACAGGGTTGTCAGCATGCTGCTGAAGATAGGGTGAATGTTCTTCTTTTAAATGATTTGCCATTTCAATCGCCTTTAGAATGGATATGCAATAAATGGTTAATCCATTTTCGCTAATATTACACAGCTTATACACAGATAGTACAATAGAATACTATAAAAAGTTCAACATAAAAGAGAGAAAATGCAGAATTTGATCAAAAAGTTACTTATTTTGAGTCTACTTTTTAGCGGTTTGGTATTTGGCGGTTTCAGCAGTGCCTTGAAGAAAAACAAGTTTCTTTCCCCTGATAAAGCTTTCCATGCTACAGCAGTGCAGGTCGGTGACACGATAGAAACGAAAATTGTACTCGCAGACAAGATACATGTCTATAAAGATTCTCTGCATTATCGCATTGTTGCCCCAAAGCAGTTTGAATTGAAGGTAAAAAAACCCAAAGCGCATGATCTTGACGGAGATAAGGTCTATCAAAAAGAGGTCGATGTAGTGATCCCTGTCAAGGAGATCACTTCCCGGGTCAAAGGGGACTATACGCTTGAAATGGAATTTATGGGTTGTTCTGACAGGGGTATCTGTTATCAGCCGATTAAAAAACAGTTTAAGTTCAAGGGGGCCGAAGCAGGCATTTTTGACAAGATCTCCTCTTTGACACATGAAGGCAATACGGCAAAGATCGCAGATGTCCTTGGCCACGAAAATTCTTTCTTCATTATTCTGCTCTTTTTTATCTTCGGTCTTCTGCTGGCACTGACACCGTGTGTCTTCCCGATGATCCCGATCCTTTCCTCGATCATTGTTTCCCAGTCTGGAAACAGGAAGCCGAGTGTGGGAAAAGCTTTCTTTACATCGCTGGTCTATGTCGTGTCCATGGCGCTGACTTATACTGTTGTGGGGGTCATAGCAGGACTTTTGGGCGCAGATATACAGACTGCCATGCAGAATCCGTGGGTACTGACTGCATTTGCCGCGATGTTCGTGGCTCTGGCATTTTCTCTCTTTGGCTACTATGAACTGGGACTTCCTGCTTCGTGGCAGTCCAAAATTTCGGCTGCGAGCGATGAGGCGGGGCAGAAAGGCGGTATCATAGGAACCGCTGTCATGGGACTGCTGTCGGCACTTATTGTCGGACCGTGTGTGGCGCCGCCTCTGGGCGGAGCAGTGCTGTTCATTTCGCATACAGGCGATGCTTTTCTCGGCGGTGTAGCCCTGTTCGTTATGAGTATGGGTATGGGGGTACCGCTTTTGCTTGTGGGTATCGGTGCAGGAAAATTCATGCCCAAACCCGGCGGCTGGATGACGACTGTATCTCAGGTATTCGGGGTGATGATGCTCGGACTGGCTATCTTCATGCTGTCACGTATTCTTCCCGAGAGTATCACCCTGGTCCTCTGGTCGCTGCTCTTCATGGGCTCGGCACTCTACATGGGTGTTTTCGACCCGAGCAGTGCCAAAAAAGGGGTAAAAAAAATGGTACAACTGCTTGCAGTGGTCTTTATGCTGTACGGGGCATCTCTGTTTGTCGGTGCGCTCAGTAGTGCGGATTCCATGCTCCAACCGTTTGAAAAATTCACTTCCGGCAGAGGCAGTGCCTCGGCGATTGCTTCCCAAAAGAAAGAAAATCACCGCGGTTACACCATTGACCGCCTGATGAAGGAAGTGGCTGCTTCCAAAAAGCCGGTAGTGGTTGATTTCGGGAAAGATTCCTGTACCGCCTGCAAAGAACTCGAAGAGATCACTTTCCCCAACCCCAAAGTAAAGGCAGCACTGAAGCATTTTACCTTCATTCAGGTCGATGTGACGGACAATACCGATGCAGAAAAAGCACTGCTGAAAAAGTTTGAACTTTTCGGTACGCCCAATATTATTTTCTTTGACAAAAAGAACAAATACCTGCCGGAAAAAAGCTTGACAGGGTTCATCAAACCCGATGCCTTTGCGGAGCATTTAAAAGGTATAGCGAAGTAATGGGATGCCGCAACACAGAGTAAAGTGATGCATGTAATTTGTTCTGTGTCTAAAAAGTATCAATTTTAAATTCAAATATGACCATGCAAAATGCTAAAACCCCAAATAAGTGAAAAATCATCTGATACATCTACCTATTTTATGGTATAATAGTCCTTCAAAATCAACAAAAGGATTATTTTGGATAAGAAAGAAATATTAGCTATCCTGGAAGATTGGAATTTTTGGTCCAAACCTTTCAGAGAGAGTTTTGTGCGTAAAACATATGAATCTGAAGTGGCACATAAAGCCAGCACAAATGAAATCGTTTTTCTTAAAGGAGTGAGACGCAGCGGAAAGTCAACAATTCTTTTAAATCATATTCAAAACCTTATTGAGAAAGGTGTTTCCAAAGAGAATATTCTGTTCGTCAATTTGGAAGATCCGCGTTTTGCAACTTCTTTGTCTTTGCAACTTCTTGAAGAGATCAAACAGGCATATTTGTATTATATGAATCCCCAGGAGAAGCCCTATATCTTTTTGGATGAAGTGCAAAATATAGATGGATTTGAAAAATGGCTGCTCAAAGAATATGAACTTGGTACTTCACATCTGTATGCAACGGGCTCCAATTCCAAACTCTTAAGTAAAGAGATAGGAAGTTCTCTAAGTGGAAGGTATTTAGACATACAAGTGTCTCCACTCAGTTTTAGAGAGTATCTGTTATTTAATCATGTTGTGATTGAAAAACCTTATGACCTCATAAGGTATCAGTTAGAGGTAGAGCGTCATTTTGAACAATATATGCTGCACGGCGGTTTCCCCAAGGTTGTCCTCACTGAAGATCTGTTACTGAAAGAAGCTGAACTGAAAAGTTACTTTGATTCTATTTTGCTAAGAGACATTGTTGCCAGGTATAAGTTAGATAATTTTAGAATCTTGGAACAACTATCCATCTTTCTTTTGTCTTCTATTTCAAATGCTGTTTCTATTACCAAGATGAAGAACAGACTGGGGGTGTCTCATGATCTTGCCAGTAGATATATGGAATATCTGGAAAATACTTATATGATCCAATCTGTACCATTGTTTGACTGGTCTTTGCAAAAACAGTATGTGAATCCAAGGAAGATCTACTCTATAGATACGGGGCTTTCCAAAAGAGTCTCTTTTGAAGTAGGGAAGCGTATTGGAGATATGCTTGAAAATATAGTCTATCTTGAGTTGAAGCGAAGACATAGTGAAATTTATTATGTTAAAACGGCCCAAGGCTATGAGGTAGATTTTTTGATTAAAGAGTATGAAAAAATTACCTATTTGGTACAGGTGAGCCATACACTTTCTGATGCAAAGACTAAAAAGCGTGAGTTAAGGGCATTGATAAAAGCTTCTGATGAATTGCAACGCTCAAATGAAATACAACTGTCCCTGTTGACGATGGATCCGAGTTCCGAGGAGATAGTTGATGACAAGAAGATACAGATTATTAATGTATTGGAGTGGTTGCTTTTTTATGAGAAGTGAATACATTAAGAACATTTTTTCTCCTTGATTTTATGGAAGATCCCGCTTTTCGCATTACTTTTTCAGCTGCTTTTTTATGTGATCTCTTGGGACAAATTCCAATATCGTTGCATTGATGCAAAACCGTTGTCTGCCTCCCGGTGCATCGTTAAAGACATGTCCCAAATGTGCCCCTGACTTTTTGGCAATGATCTCTACACGATGCATACCAAAGCTATTGTCCTCTTTTTGAACGGTAGCGCCATCTACAGCCTTGAAAAAGCTGAGCCATCCTGAACCAGAGTTAAATCTGTCACGGGTGTCGAAGAGAATATCTCCCGAGATCTTGTCTCTAAAAACACCATCGCCTGTATGTTTGAATTCATCATATTTTTTGCAAAATCTGCCATCGGTACTTTTGCGAAACGCCACATCGTAGCCTTCACTGTCTTTACCCAGCTTGAACGCTCCGACCGCTTTGTAAAATGCCTTTTCATCCATGTAGCCCACAAAAGACTCTACTTCTCTGCCGTCTTTTATGAACAGAATAGTAGGCGTTCCTTCTATCTTGGTATTGAGTGTGAAGCCTTTGAGAGCATTTTGGTGTACGGTTCTCAGAGGCAGCGTACCGTTATAATAGTCTGTGACATTCTTTTTGAATTTTTCACAAAATCTACAGTGCAGGGCATCTATCACGACGATCTCTTTGCCGCCCAGCGGCAAGATGGTGCCGGTGGCTGCCTTTTGCTTGCCAAACTTTACACCTGTTGCATGGTTGGGACAGTAGCCAAACGGATTTTTCTCTAAGTAGTCCTGGTGATAGTTTTCTGCAGGATAAAACTTTTTGAGTGGTTTTATCTCTGTAGTGATGGTGCCATACCCTGCTTTGTTCAGGAGCTTTTGGTATATTTTTTTGGTTGACAAAGCTATTTCTTTTTGTCTGTCCGTGGTGTAATAAAGCGCAGAACGGTAGTTGTCTCCTCTGTCGTTACCCTGTCTGTTTCCCTGGGTAGGATCATGCAGCTCCCAGAATGACTTGATGAGGCTCTTTGTCGAAATCTTGCTGTCATCATACACTACTTTTACAGATTCGGCATAGTTAATAACATTTTTTTTGCTCTTTCTGTGTGCCAGTACCTTCTTGTAGTCAGGGTTGTCATAATTCCCGCCGGCATAGCCGGACGTAGCACTCTTGACCCCGTCAAGGTGTTCGAAGTGCTTCTCTACACCCCAAAAACATCCGGCGGCAAAGACAATCGTCTGTGTTTTCGCCATCACAGCGATGCCTAATGCTAAAAACAGTAATACTTTACGCATAATAAAATTCCTTTGTATCAATAAGATAGGTGAAGTGTACCCAATAATCTGTGCAGGTGTGTGTAATACGTGTTTCTGCACAGAGGGGTACGTTTGAAATGAGCGTAGTGTTAGCGGTCCCCTTATGTTTTTGGCAGCACCCACTCAGGGCGTACAAAGTGGCAAGTATATCCGTTCGGATAGTGTTGAAGGTAGTCTTGGTGTTCCGGTTCTGCCTCCCAGAAATCACTTGCTTTGCTTACTTTGGTAACGACCTTTCCCGGCCACAAGCCGCTGGCATCAATATCTTTGATGGTTTGCAAGGCTGTTTCTTTCTGCTCCTGTGTAGTATAGAAGATCTCCGAACGGTACGAGCTTCCTCTGTCATTGCCCTGTCTGTCTTCGGTTGAAGGATCATGTATCTGAAAGAAGAATTCCAGCAAATCTCTATAGCTTATCTGCGCAAGGTCGAAGCGTATTTCTACGGCTTCCGCATGGTTGCCATGATTACGGTACGTGGCATGGGGTATTTCCCCGCCCGTGTAGCCCACCCTTGTGCTGATGACACCGTGGAGTTTGCGCATAAGCTCCTGCATTCCCCAGAAACATCCGCCTGCCAAAATCGCTTTTTCCTGCTGCATAGTTGACTCCTCAGTCATTTTTTTGGCTGATTATAGCAAAAAATTACGCTATACTTTTACCAATACATCGTAATAACCTTACGAAACATGAAAAAAAACGGAATGACACAATGCCAGAACAAAAAATTCAAAATGAACAAATCAAAACAGGTGAAATCAATACCCTCAAAATAGAACGTGATACAGATTTTGGTTACTACCTTGCCGCCAAAGACTACAAAGAAGTACTGCTGCCCAATGTTTACATCATGGAAGATGAAATGCCTATGGGGGCTCTGCTGGATGTCTTTGTCTATACGGACAGTGAAGACCGACCGGTGGCTACGACGAAGATGCCCTATGCCAAACTGGGGGAATATGGCTATTTTACCGTGGTCGACTACAAACCCTACGGCGCCTTTGTCAACTGGGGACTGCCCAAAGACCTCTTTGTGCCGCTTTCCCAGCAGAAAGAACACTTTAACATAGGTAAAAAATATTTGCTGCGTGTCTGTCTTGATGAGCAGACCGGGCGGCTGTATGGAACACAAAAGATCGGGAAGTATTTCAACCGCGACATGAAAGGGCTGCATCAAAACAAAGTGCTTGATGCCATTGTCCTGGCCCCTACGCCGCTTGGGTATAAAGTGATTGCGGACAATCAGTATGAAGGGATGCTGTTTTCCAATGAGATCTTTGAACCTGTCAAAGTAGGTGAGCGAAAAAAAGTCTACATCAAAACGGTTCGCAAGGATGGCAAACTCGATCTCTCTTTGCAGCCCATAGGAAAACAGGCCAAGATAGGCGAAGCGGAGGGAATCATTCTGAAGCACCTTAAAGAGGCGGACGGTAAGCTTCCTTTTACTTACAAAAGTGATGCTGAAGAGATCAAAAAAGTGTTTGGAATGAGCAAGAAAAATTTCAAACGGACACTCACCGCTCTCATAGAAGAACAGCAGATCGTGCTGCTTGAAGATGCCATAAAACTGCCATAGGAAAGATGCTGTGAAATTTTTGATAATGACCACCGTGCTGTTGAACACACTGCTTTTCGCAGTATCCGGAGAAGAAGTATTCAAAGCAAAATGTGCTTCCTGCCACCAGTATTACATTCCTCAGAACAAGATCATCGCCAATGCCGAACATAACAATACAGACTTGAATCTGACCGCACCCACGCTGACGGAAATGTCCTTTATGCTCAAGGACCAGGTAGGGGATAGAAAGACTGATGCGGAAGGACAAAAATTTCAGATAGAGGACTGGCTGACCGGTTATCTTGCCGATCCCTCCAAAGAAAAAGGTGTGATCTCAAAGAAATTTACCCGTTTTTTCGGAAAGATGCCGAGCATGAAAGGCCAACTGAACGAAGACGATATAGAAGCACTGGCGGATTTTATGTATGAGTATGCCGAGAAAATGATGCGCAGGCACGGTGTCAGGCGTTACAGCTATGATGCGGCGAAACAAATCGCCAAAAAAGAGGGAAAGATCATTCTCATCGAAGGGTATATTCCTTATTGCAGATGGTGTATGCGGATGGACAGAGAAGTGATGGTGGAACCTGAAGTAAAAGCTGCGCTCAACAAAAAATTTGTATTGGTCAAAATGAACCTTCTGACACAAAAACTGCCGCTGGGCATGAAACGGCTGGGAACACCCTCTTTTTATTTTATCGGCAGTGACGGTAAAACGGTGATCGATACGGTCGAAGGCTTTGGAAACAAAGAAGAATTTCTGGATTTGCTGAAAAGTATTGAAGCACACTAAATTGTATGTCAATTTGACATACAAATTTCCTTTCTATCTTTTTTTTGTTACACTTCACTATGCCTATTCTTTTTATGTTACTGATTCCTTTTTTACTGCTTGCCAAACCTTTCAAAGTGGCTACCTATAATGTAGAAAATCTCTTTGATGACAAGGTGCAGGGCACGGAATATGATGAGTTCATTCCGGGAAAACACAACTGGTCGACCCGGATGATGCAGATCAAGTTAAACCATACGGCAGAAGTGATCTGTGCACTGGATGCCGATATTGTCGGTTTGCAGGAAATTGAGAATGCTTTTGTCTTTGACCTGCTTTCCCGGCGTCTGAAGCGCGTGGGGTGCGGCTACCGGTATGCTGCCATAAGCCATAAAGAAGGTTCTTCCATCCAGGTAGCTGTATTGTCACGATATCCCATAAAGAAAAGCAGAGATTTACAGGTAAGTACCGCACCGGGAATACGCAACATTCTGGAAGCTGAAGTGGAGATACAGGGAAGACCGCTTACCCTCTTTGTAAACCACTGGAAATCCAAAAGCCGAAAAGGCTACGAGAGCAAGCGTATTGCTTCTGCCAGAACCCTGGAAAAACGAATTCTTGCCATGCCGAAAGACAAAGAATACATCATTCTGGGAGATCTCAACAGTAATTATGATGCCTATCTGACCTTGAAAAAAAGGTTGGATGACCGTCATGGCGTGACAGGTATAAATCAGGTTCTGCATACACTCAGAGGTGATCATCTGATCAGCAAGGCAGAGATCATCAGAGGAAAAAAGGGAGAACATTTTAACCTTTGGCAGGAACTGCCTTATAAAAAACGGTGGAGTCACAGGTTTTACGGTACCAAAAGTACACTTGACCACATTTTACTGCCTGCCACACTTTTTGACGGGAAGCATATTGACTATGTGAACCACTCTTTCAATGTTTTCAAGTCAGCGATGCTTTTTACCCCCAAAGGCTACATCAACAGCTGGCAAATGAAGGGAGGCAGGCATGCGGGAAAAGGCTATTCTGACCATCTTCCGGTCTATGCCTATTTTGATGTAAAACCGTTCAGTATTTCCGGGGAAGATATGAAAAACAAGCCGCCTGTCCCCAAAAAGATCGATGACCTTTACCAGATGGAAAGTCTTGATGCTCCTGTGGATTTAAACAATGCTGTAGTGGTTTTGAAGCGCGGAAGATATGCCGTTGTAAAACAGACACCCCAGGGGCGGGGGATCTTTCTCTACGGTACTGTCAATGACCTGAAAGAAGGCAGGAGGTATGATCTCAGGGTGCAGGAAATTTCTACCTATAAAGGTTTGAAAGAAATCACTGCTTTGGTGAAACTCAAAGAGAAAGGTTCCGTCAGCCTGACACCGTTCTATCAGGCACTTGGGATCTGGCGGCAAAATGAAGTAGTGCGGGAAATCGTCGGAGTGTATAAAAATAAATATTTATACGTCAACGGCAAAAAGATCCCGATCTATTTCAAAAACAGAAAACTCACCCCTGAAAACGGGTCAAAACTCAAGATACACTATGCACATCTTGGGTATTATAAGAAATTACAGCTGGTTGTTTACAGCAAAAAAGATTTTACGATTTTGGAGAATTAAAATGGCATACTATACCTGGATACTGGCATTTCATGTGATGAGTTTTACAAGCTGGATGGCAATGCTCTTTTATCTGCCGAGGCTTTTTATTTATCACAGGGAGCATGCGGACAACAAGGCTTTCGGTGAAGTGGTTGAGGTACAGGAATATAAACTTTATACCTACATAGGAGTCCCTGCGATGTGGGCGACCATTCTTTCAGGCGGGACGATGCTGTATTTGAATCCAGGTATTTTCCAAAGCGGCAGCTGGATGGATGTAAAGCTCTTTCTGGTTGCTCTGCTGATCGCATACAGTTTTTCACTGAACAGGATCAGAAAGACACTGATAGCGGATCCCTACTATAAAAGCGGTAAATTTTTCCGTTTTTATAATGAAGTACCGACACTTTTAATGATTTTTATCGTCATTATGGTCGTAGTCAAACCTTTCTAAATTATAAAACTAACTTGTTTTGTGTTATAATCGTTCAATCCAAAATTTAATCTAAGGAAAAACCATGGAATTACCAGCATTGAAACTACCACAGGTCGAACTTCCCTTCGATATTGCCACATTACTTCACCCGCCGGTGGATCATTTTGTGATCGCCATACCGATTCTTGTTCTGATCATTGAGATCATCAACCTTTTTGCAAAGAAAAAAGCGATAGGAGTGATTTCTTTTATTCTTCTGATTATTGGTATGGTCGCTGCAATCGCGGCTTATTTTACCGGTTTGCATGACGGAAAAGAAGCATTTGATGCCTTGACACAGGCAGGACAGACCGAATTGAAAGCACACAAGCTTCTGGGTACCTACCTGATGCTGGCATCGGCGATAGTCGTTATCTTTAAACTGCTTTCTGCTTTGATCCAGAGAGGGTTGATGAAAGCGCTCTACCTTCTTGTTCTCATTGTGTTCATAGCAGGGATACTCAAGCAGGGTAAAGACGGCGGCGAACTGGTTTATGAATACGGTGCGAACGTAGAAAGAGTACAGGATCTTGACAGTGATCTTTTTGATGCGAATGAAGAACTTGATGATCTTAAAGAAAAAATGAAGGCTGCGAGCGAAAAGGCACAGGAAAAAGTCGAAGCAGTTAAAGGGACAGTCAGCCATGCAGCCCAAGATGCCGCTGCAAAAACTTCCCAAACGGTTGAGAATGTAAAAGAAAAAGCGGCAGAAGCCGTTGAGAATGTGAAAAAGAATACTTCCGCTGCGGTCGATTCATTGAAAGAAAAAGTCTCGGAAGAGACTCCGGCAGCGGAGCCTGCCGCAACTGAGGCGGCACCGGCAGCAGATACTGCTTCTGCTGCAGAGGAAAACACGACAGCCGCACAATAGTGCCTGTCTCAGGAAGAGCCGTCACCGGAATTGTCGGATTCGAGTTCGTAAGTCTCTTCCGGTTCTACTCGCTTCAGTGTTGAAAGATATTTTGCCATTTCAACGGTTTGATTTTGATCGAGTGTTTTGGCAAAAGAAATCATGATGGTACCGAAAGCGGTACGTGTCTTTCCCTTCTGAAGATTTCTCAACTTTCTTAAAAGTACATTTTCTCTTTGCCCCTGAAGCCTCGGCGCTGCGCCCATACCTTCCCCGTACATACCATGACAGGAGTTACAGGCATTTTTCAAATAAACCTCTTCCATAGTGCTGTTCGCCTGCAGAAAAAGCAGAGATATTGAGAAGAAAAAAAAGTTTTTTTTCATTGATAATCATCCTTTCTGTGCACTCATATTCCGGATATGCCAATATCCTGAGTCAAATATAGTGCTATTATAGCCATTTTTAGAAAAATTTTTTTCTGAAAATGCTCTTCTTGTTTTTTAATTCAAATGATACACTGATACTATCTTGATAAAGAAAAGGAATATTTTCACTATTTTTTTCATTCTATGAGCTATACAGGAAAAAAAGTCAGAATAATATCATGAGAATATCATTGAAATATCTTTAAATGATATATATTGATTTAAATCTACTAATATTACTTATTTCTTAGTTATAATAAAAATAGTAATGATTTAAGTAAAAAAATTCTTTTGTCAGGAAGAAGACAGCACAGACTGCCTTCCGATTTACAATTGAGACAGATTAAAAGGAGTGAGGATGGATAAAGTTATGCGAATATGGAAGAGGATCGTTCTTTTGGTCCTGTTGTCTGGCAGTGTTGTGTATGCCATAGAAATTTCGAACCTTTCTGTGGCCGTGGATGTGGCAGGCAAACAGAGAATGTATACCCAGCGAATGCTGAAAGATTATGCCATGATAGGGTTGGAAAACAATTTTGGCAATCCTTCCGAAGATCTTAAAAAAATCATGGGAAATTTTGAAGATCATTTAAATGCGCTGATCGCATTCAATAAAGATCCGGCGACAGCGAAAAGTTTGCAGAAAGTCAAAAAAATGTGGATGCCCATCAAAGCCGCGCTGAAAGAAACACCACGCAAAGAAAAAGCAGCCAAAATGCAGGAAGATCTTGAAGCCCTGCTGAAGCAGTCCAATGAGGCGGTGGGTCTTTTTGCCAAACAGACAGGCAAGGTCTCAGGTGAGATCATTAACATTTCAGGCCGTCAGCGTATGCTTTCCCAGAGAATGGCAAGTTTGTACATGCTGAAAGTATGGGGTGTCAATGACCCTCAGTTCAAGGTAAAAATGACAAAAGCCATGGATTTGTTCAAAAGCTCCCTGGATAAACTGATGAAGTCCAAAATGACTACACCGGAAATTATGACACTGCTGAAAAGAGCCCAAAAATCTTTTATGTTCTTTGAAATCATGAACAGGTCAAATTCCAAATTTATTCCGACACTGATCTATAAAAAATCCAATGATATCTTAAAAGATATGAATACGGCAACCGGGCTGTATGCCGCACAGGAAAAAAAGGAAAAGAAATGAGAGATTTTATGGCTGAAAAAAAAGGAATGTTTCTAAAAAGCTTTGTCCTGTTCAGTATGATCAGTACGTTTGCCTGTGCCGTAGAAATTGCCAATGCGACACAGGCAGTAGATACGGCGGGTAAACAAAGAATGTATACCCAGCGTATGCTGAAGGATTATGCGATGATAGGCATGGGCAATACCTATGGCAAACCGGAGGAAGATCTTCAAAAAACCATCGGTGCGTTTGAAGACCATCTGGCAGCGCTTTTGAAGTATACGAAAAAGGCAGAGACGAAAAAAAGTTTGCAAACCGTGCAGACGCTTTGGGTTCCGATTAGGCAGATATTGTCTGAAAAACCGTCCAAAGAAAAGGTTGAAACACTGCAAAAAGATTTGGATCAGCTTTTAAAAGCTTCCAATGAGGCAACTATTCTGTTTAGCAAAGATTCAGGAAAAAGGTCAGGAGAGATAGTCAACATAGCGGGCAGACAGCGTATGCTCTCCCAGAGAATGGCAAGTCTGTATATGCTGAAAGTATGGGGTGTGGATGATCCGAAGTTCAGGAAAAAACTTGGGGATGCAATGAAGCTTTTTGGTACATCGCTTAAAACATTGGAGTCTTCACCGCTTACAACAAAAGAGATTGCTTTGCTTTTGAAAAAAGTACAGCGTTCTTTTAAATATTTTGAAATGATGAATCAGAGCAATACGACCAAATTTATTCCGACACTGATTTACAAAAAATCGGATGATATGCTGAAAGATATGAACAAAGCAACACAACTCTATGTTGCCAATGAAACAAAATAAAAGGAAAAAAGATGAAAAAAAATATGATGAAAAAAATAGGCTTGGCTGCAGTTCTTATATTGTCAGGTACTGAATGGGTCATGGCTGAAAATCCTGTTTCTCCTGCTGCAGTGCAAACTGCGAATGCTGCCAAAAGCAAAGTGACTATGGATATTGTACAATTGATCGATATTGCGGGAAGACAGAGGATGCTTTCCCAGAGAATCGCCAAAGATTATATGTACATAGGGAAAAAAATAGCTGTCAGTAAAGCAAGCAAAGAATTGACCCAGTCACTTGAAGAGATGAAAACAGCGCAGAAAAAACTTGTAGATTCCATCAACGATCCCGATATTCAGAACTTGCTGGCCTTCGTACAGATGAGTAGTGAAGATTTTGAGGCAACTTCGAAAGAACCGTTCAGTATCGACAATGCCCAGCTGATCCTTGACTTGAGTGAATCTATGCTTGAAGGAAGTCAGTATGTCGTTACTTCTCTGAAAAAACTTGCCAATGTCAAAGCGTCTAAAATTGTCGATATGGCGGGAAGACAGAGAATGCTTGCACAACGTATCGCCAAGTATTATATTGCCTATCAGGCCGGTATCAGGGACAAAAATACTGTAGACCAGATGAAAGCGGCGGTCAAGCTTTTTGCGGATTCAAATGAAATACTGATGAAAAATGAGAACAACACGCCTGAGATCAACAGAAAGCTCAACAAGATCAACAGACTTTGGAAGATCGTCTACAAGTTCTACCTGAATATTGAAAAAGGCGGCCTGCCTCTGATCGTTTTCAATACGACTGACGATATTACCAAACAGATGAATGACATTACCGGACTGTATGTTGAACTGTATAAATAGTTAAAGGACGACTTATGAAAAAAACTTTTTATATACTGGCTACGGTGTCTGTGCTTTGGGGTGCTGCACCTCAGACGGACCGGAACGCTCCTGCCGACAGTACTGCACAGACAGGTAAAAGTAAAGTACTTGCCGCTACGAGAGGGGATGTCAAGATCATTGAAGCTTCCGAAAATATCAGATATCTGAGTCAAAAAGTGGCCAAAGACTATCTGTATTATTACCGGTATCCCGAAGACCATCTGATCAGAGAAAAACTGGATAATGCCCTTGGAAAGCTGGGCAGCGATTTCAGGGTTATCGCTACAACGACCAAAGACAAGGATACCAAAGATATTCTGGAGTTTCTGGCATACAGCAAAGAGCAGATTGCACAGATATTTGAAACTGCACCTGATGAGGAAAAAGCAGCTTTGATGCTTGACTACAGTGAAACACTTCTGGAGGGGGCAGATTCGATCGCTGCGGCACATAAATATGATTTTTCCAAAGAAGAAGCGATGCTGATGTCAGCCAAAAAGATAGAATACCTTCTGCAAAGAGTGATGAAGTACTATATGGCAGTACATGTCGGGTTTGAAACACCAACCAATAAGGAACAGATGCAGAACGCTGTCAAAATGCTTGAAAAAAACCTTGCCCGGATCGATGCCTATGCCTATCCGGAGACTATGAAGCAGGTCAAGATGACACTGCTGGATTCCTGGAAGAAGAACAAGTATTATCTTGACCGGTCTGATATGCTCTTCATTCCCGGACTGATGTTCCTGTCGGGTACCTATCTTGAGAGTGTTGTTGCCCAAATAGCACTCTATCACAGTAAAAACCAGTAGGAGAGCAGTATGAAAACGATAAACAATAAAACGATATTTTTAATACTCATTCTGGCAGCGCTCGGCGGACTGGCATTTTTCTCCTATAAGAGCTATTTTGCTTTCAGGACATATGAATCTGTACACCAAAGCAACAAAAATACTGCTTTTGTAAAGGAAGCCGGCAGGGTACTTGATGCTATTGCGCGTGAACGTCTGCAGAGTGCCGTTTATATGGGAAATGACGGTAAAACCGGCTATGATAAAATGGAAAAGAACAGAAAAGATACGGATATGTCACTCAAAGAATTTGACCGTTTTATCGGTCAAAACAGTATGTTCAAACGCTATCGGCGACGAGTGGGCTCGGTCAGGGAAAATTTAAAATATGTTCGGACACAGATCGATACACTGAGTTCGGATTATCGTAATATTTTTTACGAAACGTATCATGACAAAATATTCAATTCATTGATAGGTGCCATGCGCATTGTCTCTGCTGCCGATACGCTTGAAAGACTGAAACAGTATGCACAGACGTATACACGGTTTGCAGAGCTGAAAGAGGATCTTGCACTGGAAAACAGCGGTATGTTCTTTGTTCTGGAACGTTCAAAAAAAATGACAGACAAGGACCTTGTGATCTGGAACAGCCTGGTTGTAAAGGACCAGCTGCCTTCCTATGCCGGTCTGGAAGACAGGACTGTCGTCAGAAAACTCAATGCTGTGGTTTCTCCGGAAGCCTATGCCAAAATAGGCACAAATGAAAGAGTAGCAGTACTTTACGGAGCGATTGACGGGAAATACAAGATCGGTACTGAGGAGTGGAAAGCACTGACGGAAAACAAAGACAGGTATCTCTCTCTTGCGCAGGAGATACTCCTCTCTTCGGGCAGTAAATATATAGAAACAAAGCAGTCAGAGGCCAAAAATACCTTGATACAGTATGCCGCAGGCATACTGGTTATGCTGCTTTTGCTTTTAATCTTCCTGGTGGTGTATAACAACATCCATAAAGGGGAGCAGCTCTTTGAAGATACCCTCAGGGATATTGAGGCAGTATTGAGCATTGAGCAGCAAAAAGAACTGCAGAGACTGGTAGACAAAAGAGATATTAATGCCATTTATAAATTTTTGACCAATACAATACGTGAAGCCAACACGGCGAAAGATCTTTTCCTTGCCAACATGTCACATGAAATACGTACGCCGCTTAACGGCATTGTCGGATTTACGCAGCTTCTCAAGTCGACAGAACTGAACGATGAGCAGGCAGAGTTCATTACTGTGATAGAAACCAGTTCGGAGAACCTTTTAACGATCGTGAATGATATTCTTGACCTTTCAAAGATCAAGGCAG
>NZ_WGDD01000024.1 GCF_015493435.1 Sulfurovum sp.
ACTTTCATCTATGAGGGTAAGATCATAGGCACGGTATCCGGGTGTCTGACCTGTTTTGTACATGAAAGCGGTCTGGATAATGATAAGAGGCACAAGAATGTAAAGCCATCCCAGTGCCTTATGTGCGGCAAAACCTTCCCTTCCACCCATTACCAGGTAAAAAACAATATACATAATGGGCATTACAAGCATAAACGAGTCGGTCAGAAAGGCTTTTACTTTTTTCCCCTTGGAAGCATAATTTTTTTTTGGTTTTTGCGATTTTTCCTGAGAAGTTTTTTTTGTTATTCTACCCTGTTTAATATCACGAAAACGTTTCTTTCGGGGAGTATGCCTTTCCGGACCGCTGTTTGCTGTTTTTGCCATTAGAAATCCCATACGACGGCACCGTAAATGCCGTTAAAATCCATGTCGACCGCCAGCCCCTCTGCAAGATCATTGCTGTCAAGATGTATGCCTTTGTACCCGGCTTCGATACCCAGCCCCATGCTGAAAGTATATCGGGCACTCAGCTCGTAGTTGTAATACGTTGTATTGTCATAACTGAAATAATCCCCTTCAAACTGAAGACTGACATCAGTTGTCGGAATATTAAAACGGGCTTTTCCGTAAAGTGTAGGTAAAAAAAGTGAAAAATCCGTAGATTCTGTATGTGACAGGGAGATCGGGCTCATTCCTACCAGTCCGGTGACGGCGATATTGCCGTCGATATATCCGAGTGTGATTCCTGCATCAGCTTCTATCCAGTTATCGAGCAGTTCATAGTACAGTGTCAGATCGTATTTGTTGGCGGTAAAACTGTTCTCGATACTTCCAAAAGAAGGGATATAGATACCTCCCCAGGTAAAATCATCAACACTTCCTTTTCCCTCCTGCGAGAGCTGCATAAAACCAAGTTTGATATTGGGGAGCAACGGCACGGGGTGTTCAATGTATGCTTTGAGTACAATATTCTGGTTACTTTGCCAATGCAGTGTATCTTCCAGGTCAGCAGAGGTTCCAAGCCCCAGTCCGGTATAAGGTTCCGTGTAGGAGGCGTATCCGCTTGGAGAGTGGCTGTATAAACCAAGAGATATTTCTCCTCCTATGGTATCGGCGTAAGCCAGGCTGGTTGTAGCAAGTATGGTTGCAATAGCAATAGATTTTAACTGTTTTGGTTTCATTATTTCAATCCTTGTGTCATAGTAAATATCGGTAGGAGCATTGCAGAAACGATCACGCCCACGACCCCGCCGATAAAGAGCATCATAAATGGCTCAAGCAGGCCCAGAAGCAGTTTAAGCTTGTCTTCATTTTCTTCCGCATAGAGGAGGGAGATATTATCAAGAATATTGGCTACCTCGCTCGATTCTTCTCCCAGTGCAAGAGACTGCATGAAGTTCCGCTTCAGCTTCACCCCTTTGGCAAGCTGCAGTGCATTGGAAAGCTTGTTCCCCTCCATCACTTTGACAGAGGCGGCTTCAAACAGGGATTTGAGTTTGTAGTTATGGAAAGAGGCAGTTGAAAGTTTGACAGCCTGGGCATAGGCTACTCCCGATCCGAGCATGAGTGAAAGAATATAGGAGAAGCGTCCGAGTTCGTGATTTTGTATCAGCGGTCCGATGACAGGTACCTTTAGCAGCAAGCCGTCCCAAAAACTGTGAAAAGCGTCTATTTTGCTGTAGGTAAGTTTGAAAAGAACGATCACCAGAACAATACCGATGATCAGTTGCATATAATAATGGGTCAGAAAATCGCTGATACTCAGTACAAACTGTGTGATCGGAGGCAGTTTTTGATCCGTATCTTCAAATACTTCTGTGATCTTCGGTACCACAAAAGCAATAAGAAACGAAGTCATTGCAATGGCGACTGTAAAAATAACTGCCGGGTAGACCATGGCGCCTTTGACTTGTTTTTTTACTTTATTCTGTGTAGAAAAGAAATTTCCCATATTGGTCAGTACTTCGACCATTTTACCGCTCTGTCCTGCGATATTGAGACTCTGCACGAAAAACTCGGGCATGGCATAGACTTTCTGTGTATTGAGTGCATGGTAGAGAGATTTTCCTTCATCGATCATCGTTTTGATAGAATTCAGAAAAGAGACGTATTTCTTTTCTCCCTCATGCTGATTTTCCATCAAACGTATAGCTGTCAGAATGGTCATACCGGAGTTCAAATAAGAGGAAAGTTCTTTGGAGAAGGCTGCCAGCATTTCTCCGGGCATTTGTCTTTTAGAAAAGGTTTCAAGGGAAAATTCTTTGGTGGGGGCAAGAGATTCATAGTAAATATTCTGGCTGCGGAGTTTTTGTCCGGCCTCATCTGTGGAGTTGGCTGTCACCGTACCTTTGACTCTTTTCCCTGTTTTATCAAAACCTTTGTACTTAAAGAGCATCTATCTGTGTATCCTTATAATATTAAATGAATAGCATTATAACTTTTTTAGCTGTATCTTTAAACGGGTGATAGGGAAATATGATTAGGTCTCCTGTGGGCAAAACCCGCCAGTGAAGGGTAAACAAGCAGGATATTGTCGTGTTATTGCTAAAGACCGGCATGAATACGGTATATCGGGAAAGTCTTAATTTTATATGGTAGAATGTGATAGTTTTATACACTACACGGGAGAACAAAATGTCTGAAAGCTATATTGAATATCAAGAAGAACGTTTTTACAGTTTGATCAGAATGAGTGTACTTCTGGTATTGACGTTTTTAAGTTTTCTGATTAGTTCCAATATCTTTCCGAAGATACAGCTGGTACAGCTGGTATTGGGAGGATTGATGATCCTTTCTTTGGTATACCACGCGTTTATCACGTATATGCCTGGGAAATTCATTATGATCAGAAAGAATCTTCTATTGCTCATGGATTTTGTCATTCTGACATTTCTTATCAATGTACTTGGGGAACAGGGAATTTATCTTCTTCCCCTGTATGCCCTTATTGTAATGCAGAGCAGCGTAAGTTATGGTTTGAATTATTATGTCAGCGGTGCTCTGATGGCTGTGGCTTCCCTGGCATACCTTGCCATGATGTCGCCTTATTGGGAAGGACAGTATAATGTTATTGTTGCCTTTGGTATCACAACGCTCCTTGTACCGCTTTTTTATATTAAAACTTTAATACGAATGGATAAAAAAATAGGTGAAGCTGAAGAGAAGATCGCCTATGTGGATGAACTTGAAGAACAGGCCAGTGTAGAATTTACCGGCATTAAAGACAGAAATGCCTATAAAGAAACGATCAAAGGGCTCATCAAGAAAAAAGAGCCTTTTACGCTGCTTTTCATTTCACTTCAGCAGATTGTTGAAGGTAAAGAGGATGATACGATCAGCCATACACTTCTGCAAACTATCATTGATGAAATCAACAAGGTATTGACTGAAGATGATTTTTTTGCCAGGCTGAACGATAATGAATTTGTTATTATTAGCAGAAAACAGCGGGTATTCCTGAGGAAGTACCTACAGAAACTTGAAAATGTCATTGTTTCTACCCATCGAGGGGTCAATGGAAAAAGTATTCACATCGAACCCAATATCGGTGTGACACTCTATCCTGAGGATGGACAGAATGAGATGATCCTCGGCAAGTGTGCTGACGATGCAATGAAGGCAGCCAAGGAGAAGGAGAGCGTCCATCATATGTTCTATCGCGGCCTTACAAGTTAATTTTGCTATAATACGCACATTTTTAACGCAGCCGTGTTTGTCTTGTGACAGCCAAAATACGGTATATGCATCATATAAAGGGTTATTGTGAGTGAAAATCTAATTGGTTACATAGATGACCAGGGCAGCATCATAGACACACAAAGTGCAGGTGAGAACTGTACAGCAGCACCGATAGAGTTTGATAATTCCGAGAAGTCACTTGAAATCATCAGGCACTCTACCGCACATCTTATGGCACAGGCGATCAAAGAGCTTTATCCGGATGCCCAGTTTTTTGTCGGACCGGTCGTGGACGAGGGATTCTACTATGACTTCAGGGTCAATGAAAAGATCGGAGAAGAGGATCTCAAAACGATCGAAAAGAAGATGAAGGAACTCATCAAGAAGAAATACAAGATCGAAAAGTATGAGATCAGCAAAGAAGAAGCATTGAAGAAGTTTGCCAACGATGATCTCAAGCTGGCGGTACTTTCACGTATTCCGGATGAAATGGTTTCTATCTACAAACAGGGTGAATTTGAAGATCTCTGCAGAGGACCTCATGTACCTGCACTCCGCTTTCTGCACAACTTTAAGCTGACCCGGGTGGCAGGTGCCTATCTCGGCGGTGACGAGAATGCCGAAATGCTTACCCGTATCTACGGTATTGCCTTTGCGGACAAAGAATCGCTCAAGAATTATCTGACAATGATGGCAGAGGCCAAGAAGCGCGATCACAGAAAGATCGGAGCGGAGATGGAGCTTTTTATGTTCAACGAAGAATCCGGTGCCGGCTTGCCGTTCTGGATGCCGCAGGGAGCAAAACTGCGATATAAGCTCGAGCAGATTCTTCACAAAGCCCACCTTGTAAGAGGCTATGAACCTGTACGGGGTCCGGAAATCCTCAAGGCTGATATGTGGAGAACATCCGGTCACTATGCCTGTTACGGTGAAAATATGTATCTTACAGAGATTGACGGACATGAGTACGGTATAAAACCTATGAACTGCATCGGCCATATCCAAATTTTTAAACAAACACAGAAAAGTTACCGTGATCTGCCTTTGCGCTACTATGAATATGGTGTGGTACATAGACATGAGAAGTCCGGCGTACTCCATGGCTTGCTGCGTGTACGGGAATTTACCCAGGACGATGCACATATTTTCTGTGCTCCCGAGCAGATCGCTTCGGAAGTACTTGAAGTGGTTGAATTTGTTGATGCTGTTATGAAACTTTTCAATTTTGAATATACAATGGAAATTTCAACCAAACCGGAAAAAGCTATCGGTGAAGATGCTGTTTGGGAAATAGCGACCCAGGGACTGAAAGACGCACTCGAAGGAAACAGCCTCCCCTACACCATTGATGAGGGCGGTGGTGCATTCTACGGTCCGAAGATCGACATTAAGATCACTGATGCGATCGGCAGAAAATGGCAGTGCGGTACTATTCAGGTCGATTTTAATCTTCCTGAGCGTTTTGAAGTTGAATACGTAGCAGAAGACAACAGCCGAAAGCGCCCGGTAATGATCCACCGTGCGATCCTGGGATCATTCGAACGTTTCATCGGTATCCTGACAGAGCATTATGCAGGGGAGTTCCCCTTCTTCCTGGCACCGACACAGGTGATCTTCGTTCCTATCTCGGAGAGTCATGCTGACTATGCCTATGCACTTAAGAAAAAGTTGACGCTGGAAGGGATAGATTCTGAAGTCTCCGACAAGAACGATTCGCTGAACAAGCGCATTAGAACCGCTGAAAAGCAGCGTGTACCGTATGTCGTGATCATTGGCGATGAAGAGGTACAGAATCATTCTGTAGCCATTAGGAACAGAAGGGTTCGTGAACAGTATAATCTTACACAAGACGAATTTATGGTAGAATTAACCAAACAACTTCAAGAAGGAAAAATTTGAGTAGACAAAACGATAGAAACAACAGGGGCAGGAAAAAAGCTGACAGTACCATAATGAATGATGCTATCAGGGCAAGTGAACTTAGAGTACTTGGAGACGATGGTGAACAGTTCGGCATCATTTCCAGAAATGAAGCACTCAAGATTGCAGAAGAGAAAGGTTTGGATCTGGTGCTTGTATCGCCGGATGCAAAACCCCCTGTTGCAAAAGTCATGGACTACGGAAAGCACAAATACCAGCTGGAGAAGAAAAAGAAAGAGGCACGCAAGAACCAGAAAAAGATCGAGGTCAAGGAAGTGAAATTCTCCTGTAAAATTGCAGAGAACGACATTGCTTACAAGGTCAAACATGCGCGTGAATTTCTTGAGAAAGGCAAACATGTCAAACTGAGGGTTTTTCTGCGGGGACGTGAAATGGCTAACCCTGAATGGGGCGTGGAAGTACTGAACCGTGTCTGGCCTATGCTTCAAGATATTGCACAGTTGGAATCTCCTGCCAAGCAGGAAGGACGCTATATCAATATGTATGTTACTCCGCTCAAAAAATAATACGGCAAGCTGCAAAAAAAATGATGGGAATTTTTTCCCGGCGGCTAACTTTCTCTGTATTTTTTATCGATAAGCTTGAGATATTTTACGGGAGTGACTTTTTTCATCTCCTGTGCAAGCCATTGTATTTGAAACCAGGCTGCCCCGCTGTCCCTGAGGTCAAAATAGTTCTTGAGACTGCGTATATTGAAAGTGACGACCATGTCTACTTTCCAGTTGTCAGAAACAATATGCTTAAACTTGTCTCCCACATTACGTTTTTTCTTTCCCCTTTCCAGTGCATCATAGAGATTTTGGGCATTGCCTTTAAATTCCCTGAGATACCCCAGTGAAGATTTCGCGATGGCTGAGTCTATGAATTCTGAATCTCTTTTATATTGAAACATCAATTTATCAAAAATAGCACGTATTTCTATGGCGAGATAGTCCTGGTCACTGATAACAAAAAGATTCAATGCCAGCAGTTTTTCTAAGAAAAAGGAAAAAGGATCTCCGTTTTCTATGGAAGCGACAAAAGCATTGATGACACTGGACATCGTATACCGGGTACTTCTTACCGATATTGCCTGTAAGCGGTGTCTTGCATGTTCTTGCAGAACCCCCCGGGAGGTTCCCTGGATCAAATAACTCAGGGTAGCATGTTCAATGATGGAGTGGTGATGATGCACCCATGCAAGATTGGAGAGAAGATCAGAATCATCTATCCTGTTGATTGCATCAATATCAAGGTTTTGCATAGCATTTCGGATAGAAGCATTCTCCGAATTTTCAAAGCTGTCATAACAGGTTCTGGCTGCAATTTCGGCTACCCCCAGACCGGATTCCTGCAAAAGTGTCACTTTTGGCTTTTCATATGCTATTTGATACATCTTTCACCCCGCGCTTTTTAGATACAATTATAGCGAGTAAACGATAAATAAGGCTATTAAATGCATCCATATGAACGATTCCATGCTTTTCAGGAGGACTTTAGAGATCCTTTTTCCCGGGACAGGGACAGAGTACTGCACTGCAGCTCATTTAGGCGTCTCGAATACAAGACACAGGTTTTTCTCAACCATGAAGGTGACTATTTCCGTACACGCTTGACACATTCACTTGAAGTAAGTCAGATTGCCAGAACACTTTCACGTATGTTAGGTTTGAATGAAACGCTTTCTGAAGTCATTGCTCTGTCTCATGACCTTGGACATACGCCTTTTGGACATGTAGGAGGGGATGAACTTGACCGATTACTCAAAGAAGACGGCAGGGTGCTTGGATTTGAACACAACTTTCAGTCTTTCCGGGTACTGACAAAACTGGAAAAGCGGTATAAAGATTTTGATGGGCTCAATCTTACTTTTGCTACGCTTGAAGGAGTTTTAAAGCATTCCTATCCCTATAAAAAGCCATTTTTGGATCATCTCGATCAACGGTTTAGGCTGGAGTACCATCCTTCACTTGAAGCAATGGTTGTTGATCATGCTGATGAGATAGCCTACACTTCGCATGATATTGATGACGGTATCAAATACGGATTGATTTCTTTTGATGAGCTGCTTGAAGATGCCCTTTGCCTCCGGGTAGATGAAATGGTGAGGCAAGAGGGAGTGCAGCGAAATGAAAAGCTCTACCGCCATCGATTTGTAGCCGGTCTGATCAAACTTCTGGTTGAGGATTTTATCGAAAACTCCAAAGCCGGTGCAGCCAAATACCGCCAAAAAGAACCTATCTGTGCACGTTTGAATGCCAAAAATGTTATCCCTGTAGGGTTTTCGAAGAAGAGTGCCAGCCAGCTGAAACACCTTAAAAAGCTGTTATATAAAAATCTTTATCAGCATGAAAAGATAGTGAGAAAAATGTATGCAGGGAAACAATGTATCAAAGGCCTTTACAGTGCTTTTCGTGAAGATGTGAACCTCCTTCCTCCCCATCAGAAAGAATTGCTTGCTGTACGTACGAAAGAGCGTGTTATTGCTGATTATATCGCTGATATGACAGATAGGTTTGCAATGAAAACCTACCGTGAGTTGTATGGTCTGGCACTGTAAAATCTCATATATAGTTATTTTTGGATATAATGCGCGAAATTATACAGGGGCTTCGGCTCTATTTCTAGGATACTTTTATGCAAAAAATCAAAAACATTGCGGTTATCGCACACGTTGACCACGGGAAAACGACACTGGTCGATGAACTTCTTCAGCAATCTGGTACATTTGAAGCACACCAGCAGGTTGAAGAGAGAGCGATGGACTCTAATGACATCGAAAAAGAGAGAGGAATCACAATTCTTTCAAAAAATACGGCCATTACTTACGGTGACCACAAGATCAATATTATTGATACTCCGGGCCACGCCGACTTTGGCGGAGAGGTTGAGCGTGTACTCAAAATGGTCGATGGTGTGCTTATGCTTGTCGATGCACAGGAAGGAGTCATGCCTCAAACAAAGTTCGTTCTGAAAAAAGCGATTGAACTTGGACTTATCCCGGTAGTGGTTATTAATAAAATTGACAAAGACGGTGCAGAGCCGGATAGAGTGCTTGATGAAATGTTTGATCTCCTTGTTGCGCTTGATGCCAATGAAGAGCAGCTTGAGTTTCCTGTACTGTATGCTGCGGCAAGAGACGGGTATGCCAAATGGAATCTTGAAGATGAAAACAAAGATATGACACCACTTTTTGAAGCGATCCTTGAAAAAGTACCTTATCCCACCGGTTCACCGGATAACGATACGCAGGCTCAGGTCTTTACTCTGGATAACGATAACTTTGTCGGACGTATCGGGATTACGCGTATCTTTAACGGCAAGGTAAAAAAAGGTGATGAATATGTACTGATTAAAGCATCCGGAGAAAAGTCAAAATCACGTATTTCCAAACTGATCGGCTTCAAAGGGCTTGAACGTATGGAGATCAATGAAGCGGAAGCAGGTGATATCGTAGCGATAGCAGGGTTCAGTGATATTGATGTAGGCGATTCTATTTGTGATCCTGTCAATCCTGTAGCACTTGATCCTATGCATGTGGAAGAGCCGACACTCTCAGTAATCATGTCAGTCAATGACGGTCCGTTGGCAGGTACAGAAGGCAAACATGTAACTTCGAACAAGATTGCTGAGAGACTTGAAAAAGAGATGGAAACAAACATTGCTATGCGTATGGAACCTATGGGAGATGCCTCCTTTAAAGTTTCAGGACGTGGTGAACTACAAATCGGTATTTTGGCGGAAAATATGCGACGTGAAGGGTTTGAATTCCTTCTCGCCCGTCCGGAAGTTGTTGTCAAAGAAGAGAACGGCGTAAAGATGGAACCGTTTGAACATCTTGTGGTTGATGTCCCTGAAGAATTTCAAGGTGTTGCTATTGAAAAACTTGGAAAACGTAAAGCAGAAATGACTTCTTTGGCCCCTATGCCTGACGGTACAGTACGGATTGAATTTGAAATTCCTGCACGCGGGCTCATCGGTTTCCGTTCCGAGTTCTTGACAGATACCAAGGGTGAAGGTATTATGAACCACTCCTTTATTGAGTATAGACCCTACACCGGAGTCGTGGTCAGCCGTACACCGGGTGCACTTGTTTCTATGGATAATGGAGAAGCAGTAGCCTTCTCTATTTTTAACCTGCAGGCAAGAGGTACACTTTTTATCAAACCTCAGGACAAGGTCTATTCCGGTATGGTTATCGGAGAAAGTGCAAGACCGGGAGACCTTGATGTCAACCCGCTCAAGGGAAAACAGCTTACCAATATGAGAACATCAGGTGCAGATGATGCCATTAAGCTTGTCCCACCAAGACAAATCACACTTGAATCTGCCATGGAATGGATAGAAGATGATGAATTGATCGAAATTACACCGGAAAGTATCAGAATTCGTAAAAAATCTTTAGATCCTGTCGTAAGAAAAAGAGCAGCAAGAGACAAAAAGAACGCAAAATAATTTTTGCAGGAGTCGGTTGCTCTTTTCCCGGCATTAAAATTTTACTCAAAGCAATACCGTGTTGAAAAACCTCTTGTTTTGAGACGCATCTTTCCCTTTTTTGGTCAAAATACTAGTTCCTGTCCAGTTATTTCAAGCCAAACCAACATAAATTTTAGATTTTTTAAGTATAAGAAAAAATAAAGAAATATTTCGGTATAATCCTCCTCCCTATTGCTATAGGCTTAGGAAACTGCGAGAAGAATCTTTGATTAATTCTGCACCGATTACTCAAGGGTTGGATCATGATACACTCAATGATCCACGCAATCAAAGGTGCAACAAAGACATAAAAGCGACTAGTCGCGCGAGTCCGTTTAGAAAGTGGACTTAGCGTCAGCGTAGTGTGTAGGGCTTTGCTCTATACGCGTTATCATATAGGAGAAAACCCATGAAGGTTAGACCATCAGTTAAAAAAATGTGCGATGATTGCAAGGTGATCAAGCGCAAGGGTATCGTACGCGTGATTTGTAAAAATCCAAAACATAAACAGAGACAAGGATAAACATGGCACGTATTGCAGGTGTTGATTTACCACAAAAGAAAAGAATAGAGTATGCATTGACATACATCTATGGTATCGGTTTGACAACGTCAAGAAAAATTCTTGACAGAACTGGTATTGACTATAATACCAGAGTGCATGAGCTTACAGATGCTCAGGCGGCAACGATCCGTAATGATATTCAGGAGAATATCATGGTGGAGGGTGACCTTAGAAAGAAAGTGACACTTGACATCAAAGCACTTATGGATCTAGGATCTTACAGAGGTCTTAGACACAGAAGAGGACTGCCTTGTCGTGGTCAAAAAACAAAGACAAATGCGCGCACCAGAAAAGGTAAGCGTAAAACTGTCGGCGCAGCGTAAGGAGTAGCAAAGTATGGCTAAGAAAAAAGCAAAAAAAAGTATTGCTAAAGGTGTAGTGTACGTAGCTGCAACTTTCAATAACACTGTGATCACAGTGACTGACGAAATGGGAAATGTTATTGCTTGGAGTTCTGCAGGAGCACTTGGTTTCAAGGGTTCTAAAAAATCAACTCCTTTTGCTGCGACAGAAGCGGTTGCAGACGCAATGGCAAAAGCAAAAGAAAATGGCATCAAAGAAGTAGGGATCAAAGTTCAGGGTCCTGGTTCCGGTAGAGATACAGCGGTTAAAGCGATCGGTGCAACTGAAGGAATTCGTGTAACATTCCTTAAGGACATCACTCCGCTTCCACATAATGGTTGTAGACCACCTAAGAAGAGAAGGGTATAAGCATGGCAAGATATAGAGGTCCAGTTGAAAGACTTGAAAGAAGACTTGGTGTTGATCTTGGTTTGAAAGGTGAGAGAAGACTCGCCGGAAAATCTGCATTGGAAAAAAGACCATATGCTCCGGGACAACATGGGCAGAGAAGAACAAAGATCAGTGAATACGGTCTTCAGCTCCAGGAAAAGCAAAAAGCGAAATTCATGTACGGTGTATCTGAAAAACAATTCAGATCACTTTACAAAGAGGCGAACTCAAAAGACGGGAATACAGGTTCTATCCTGATCCAACTTCTTGAGCAGAGGCTTGACAATGTCGTTTACAGAATGGGTTTTGCAACAACGAGAGCGTCTGCAAGACAATTCGTAAACCACGGACATGTACTTGTTGACGGTAAAAGAGTTGACATTCCGTCTTACAGAGTGAAAGCAGGTCAGAAGATTGAGATCAGAGAAAAAAGCAAAACAAACTCTCAGATCCTCAGAGCAATTGAATTGACTAATCAGACCGGTATGGTTGAATGGGTTGATGTTGATAAAGAGAAACTTTTCGGGATCTTCAGTAGGGTTCCTGAAAGAGAAGAGATAGCAATCCCAGTTGAAGAGCGTCTAATCGTCGAGCTTTATTCTAAATAATCTTAGTAAA
Source organism: Sulfurovum sp. (assembly GCF_015493435.1). Lineage (GTDB taxonomy): Bacteria > Campylobacterota > Campylobacteria > Campylobacterales > Sulfurovaceae > Sulfurovum. Next base: position 11,972 of record NZ_WGDD01000024.1, read on the forward strand.
GGCTAGTTAATGAGAAAAATTAAAGTTGCACCATTTATGCCAACAGAGGTAGAAGTCAACGAGATCAATGAAAATCGTGCAGAGATCGTTGCGTATCCTTTTGAGAGTGGCTATGCTGTTACACTTGCACATCCGCTGAGAAGGCTCATTCTGGGATCTTCTATCGGGTATGCACCTATTTCTGTAAAGATCGAAGGTGCCGCACACGAGTTTGACAACATCAGGGGTATGCACGAAGATGTCGCTGTATTTATTATCAATCTGAAAAACATTCGTTTCAAAATTAAAGACGAAAGTGACAGGGTAGAGCTTAAGTATAGTTTTTCTGGGTATAAAGAGGTCACAGCACAGGATCTTAATAATGATCAAATTGAAGTGGTAAACGGAGATCTTCCTCTTGCAACACTTAATGAAGATGCTGAATTGAACTTCACTGTTGTTATTGCCAAAGGTATTGGATATGTACCAAGTGAAGATTTGAGAGATGAAACAGATGCAGACAGTATTGCTTTAGATGCTTTTTTTACTCCGGTAAGAAAAGCAAACTACAAGATTGAGCCTGTACTTGTGGAAGATAACCCAAATTTCGAAAAGATTACATTTGATATTGAAACCGACGCCCAAATCGGTCCGGTTGAAGCCTTTACCAATGCATTGGAAGTTATGAATAAACAGCTTTCTGTATTTAATGGTGTACTTGATGTGAACATTAGTACAACATTGCCCAAAAGAACAGGTGATGACAGTGAACTTAAACCATTTCTGATGGCTGTGGACAGTCTGGGATTGAGTGCAAGATCATTTAACTCGCTTGATAGAGCTGGTATCAAATTCCTCGGTGAATTAGTATTGATGAGTGAAAATGAGATCAAAAATATCAAAAATCTTGGTAAGAAATCTCTGGATGAGATCAATGAATGCCTGATAGAGCATAACTTTGGTCCTGAATTTGAACTCAAAGAAAGCACAAGAGCAAATCTTGTCAAAAAATTAGAACAACTTAAAGCATAGTTGTAATAGTAAATAAAGGACAAACATGAGACACAAGCATGGTTACCGTAAGTTAAACAGAACGTCTGCTCACAGAGCAGCACTTCTGAAAAACCTTTCTATTGCTTTGACAAAAGAAGGTAGAATTGAGACTACATTGCCAAAAGCAAAAGAACTGAGAAGTTATTATGAGAAGCTTATCACTAAAGCTTCATCTGGTGATTTCAATGCACACAGAGCAATTTTTGCAATGTTGCAACACAAAGAGAGTACAAGCACCATTGTAAATGAAATTGCACCGAAATATGCAGACAGAAACGGTGGATATACAAGAATCATTAAAACTCGTATGAGAAAAGGTGATTCTGCACCAATGGCAATTATCGAACTCGTATAATTTCCTGCTTTTCCATTCTTTTTAGCTATTCAGGGCTCCAGCTCTGAATAGCTAAACCTCAATTTTTCTATTTATTCCAAACAAACATACATACTTTCTCCTACCTCCAATAAAAAAAGAATTCCAACCAATGAAAAACAAAGTTCAAAGATAGAGCAAAAAGGTCATAAAGATTAATAAAACAATAGATAGAGAGGGGGAGAGCAAGGGATAAAATTCTCTATATAATGTAAGTAAAAGCAAAGATCAGAAAAAAAAACAAGAAATTTCGAATAAATTGCAAAAAACCCTTGACAAGAGAGAAGTTCGGTGCTATAATACGCGTCCAACAACA
>NZ_WGDD01000025.1 GCF_015493435.1 Sulfurovum sp.
CTTGTGGTTGCCCTTGCCCTCAAAACAACAAACATAATTGTCGTTCAAAGGGTAGCCACATAGGGCTACCCCTACGGGATTACATATATTTCTTCAATACCTCTGGAATCTCAATGCTTCCATCTTCATTTTGATAATTCTCCATGATCGCTATCAAAGTACGTCCTACCGCCAGAGCAGAACCGTTCAGTGTATGTACCAGTCTGTTTTTCTTGCCCTCTTTAAACCTGATTTTCGCACGTCTAGCCTGGAAGTCCCTTGTATTGGAAATTGAAGAAATTTCCCTGTATTTATTTTGACCGGGGAGCCATACTTCAAGGTCAATAGTCCTTGCCGCAGAGAAACCGAGGTCACCCCCGCAAAGTTCTACCACTCTGTGCGGAAGCCCAAGTGCCGCCAATATATCCGAAGCATTCTGGACCATCATTTCAAACACTTCATCACTTTGGTCGGGGTGGGCAATGGCAACCATTTCCACTTTATCGAACTGATGCTGTCTGATCATTCCTCTCGTATCACGCCCTGCCGAACCAGCTTCTTTCCTGAAACACGGTGTATAGCCTGTCATCAGTACCGGCAGCTCTTTTTCAGAAAGTATCTCATCATTGTACATATTGGTAAGCGGTACTTCTGCGGTTGGGATAAGATAGAGATCCTCCCCTTCTATTTTAAAGAGGTCGTCTTCAAATTTAGGAAGCTGCCCTGTCCCCTGAAGCATCTGTGCATTGTTCATAAACGGTACACAAAGCTCTTCAAATCCTTTTTCTCTGTTGGTATCAAGGAAAAAGTTTATCAACGCTCTTTCAAGCCTTGCCGCATCGCCGCGAAGTACTGAGAAACGGCTCTTTGCAAGTTTTACACCACGTTCAAAGTCTATCCACCCGTTCTTCTCTGCCAGAGCCCAGTGTTCTTTGGGTTCAAAGGTAAAGCTTTTCGGTTCCAGTACTTTACGAAGTTCGACATTGTCATCCTCATCTGTGCCGGCCGGTACAGAATCTTCAGGGAAATTCGGAACGGCCAGGGCAACCCTGTAAAGTGCTTCTTCCGCTTCTCTGGCTTGTTCCTGCAAAGGAACCATCGCTTCCTTATTGGCATCCACTTTGGCCTTGAGTTCAGTAATATCTTTGCCTTCGCGCATATACTGTCCAAACAATTTGGACATACTGTTCTGCTCTGCTTTGGCTGCTTCCAGTTTTGCATTGGCTTCTTTAAGGTTCTGAAAAAGTGCCTGAAGCTTTTCAAGTGTACCTGTGTCTACACCTTTTTTTTGCAACTTGCTGCTTGCTTCATTAAAATTGTTCTGAAGATATTTTAAGTCTATCATAAAATGTACCTGCTTGAGAAATATATATGGAATTATAGTAGAAAGTATTGAAGATTAACGCTCTCTTGCAGAAGTTGGAGAAAAGATGTACTCCAACTTCATCGTTTTAATGAAAACTGATCTTAATACTCATAAAGTAACGATGAAATATCTCCATCCCACTTTATGGTACAGTTCTCTGTTGCTGTTGTATTTCCGTCTGTATTGACAGCAATAACTACGGTTCCGTAACCATCAGTATGGAAATCACTCTCACCATGGTCGATCTGGCAATTCTTTCCGGGTTCTGCATGAAAACTGCCTGGACTTAGAGGTACATCTATAAGAGGCTGGTTCCCTACACAAGTAGGATTGATGGTAATAGGAATACGCGCTTTTACCAAGCCTCCTGCATTTGGAACTTCGGTATCCGGAGCAGTGAAACTGTCTCCTTCAAGTCTTAAGCCTGTCTTCATAGCTACCCCAATACGGCGTCCGTCTTCATTTCCATGTGCTTCTACGGTCACGGTATGTCCTGCCAGAATAGGATCAAAAACAATATCAAAATAGACATACCCGTTGTTATCGGTGGTGTAGTTAGGTTCAACATGGGCTGTAGCCAGTCTGCCTGCCGCTCCGTTCTCTCCGCCAAGCAGCCTTTTTTCATTACCTATCATATATGTCAGTGTATTGTCCTGAACAAGATTTGTATATTGCTCACCCAATGTTAAAATATCACTTACTGACTTAATATCCCATCCTCCGATATAAGAGGCATCTGTCCGTCCCTGTGAAGGGAAGATGATCAGATTATCACCTTCTTTGACTCCTGCCTGGGAAAAATCTGCACTTCCATCGGCAAAATCTATAGTACTAGTTACCTCTGACGGATTTTCATAGAAAATACTGCCTTTTCCTTTTTGTACCTTTTCATTGTTGATCAGCGTTATACCATTCACCAAAGAAACCCTTACAGGTATATCGACAACAGGCACTCTGGAAAATCTGTCAACTGCATGAATGGCATAATGTCCTATGATACCCCTCGATGCGTCACATTCTGACGTCAGATAAGTTATAGAAAGTGTTGTTGCACGTCCATCAGTAGGTATATCTGTATTCAGGTCAAACGTCAGGGTCACTGCCTTCTGAAGGGTAATGTTTCCATCCGTAAATACAACATACAGTTTTTCACGTTTATCCGGGAAAACTGCAGGCGGCGTGTAAGTAAAGGCACCTTTTCCGTTTGCATCTGTTGTAACAGTATAAGTATTGATCGAACCGATACTTTTATCAGGTACTTTCATAGAAACGATAGCATCAGGCACGACCAATCCGTTTTTTGTCAATTGAAAGCGGATTGGGTATGTTTTGTATTCATCAATATTCAGTTCAGAAGTAAAATTCGCGAATACATATCCACCTGGAGGCGGTGGCGGTGGCGGTATCGGATCTTTTTTACTATTACTCCCACACGCTGTCAATAATATACTTACTGCAACCATTACAGTATATAAAATCTTTCTTTTCATAAACTTACTTCCTTAAATTTGTTTAAAATATATAGTTAACACCAAAAACCACACTGCCTATATGATCCAAAGCATCAGCATCCGACAATGAGTATCTGTATCCGAGATCTACATTGATCATATCTGCTACTTCTATTACAACACCTGCCTGTCCGCCATACAGAAAACCACTGTCATCGACGTAGTCGCTTTCATAATTGGCATACCCCACATTAAATCCGATATACGGCTTAAATGCAGAATCATTTTCAAACAAATAGTAATCTATTGTAAACAAACCTTTTTCGTAATTCTGGTCGTTATCTGTACTGTCATAGTAGTCAAAGAGGAAAGTAGTTCTCCACTGTCCGTTCTGTGCACCGATACGCGCTCCGAATTCAACATCATTGTCACCGGTAAAGTTCGGTTCAATGATTACTTCATCCCCTGCCATGGATCCGACACTGCCCTGAACTTCAGCATATCCGACTTCCAGACCTATAAATACTTTACTTTCTGATATCTCCGTTGCATAAAGCGAACTTCCCAATCCTATACCCATTAAAAGCATTGCTACTTTCTTCATCATCACCAACTCCTTGTCCTTGTTAAAATTATGCATTATAAATGCTAATATCACAAGAATATCATAAATTTATATTTTTTAATCTTAAAACAAGACAATTTTTATAAAAAATAGACTATATACGTAAAAATTATCCATAGTAGATAGGTACGTTGGGCATTTGGAAGAAAAAAATATTCCCAATATACCCTTATATTTCCTCCTAAAAAATGATATACTTAAAATATAAAGTAAAATGGATTCTTATTGAAGTGATGAGGGGGAATTATTTTAACATGAAAAAATATGTGGTTCTACTTACAGGGGGTCTTTTGTCAATAGGGCTGCAAGGCTGCGGAGAGCCTTCGCTTAATGAGATCAAAGACAAGATAGTGAAGGTTGAAACACCAAACGGAAAATATACTACTGTCAATAAAAATTCCGGTGCCTATGGCAAATATCAAATTATGCCAAAAACGGCAAAACATTACACCCGAAAACTCAAAATCCCCCGTTCAGAATGGAAAAGACCCAAAAACCAGGATAAGATATTTACAGCCTTATTGGAAGATAATATAAAAAACTTGAAAAAACATAAATTCAAAGTAGATGCTTTTACGGTATATGGCTGCCACCAGCAAGGGGCAAATGGTTTTATATGTATCATGAAAAATCAAAATCTTTCGAATAAATCATATAAGAAATTAAGAAGAAACCTACCAAGAAAATATAAAAATATAGACAAAAATCAATTGAGAAAAATGTGGATAAACTATTGGAAGAATAAAATGAGGGAGGTTTAGCATCACCAATTCTAACAATAAACGCAATTTTTGGGAAGAGACGTGAAAGAGTGGTTTAATTGATCGTAGGCTAAATTAAAATTATTTGTAGTACGTTATATTTGGGATTTATAGTGGTAGCAAGACGGGAACTCGAATCCCGGACCTCCGCCTTATGAGAGCAGCGCTCTAACCAACTGAGCTATCTTGCCACTAATGAAGAGACCGGAATTTTAGCGAAAGTTTGCTTGATTGTCAATAGTTTTTTCGAAAAATCATAAATTTAACAATTTTTCAACTTTTTTCTGGTCGAATCCGCAGATCCACTGTGAACCGATCAGGTAGACGGGAACCCCTCTGCATCCATGCTGTTCACAGTCTTTCGCTGCTTTCTGGTCTTTGGAAATATCAATGAGCTTAAACTTGATACCGTGTGATTTCAAATGATTTTTTGCTGTACTGCACCATTTGCAGGTCGGGGTCGTAAAGAGTACTACTTTTTTTTGTTTTTCTTCCATGATAACATTTCTCCTTATTGTTTTTTTAAATAATATTATACTTTATTTATAGGTTGATTTCAAGTATATATTAGAGTAAACTGTTAAAAAACTTTAGTGTAGTTGACTAAAGACTATTGACAAACTTAACATTTTTTTGTATGATGCCACTACAAAATATAATTTTCAAAAGGAGATATTATGAATTTTAAGCCATTAGGTGACAGACTTTTGATCCAAAGAGTTGAAGAAGCCAATACCACAGCTTCAGGAATCATCATACCTGACAATGCAAAAGAGAAGCCGTCAAAAGGCAAAGTGATTGCTGTAGGCAGTGAAGTCGAAGATGTCAAGGTAGACGATACCGTCGTGTTCGGAAAATATTCCGGCAATGAGATCATCCTGGATGGCACAGAGTACCTCATTATGGAAAACTCTGACATTTTCGGGATACTTGTATAACATCAAAGAAATTTACAAAGAATTAAAAAAGGATAGAACATGGCAAAAGAAATATTTTTTTCAGATAAAGCAAGAAACGGACTGTACGAAGGTGTGACCAAACTGGCAAATGCAGTAAAAGTCACTATGGGACCAAGAGGCCGGAATGTACTCATTCAAAAAAGTTTTGGTGCACCGCACATTACAAAAGACGGTGTAAGTGTGGCCAGAGAGATAGAGCTCGAAGATACGCTTGAAAATATGGGTGCACAACTTGTCAAAGAAGTGGCGAGCAATACAGCAGATGAAGCGGGTGACGGTACGACCACAGCGACCGTACTGGCACACTCCATTTTCAAAGAGGGATTGAGGAACATCACGGCGGGGGCAAACCCTATCGAAGTAAAAAGAGGTATGGACAAAGCATCTGCTGCGATCATAGATGAGCTTAAGAAAGTATCTAAAGAAGTAAAAGATAAAAAAGAGATCGCACAGGTAGCGACTATTTCCGCAAACTCCGATGAGACCATCGGTAATCTCATTGCCGAAGCCATGGAAAAAGTCGGCAAAGACGGTGTTATCACTGTTGAAGAAGCCAAGGGGATCAATGATGACCTTGAAGTGGTCGAAGGTATGCAGTTCGACAGAGGATACCTTTCACCCTACTTTGTAACCAATACAGAAAAGATGACATGCGAGATGGAAAATCCGCTGCTTCTCATTACTGACGGGAAGATCACTTCGCTGAAAGACCTTGTGCCTATTTTGGAACAGATACAGCAAAGCGGAAGACCGCTGCTTATCATTGCAGACGATCTTGAAGGCGAAGCCCTGGCAACACTGGTACTCAACAGACTCAAGGGAGTACTCAATATTGCTGCTGTCAAAGCACCCGGTTTTGGTGACAGGAAGAAAGAAATGCTCAAAGATATCGCCATCCTCACTGGAGCGAATGTCATTACTGAAGAGCTTGGACTCAGTCTTGACAAAGCAACACTGAATGACCTTGGACAGGCTGCAAGAGTAGTTATTGACAAAGACAACACTGTCATTGTAGACGGTAAGGGCGACAGCACTGCCGTTGAAGCAAGAGTAGCTGAGATCAAAGTACAGGTCGAGAACACTACCAGTGAATATGACAAAGAGAAACTCCAGGAAAGACTGGCAAAACTCTCAGGCGGTGTAGCGGTCATTAAAGTAGGTGCAGCCACTGAAACAGAAATGAAAGAGAAAAAAGACAGGGTTGATGATGCACTCTCCGCAACCAAGGCCGCTGTAGACGAAGGGATCGTCATCGGTGGCGGTGCAGCACTTGCCAAAGCAAGCAAAGCAGTCAAGCTGGACCTTTCTGATGATGAAGCAGTAGGTGCAGATATCATTCTCAGAGCCGTGTATGCTCCCATGAAACAGATCGCTGAAAATGCAGGATTTGACGCAGGTGTCGTAGCAGATAAAATCGCCAACAATGATGATGTAAACCTTGGATTCAATGCAGCAACAGGAGAATATGTGAATATGCTTGAAGCCGGGATCATAGATCCGCTGAAGGTAGCACGTGTAGCACTCCAGAACGCTACCTCTGTAGCCAGTCTGCTGCTCACGACCGAAGCAACTGTCTCAGACATCAAAGAAAACCCTACTCCGGCTCCGGCAATGCCTGACATGGGCGGTATGCCTGGTATGATGTAAGACGCATAAAAAACGTGAACTGCTTCACGTTTTTTTACGTCGGAACCAATCTTTTACTTTTTGTCTTTATTGACGCAGCATTTTTTGAAATTCAAATACCGGCAGGGGTTTGGCGAAATAGTATCCCTGCATACAGTCACATCCGTAACTCGCTATCAGATCAGCCATATTCTGATTTTCAATACCCTCAACAACAACTTTCATTCCCAAACTGTGCCCCAGGTCAATGATCGACTGTACAATATGCTGATCTTCCTCATTGGTAAGAATATAATCAATAAGTGCCTTGTCGATCTTCAGGATCGTCGCAGGAAATCGCTTGAGATAGGCAAAAGAAGTATATCCCGTTCCAAAATCATCCAGAACAATTCCCACCCCCAGTTTTCTCAACTCTATGAATTGCTGGGCAGATGATTTTTCATCCTTCATAGCAAGCCCTTCAGTAATTTCAAACTTTATCAGTTCCGGATTGGCATGATGATATTTGAGCCTATCAATGACATGATCGACAAAATTACCTGTTTCTATTTCAAGCAGTGAAAGATTTATGGAAACTTCAATCTGTCTGAATTTAAAAAGTTCCCATCGTTTCTGCTGCTTGAGTACTTCATCAAGTACAAATCTGCCCAACTCGACAATAAAACCGGTTTTTTCCATAATAGAGATGAACACATCCGGCGGTATCATGCCGTATTTTGGATGATGCCAGCGGATAAGCGCTTCCGCAGATTTGATCTCTTTGCTCTGAGCATCTACAATAGGCTGGTAGTACACTTCAAACTGATCACGTGCAAGTGCTTCATGCATATCGTTATAGAGCATCAATTCATCATAGCCGTGTTTCTGTATCTCCGGAATATAGATCTCCATACGCCCATAACCGGTTTTTTCTGCTTTTGCCAATGCTTTGTAGGCATTGTCAAACAGTTTTATGACAGGACCACTGTCCGGATAAACACTCATACCCATAGAAGCAGACAGATAAAGTCTGCTGCCCCCTATTTTATAGAAAGTACTCAATTCTTTTTCTATCCTCTCTCCCCATAGTTTGATCTCTTCTATATCGTCAACTTCCGGGATGATCAACAAAAAATTATTGTAAAAGGTATGATAGACTTTAAAGTGCTTTTCCTGCCCCAATTGTTCAAGATAACGGGCAAATTTTTGAAGTATGGCATTGGTTTGTTCATATCCGATAATAGAACGCAGCACCAGCAGCTTATCGATCTCTATCAGTACCAGTACCAGCTTTTTATCGGAGAGATGCAGTTTTGCATTCAAGGCATTGATATCATGCAATGCCTTTATCTGATTGGGTAAATTCGTCAAACGGTGATAATACTCGGCTTCTTCTTTCTTCTTCTCCTCGCTCAGGTCATGGATAGATATAATACTCCAGCCTGAGGTAGTGTTTTCCCCTTCTTCCACGGTATCTATATAAAGATTGACCGGTATTTCTTTTTTATCAAGGGTCAAAAGTTTTGTCTGCATAAGAGAAAAGCGATATGCTTTTTTTGACATTTCCTTCTCTTTAATCAATCGGCTGAGTGTACGCCACTCTTTTCCGGCCTCAACCTTGATCATGTTGTTCAAAAATGTTTCATAATAATTTTCATCCAGTTTGAGCAGTTTTTTCATCGGTTTGTTGGCATAAAGTATTTCCTGCGTATCCGACAGGATCAAAACAGCATCTTTACAAACTTCAAATGCTTTTTGCATTACACTGATCTTGTCTGAAACCATGGAGCGCAGTTTCTTTTTTTCTACCCGAAGCCGGTATCTGTAAAAGAAGATAAAGAACAGCAGCAGGATACTACCTGCAATGATATTACCCCAGCCTGCCTGCTGAATAATCTTGCCTATTTCCGATACAAAACCCATTACTTGCCTTCGCTGAAACTGACCCGTTGGAGTGTTTCATTTGTTTCATTTGTTTCATTTTACAATGATTATATCATACCGCTGTTAAAACCCTTACCTGTCAAACAGTACTTTTTTGTCAAGACATACAGCTTCTATCTTTGTCAGAGTATCTTCAAGTACAAAAATCTCATCTTTGTTGATATGCTCAAGCGTTACAGGTTTGCCATTTTGTGATATCTGCGCCCATCCCTCCCGGCATTGCAGGCGCGGATCGCTCAGCTGCAGTTTGTTCGCAAGATAATCAACATACTGTTCTTTTTGCTGAAGCATCAAATGCATGGTTTGCCCCAATAGTTCTTTCTGGTTTGGCAGTACAGAGGAAAAGTGTTCCATTTTATAGGAAATCGCCCGTCGGAACTCTTCTTCGAGACGGGAGAACTCAGTTTTCGATACTTCAAGTCTGCGCAGGGGGGAAGTGCGTCGGAACATTTCTTCCGCATGTCTGAGTTCACGCACCGACTGCCCAAGTTTTGATCCGACAGCCTGACTGAAATGCTTTTCATTTTCTGAAAGCGTATAAAGGATTTCCTGAAGATCCGGCAGGATCATCTCTATGGCAGCACTCGGAGTAGGTGCACGCAGGTCGGCAACAAAATCACTGATCATCACGTCAACTTCATGTCCTACCGCACTGACCACCGGTGTATGCATGGCAAAGATTGCATCTGCTACTTTTTCTTCATTAAAACACCAGAGGTCTTCCGTACTTCCGCCTCCGCGCCCAACCACAACAATATCTGCATTCAGACTGTCTGCATAACGAAGCGCATGGGCGATCTGTGCAGCTGCCGCGTCACCCTGTACCAGAGTATCTACAATCATTACTTCCAGCAGCGGCCAGCGTTTCTCTATGATCTTAAGCATATCGTAAAGTGCCGCACTCTCTTTGGCAGTGACAAGTACGATCTTCTGTACCGTTTTGGGAATGGGCTTTTTTTGATGTGTATCAAAATAACCTTTGGTTTTCAAACGTTCTTTCAGCTGTTCGTAGGCAAGTGCCAAGGCACCCTGGCCGTAAGGTTCTATATGCACTGCATAAAACTGGTATTCCCCGCGTGGGGTATAGACCCCGACGGACCCTTCTATGACAATATGCATACCTTTTTCTATGCGAAATTTGAGTTTGGAAACGGAGGAACGCCACATTACACACTTAATGGCACTTTTATCATCTTTGACGGAAAAGTAAAGATGCCCTGATGAGTGGTAGGTAACAGAAGCCACTTCTCCTTCGACAAGGATGTGCATAAAAGTAGCTTCGAGAAGAGATTTTATCTTGGTGTTGAGAGATGAAACAGACATCATGTTTTGTGACATAATATATCCTGTAGGGTACGCAGTTACGCACCTTTTTATGAAATCTTTTGGTACATTTTAAGATGTGGTAAGTATCTATTTTTTTTGTGCTACCAAAAGTGTAGAGATCCCCATTGAAAATGATTTGGTATACTTCATCTCGAATCCAGCTTCTTCAAGCTCCCGACTCAGCATTTCCGTTGTCAGAAATTCTTCGATGGAATCAGGCAGATATTTGTAGGCTTCATAGTTTTTTGAGATCAGTCCACCGATCCTCGGCAAAACATTTTTCATACCGAAATCAACTACCTTGTCCACCATACCGCTTCTGTCCTGCTTTGTAAATTCAAGGATCACAACGATACCTCCCGGTTTCAATGCTCTGTAAAATTCCTGCAGTGCTTCTACCCTGTCTACTACATTACGAATACCGTAAGAGATGGAAATGACATTCGTACTCTCATCCTCAACGGGAAGTTCCTGCGCTTTCCCTTCGATAAAATCGGCAAAATCTACCTTTTCTCTTGCAACATCAAGCATACCTACCGAAGGATCAACACCCACGAATCTGTCTATATCTATACCGCGTTCCCGGGCAATATCTCTCCAGTAGATCAGCAGATCTCCCGTACCGGTCGCAACATCTGTAATTTGTGTCAGTCTGTCAGTATTCAGAATATCATAGGCTTCATTGCAGCCTTTTTTTCTCCACTGTTTGTCGATACCAAAACTTAATACTCTGTTCGCAAGGTCATAGGTCGATGCAATATCATCGAACATATTTACTATTTTTTCCTGTTTTTCCTGTTTGTCCGTCAGTTTTTCAATGCCCAACTTGTCTACTCCATATTATCAGATCTACATCTTTTTTCGCTTGATGCAGAAATTGTAAATTCATGTCGATATTATAGGATAATTGATTGGTAGAGAGCTTAGGCGTCTGATAGATGAGCATCCAGTCGATCTTCTCTTTGAGTGCTTTCAGCATTCCCTCACCGCCTTCTACCAATACAAAAGAGGGGGTTTCCATAAAGTTCAGTTGATCTGTAACTGTGACCGTTCTGTTTTTTACAGCAAAAAGCGGTATTTTTCTGTCTGCATCATCTTTTTTGGAATAGATCACAACATCCGGTGCAGTACCATCCGTAAACCGGCAGTCCAGTGTCGGTCGGTCTGTTCGCACCGTATTGCCACCGATAAGCAGTGTGTCGCACACTTCTCTCAGCTGATGTACATGTTTGAGTGAATTTTTTGAACTGAGATATCCGCCGCCTATGCGTCCATTGACTGTCTGTGCCAGCTTAAAAAGTACAAAGGCCCGCTTCTGCCATATCATAAAGGGTTCCAGCAGAGCTTCACATTCTTCTGCCAGTACGCCCACTTTCACCGTCGGGGGCGGGGTGCCCCGGCCTACGATCCCAATACCGCCGCCATGCCCGCTGATAGGGTCTTTGATGCCTATGAAAACCTTTTTGAGATTCAAGAGGGCCAGCAGTGTCGCGCACGAAGGTGTTCTGCCTTCATGGGAACAGGGTTCAAGCGTCACATAAATACTACACTCGGAAAAAAAACTTTGGGGAAGTGCACGCAGAAATTGATGGGCTTTTTGCGCGTTCATCGGATCGAAATCAATACTGTTTTGGGAAATGACTTCATACGCACTGAGGAGAGCCAGAACTTCAGCATGGGAAGTTCCTGCTTTCTGGTGTGCTTCTATAGCAAGAATTGTACCATTAAGTGTTACCACAGCCCCCACCGCAGGGTTCGGATAGGTACGGAGCTGATATTCCCAGGCTTTGTCGAGTGCGAGCTGCATATAAAATTCATCGTTCATCGCAACTCCTTCCATCATTCGCATTAGGTTGACAGGTTTAGTCTACGGGTCGCTCTGCTCCACCGCTTCGGTTTCGAACCTGCAAATGACAAGCAGTTCTCATTTGCTTAACGGTTCTCACCACTCAAAATATGTTTTGACTGTACCTAAGTCACCATAGGCAAAAGTCTCTTCACCCTGCTTTGTCTCAACAGTAATACCCTTCTCATCAGCCTCTTTCAGTACGCCTTTGAGTTTGTCGCCGCCCAAAAGTTTCACTTTGACTTTCTCACCGATAGCATTTTTAAAATGTACAGGCTTTGTCAGTTTTCTTTCAATCCCGGGAGAGCTCACTTCCAGACGGTAATGCCCGTTCATTGGGGGATGTACGTCGAGAAAGGGGGAAAGCTCGCTGGAAATTGTTGCACACAGGTCAAGATCTACTCCGCCTGTTTTGGTAATGAGCACACGATAGATCGTCTCATCAAACTCATTGGCTGTTTCAATATCGTAAAGTGCCGCTCCGTTCGCTTCCACGATCTTTGCGATCTGTGCTTCAAGATTCATCTGCGCTGTCCTTTGTTTCTTTGTCTCTGCTGATCTGCTTGAAGAGTTCTTCCATACGGCTCACTTTTTCAAGCTGTTCATCAAATTCAAATGTAAACCTTGGTGCTTTAAACCAGCCTTCACTCTGTTTACAGTGGTTCTGTATGTACCCTGCAACCGCTCTAAGCTGTTTAAGTGCTTCACTCTGCTCTTTAGGCGAGAGGAAAGATTTGTCCAGGTACACCTTGGCATCCGAGCGTCCTTTGGAACAGACGACATCAGTGACAAGAAGTGCATTAATGCGGGTATCGTCCAGTGTAGCAAAGGCTTCGGGAATAATTTCTTTGAGCACAGACTCTACCCTGTGCCGTTTAATTTCTTCCTGTGTCATTTTACAGTGTGACCTGCTCTTCGACATCTTTGAATGTTTCGATCACATCACCTTCTTTAATATCATTGAAGTTTTCAAGCATAATACCGCATTCGTATCCGTTCTTGACTTCCCTGGCATCTTCATTGAAACGTTTAAGTGAAGCGATACTGCTTTCATAAATAACCACACCGTCACGGATCAGTCTTGCTTTGGAATTTCTGGTGATCACACCCTCCGTCACCTTACATCCTGCGATCGTACCGACTTTTCCGACCACAAAAGTCTCTCTGACCTCCGCCTGTCCTGTTACTTCTTCTTTTATAACCGGACTCATCATACCGCCAAGCAGTGCTTTCACATCGTCAAGAAGATCATAAATGATCGTATAGGTTCTGATTTCCACACCCAGCTCTTTGGCCTTTTTCTTGACTGATCCGGTAGGACGTACATTAAATCCAAGGATGACAGCATGTTCACTGGCATCTGCCAGGGTGACATCACTCTCTGTTACGCCGCCCACCCCTTCATGGATAATATTGACTTTAACTTCTTCGTTCCGGAGTTTCTCCAGACTGCCCTTGATCGCTTCAAGCGAGCCCTGGACATCTGTCTTGATAATGACAGGAAGTGATTTGAGCTGTCCTTCGGCAATAAGTGCTGAAAGGTCATCCAATGAAGCTTTTGTACTCTTGGAAAGCTGTTTGGCACGTTTGTACTCTGCCCGCTTTTCTGCAAGTTCTCTCACCTCTTTGTCGCTTCCCATCGCTACAAGTGCTTCACCTGCACCCGGTACGTCATGCAGTCCTACGATCGCTGCAGGTGTACTCGGTCCGATCTCTTTGACGGATGTTCCGTCATCAAGTTTAATCGCTTTGATACGTCCGTAAGTGGTACCGACAATCACATTGTCGCCTACATGCAGCGTACCGTTCTTGATGATCACATTGGCTACCGGTCCAAAGCCTTTTTCCAGAGAACTCTCTACCACAACAGCTTTTGCTTCTCTTTCAGGGTCTGCTTTAAGCTCCATGACTTCCGCCTGAAGCAGAATAGTTTCAAGCAAGTCATCAATACCTAATCCTGTATGAGCGGAAACCGGCACAAATTCATATTCTCCGCCCCAGTCTGTTGCCATAACATCGATTTCTGCAAGCTGTGACTTGACATTGTCAGGGTTGGCACTTTCTTTATCCATTTTATTTACAGCAATGATCATCGGAACACCTGCCGCTTTGGTATGTGCGATCGCCTCTTTTGTCTGAGGCATGACGCCGTCATCCGCTGCAACTACTATAATGACAATATCGGTTGCCTGTGCACCGCGCGCTCTCATTTCTGTAAATGCTTCGTGGCCCGGGGTGTCGACAAAGGTAATTTTTTTACCATTCTTTTCTATCTGGTAGGCACCGACATGCTGTGTAATACCGCCGGCTTCTTTATCTGCCACTTTGGCAGAACGTATTCTGTCAAGCAGTGATGTCTTACCATGGTCAACGTGACCCATAATGGTAATAACAGGAGGTCTCTCTTCCTGATGCGTGTCTTCTTCGGCATCATAGACCTGTATATAGTCAAGTTCATCAAGAGGGTTCATTGTAGTAACTTCCACTTCAAACTCTTCTGCAAGGATCTCTATCTCGTCTTTTGAAAGGAAATCGTTCTTTGTCACCATCATACCGAGTGCGAAAAGGACTTTGACCACTTCACCCACAGAACGGTTTACCTTTTCGGCAAACTCATATACTCTTACATTTTCCGGGATTTCCACTGATGTTACAACCTCGCTGTGCTCTTCTTTTGTATATTTCTTGCGTTTTCCGCCACGTTTCAAAGAGCGTCTCTGCTGAGGACGGAACGGCTGTCTGCCTTTTGCAGGACCACCGTTTGCCGCTTCTCTTTTTTTCATCTCTTCTCTTCTTTTTTGCTCCTGACGCATCATATCTTCATAAATATTTTTGTCAGAAAAGTCAAGCAGTACTACTTCCTCTTCTCCAAAACCGCTGTCAATATCACTGCTCATACTGTCATGGTTGAAGATATCGATCTTTTTACCGCTCTCTTTTGCCTGTGCCGGCCCTTTTTTCACTTTTTTCTTTGAAGGCAATGCCGCTGCATCTCCCATGGAGATTCTTGTGGCTGCCCTCACCGGTGCCGGTTTTGCTTTTCTGACGATCTTGATGCCGGTACGGGAAAGGGTTCTGCGTCGGGGCTTGGCTTCGTCTGTTTCGCTTTTTATCTCTGCTTCCGTTTTTTTACTGACGACAGAAATACCTTTACGCTTTTTCACTTCTTTTGCCACCGGTACTTCGGCAGGTGCTTCAACTTCTTCAACTTCTTCAACTTCTTCTTCAACGACTTTTTCTTCAACGACTTCTTCGGCAACGGCAGTTTCCGGCTTATTTTGTACTTCTTTTACTGCTTCTGTTTCCGTTTTTTCTTCCGCAGCGGGCACGTTTTTCGATTCATCAATCGACATGCTTTCCGGTTCAGCAACAGGTGCCTCAGTCGTTTCTACAGCTTCTGCAACTTCTGCTTCATCTACGGTTTCCTTCGTTTCTTGTGTTTCTTCTTCGACAACTTTCTTTTTTACCACTTTAAGCTTTGGCTTCTCGCCTGGTTTGCTAAAGCCTTTTGGCAGCACTCCGCGTATAGCATAGTCTACGAGTACACCTGCATCATCCATACTGATAGCACTGTTGGCTGCTTTGACATTGAAACCAAGCTCCTTGGCTTTCTCTATCAATTCGCCGTTCGACAATCCCGCTTCTTCTGCTATTTCTTGGATTTTAACTTTATCCATACTTGATTAACTCCTTTAATATAATGCGATACTACGCATATACCGGCTTATGCCAGTGTACCCAAAAGTCTTGTCAACTGCTCCAAATCCTGTTTGAAACGTTTGGCAAGACCTTTGCGTTTTTTTTCATCTTTTACACAGCTTCTACAGAGGTAAAAACTTCTGCCTGTACCATCAAATGCCACTACCTCTTTACTGTTTTGCTTTAATCTGATCAAACTTTTTTGAGGATGTCTACTGCGGCAGATGATGCACATTCGAATGGGCTGTGAATTTTTCATGCGTATTATACCTAAAAAGAGATTAAGCCTATCGCTTAATTTCTGGTGGTCACACCATTATTGTCCAAAGCCAGTATAAAAACCCTGAACTGTGGAAATCTGGCCCTTAGACTCTGGGCGATCTTTTCTGCATCTTTTTCGTAAACCAGGTTGAAGAAAGTGGAACCCGAACCTGAGAGTGTACTCATTAATGCGCCGTGTTTAAGCGCTGTTTTCTGTACATCAAAAAGTTCCGGCATCATTTTCATACGTCTTGCCTGATGCAGTTTGTCTTTGGATGCAATACGGAGCAGATCCCAGGATTCACTCATAAAAAGTGCTGTCATATAGGCAGCCCGGGAAAGAGAATAAACCGTTTCCTCTTTTCGGTACATTTTCGGCAGTACAGTGCGTGAACGTGCTGTAGATATCGTTCTGTTGGGGACAACAACAACGGCACGAAGGTAGTCCGGCATACGCCGTTTCTTGCTATAGACCCGATCTCCTTCGACACAGGCCACATTAAATCCGCCCATGACTGCAGGCGTAATATTGTCCGGGTGATGTTCGTAGCGCAGTGCCTGATTGAGTATCTCTCTTTTATTGTATTTGATTCCCGCCATGACATAGGCACCGCTGAGTGCCGCAACAATCACAGCCGAAGAACTGCCTAATCCGCGGGATATAGGGATACGGTTTGTGAATTCAAATCTGAAATTGTCCGTTTTGCCGCTCAGACGCTTATAATTCTCATTGAAAATACTCAAAAAAAGCGAATTCTTTTTGATTTTTGGATTGTCAGCACCCTCGCCATGGGTCGAAAGACTGAGAAATTTGGAAGGCTTGATGATGATCTCGTTTCTAAGATCGACTGCAAGTCCCAGGGTATCGAACCCCGGTCCCAAGTTTGCGCTGGTTGCCGGTACACTAATAAGCATCGTAATATCTTTTCCTAAACAGCCGGCAGCAGATACTCAGGTGTCGATTCTTCATCCAATTCAAGATCATGAATACGCTGAGGCAAGCTGAACTGTGCCAGAGGCGGCTGTTCATATTTTTTTGTAATTATAGTCTCTTTTTCCTTGATAAAATAGAGATTGCCTATTGCTTTGATAGGCTGACCTCCGTTAAAGAGGAAACCGCTGCATCCGTAGCAGGGAATATCGCGTACGATCTCGATCGTTTTCAGCATAATATAGGTAAGCTTTGTTGCCATATAGGAACCTGGGCTTCTGGTGTAGATAATACTCTCTATCGGGTAGTCTTCCAGTGCTTCCTTAATGATCGGAAGAAGAATATCCGATGTTTTTTTTTCACTGCTGAAGGTTTTGATCAGTTTTCCGTGCGCATACACACCGACAAGAAGCGGTGAAGCAATGGAAATAACAAGCAGCTGGTATTTATGCGAAGGATTTTGCAAATGCTCTGCTTTGTAACTCGTCTACAGCAACGAATTCATAGTTTTTACTGTCAGAGAGAAGCTTTGAAGTCAGTCTGTAGTTCAGGTTGTGGCTCCCTGCAAATGATTCGTATTTTGCCAGAATATTGTGACCTGAAACCATCATATCTCCCATTGCATCGAGAATTTTATGTCTCACAAATTCATTTTCAAAACGCAACCCTTCAGGATTGAGTACTTTATGGTCATCAAGACCGATCGCATTTTGCAGCGTAGCACCAAGAGCCAGATTCTGGCTCTGAAGGTACTGAATATCTTTGGCAAACCCGAATGTTCTCGCTCTTGCAATCTCTTCTATGAAGTTGTGGGTGCTGAATTCAAAATGTTCACTCTGCTCACCTATTACTGGGTGGTTGAACTTGATCCGGAAATCAAACACAGCTTTGTTTGAAGGAAGCAGACGTACAAATTTGTCGCCTTCTTTGATCTCAACAGCTTTTTTGACACGGATGATCTTTCGTGGCACTTCCAGTTCTTTGATACCCGCTTCATCAAACAGCAGACAAAATGAAATTGCCGAACCATCCATAATGGGCATTTCGTTACTGTCCACAACCACACGCATATTGTCTATACCATAGGCATAGACAGCTGACAGAAAATGTTCTATCGTCGAAATAAACCCTTTTTCACTGCCTATGACCGTGGCCATACGTGTATCAATGACAGCCTTGGGAGAAAGCGGTATGCTTAGTGCAAGATCTTCACGGTAAAAAACGATACCCGCATCCGCCGAGAGCGGCTCCAGTCTCAGTCTGACAGGCTCGCCTTTGTGCAAACCGATACCGACCACTTCAATCGCTTTTTGAATAGTTCTCTGCTGCATCTGCTTCTCCTTTCCCGAAATTTTTTTATTATACTATAAAATATAAATAATTACAACTCTATTATTTTTTCGGAATTTTACCTTAACATCATGAATGTACAGTAAATCAAACCTTTGATTTTCCTTTTGCCGGCGGCGGAGAAATAATCGCATCCGCCTGTTTAAATACATGATTGATGAATTTGTTGATCCATGACTGGTCAAACCATTCTATCGGTCTGACTTCAATACCCTGGACCAGGATACCGAAATGAAGGTGATCACCCATTGCAAGGCCTGTCATTCCCGTCTTTGCGATCACTTGGCCGGCATGGACTTCGTCCCCTTCATTGACAAACAGTTGAGAACAGTGCCCATACAGTGTATACAGTCCAAGACCATGATCTATCATCGGCATATTTCCATAAATTCCGTTATCTTCCGCAAATACCACTTTACCCGGATTGGAAGCTTTTATATCAGCCATACTGTTGCTGGCAAGATCGTACCCTACATGATAGGATTCTGAAACAATGTTGTTTTTGTTACCATAGTAATAGTATCTGTGGTCACCGAAACTTGCTACTTTTTTGCCGTTTCTGAGCGGGTAGAACTTTTTGATCTTCCAGCTGTCAAGCATTTCATCCGAGACATGCCTGCTCAATTTGTGGATCAACGCTTCATTTTTCAAACGCATCGTTTCATTGATCGCTTTAAGTTTTTTCAGCTTGTCCATAATGGTCGCATATTCCGGATCACTTGATGCCAGATCCGTGATCTTCCCGTCAATAAACTTATCTGTTGCACGAATATAGGATGTTTTATAATGCGGATTCCCATGGTAGAACGGTATGTGTACTTCCCGTCTGTTGCCTGCCATATCGGTTGCTACAATTTTTGCATCAAACGTGTTATCTACAAACGGCCATGCGACCAGTGCCGCATAATATCCCTCTTTTTTGTAAGGTTCCGCTTTAAAGGTATTTTTATTGGCTTTAATATAAAGTTTATCCATATTCTTGTCATCTGCCTGGAAAACGACCAAGGCACTTCCGCCCTGATTGATCATGCGGGAATTGGAAAGGATATTGACATTGGGCCTTTTATAGTCTACGGTAATATCAATATTTTTTGTCGCTGTATTGCCTGCCATCATATGCCACATACTTTTATCGCCGACTTTTATGGTCAGTTTGTAGTCATTTGCCTTGGGATCGAGCACTCTGCCTTTGGGATATTTTACTTCGATGGTCTCTTTTTTGGGGCCGTTATCGAAAAAGCCCTGATCCAAAATCACTTTCTTCTTGCCGTCAGAGAGTGTCACTTCATAAGAGTTCAGTCCTACATTGTCGGATACCTTGATTTTTAAAGGCGTTCTACGGTTCCAAAAAATATGTTTCGGGCTTTCAATCTTCGGTGCGACTCTTTCAAACTCGGGTGCAGTATAGATATACCAGGCACCCACGCCCACACCGACCAAGAGGAGTAGACCGAATATTTTATTTGCGATATTCCCTTTACTTTTTTTTGCCATTTATGTATCCTGTATCTTGAATTTTTGCTATAATTGTATCTATTATTTGTTGTAAACTTCCTTCCCCGAAAGTGATGCCGGCGGCAACTTTGTGCCCTCCCCCGCCAAAGCAGGCGGCAATGGCATTGACATCTACACCTTTGCTGCGTAGGGAGACACGAATACTGTCCTCAAGCTCCATGGCAAAAAGTGCCACTTCTACGGTTGCCAGAGAACGTGCATAATCCACAATGCCGTCCATATCGGGTATCGTTGCTCCCGTTGCGCTGATATCTTCTTTGCTTACAGAAAGCACTGCGATCTGCGCATCAGCATAAAGGCGCAGGCTTCCAAGCGCTCTTTGCAGTATACGCAGCGAACTCAAAGAACGTCTCTGGGTAAAATTGTATGCTGTTTTTGCAGGGTCAGCTCCCAAAAGAACCATTTCATGTGCTGCTTCAAAAACCCTGGCATTGACACTGTCGGTAGTAAAATAGCGTGTATCTGAAAGCAGTGCTGCATAAAAACACTCTGCACTTCGGGCAGAAACAGGGAAAATTTTCCTGAAAAGTTCAAATGCAACCTGCGAAGACGAGGCGTATTCCGGAATCACGACATTCAGAGAACCATACAGATCATTGCTTTTATGGTGGTCAATATTGAGGATATCTCTGTCCGGAAGCATAAATCCGAGTCGCTCGACACTGCCGCAGTCACAGGCAATGATCAAACTCTCTTCATAATCGATTTTTTCTTTGATCTTCCCATACCCTGAAAGAAAATCAAGATACTTGGGAAGCACTCTGGAAGCATTCGCTACCTCAACCTTTTTGATACCGGCTTCTTTGAGCAGCGTATAGATACCCAGTGCCGTTCCAATGGCATCAGGATCCGGATTGAGATGGGAAAGGATTGTGATTGAATCAGCACTTTCTATCTTTTCTTTGACTTCATTACGGGGAAAATATCTGTCATCCATAAACTATTCGACTTTCATGGAGAGGTCTATCCAGTTTGCCTGGTGAATGATAGCACCCGAAGAGATCGCATCGACACCTGTTTCGGCAATAGCACCAATAGTTTCAAGCGTCACATTACCGCTTGCTTCAAGCAGAATATGGGGGTAGTTGGCATTTCTGTAGGCAACGACCTCTTTTGTCTTTTCAGAAGACATATTATCGCACATCACAATATCTGCTCCTGCATGCATTGCTTTTTTTACCATTTCCAGTGTTTCACACTCTATCTCCACTTTCGAGGTAAACGGGATTTTCTGACGGACTTCCTGCATGAATCCATCCAAGTCATCTATGGTCTTTAAATGGGTATCTTTCAGCATGAGACAGTCATCCAGCCCCATACGGTGGTTCAGTCCGCCGCCGCATCGGACAGCGTACTTCTCAAACTCCCGCAGCAGCGGTCTTGTCTTGCGGGTATCAAGCAGTTTGACCCCCGTACCCTCAATCGCTTTGACATACTTTGCCGTCAACGTAGCAATAGAGCTGGCATGAAGCACCATATCCAGAATAGAACGCTCCAGTGAAAGTATGATTTTGGAATCGCCGGAGATGAACAAAAGTTTTTCTCCTTTGGAAAAAGATTCCCCGTCAGTGACCTTCCATTCAAGTTTCAAATCATACATCTTTGCAAAAGCATCCACATACTCCTGCCCTGCAAATATCCCGTTACTTTTGGCGACAATATACGCTCGTATAGGCTTTGAAGTGCTAATACGTGCAAACAAATCACCACGGCCTACATCTTCAGCAACCAAAGCTTTTAAAAATTCTTCTTTTAACATCTGTTTCCTTTAGGGTCAGGCGCTGATTATAGCACTGTTTCTTTTTATCTTGTCTTTCTCTTTTGGAAATAGCTATCTAATGCTTTAAATCCTGCAATGCTTCTGCATCCAAAGGCACACCTGTCATCTTCTGTATATTCTCACAAAAAAGCGCTTCAACAAGTTTTGATTTGTTTGCACAGGCGACGGGTTTGTTTTTGTTCAGTATGACAGAACCCAGTGTACAGGGGTACTCTCCCACTTCATTTACGATGTCTGCTTTTACGGGATTTTGTTCTATGTATGAGTGTGTAGTCATATGCTTCATAAAAAGAGAAAGATTCTCCAGCCAGGTTTTTACCAGCAAATAAAAATGATTTGTTATCAAACAATAGTCATGCAAAACAACCCTTCAATGCCTAACTTCTCTATACTACCTCTTTCTCTTTTCGTAGCCAAACGATACCTATTGTAGAGACAAAATCTAAAATATATCACGGTTCCAATGGTAGACTTAGTATTATTTCTACTAATACTTAGGTAATACTCTTTTTGATACAATTAATTCTGTATGGAAATGATTAAATGATAGTAGGTGCTATACATACAGATAGTGTCTACAATCCAACCAAAAAATTATGAAAAGGATTGCGATGAAAAGTATATTATTAAGTATATCACTTTTATCTTTTATAGGTTTACAAACACTTCATGCAGATGATCATGGAGATAAACATAAGACCTATAAATTAAAAGTAAAACACGTACAAACAGGAACAGAGGTGGTGGTCAGGTGTAACAATGGCTACTATGAGAAAAAAACCGCTTCAGAAGAGGAAGACAAACTCAAATTTAAAGTTCCAAAAGACGCAACATGTACACTTGAGGTTACAACGGATGAACCTTGTTATAAAAACATGAAGATGATACTAGATGGAGAAAATAAAATTGATTTGAAAGATTTCTATACGAAATCATGTGAAGATATACCTTCACCTATGCCTTCACCTACACCCACTCTTCCACCTGATACAAATACTACACCTCCAATGAATGGTAATTACATGCTCACCGCATGGAATGACTTAGGAATGCACTGTATGGACGGGAATGATTTTTCTGTATTCTCTGTACTTCCTCCATACAATAACCTTCATGCACAACTCAAAGATAAAAATGGAGATTTGATCACTTCAGGTGTCACATTAACGTATCAAGCTACCACAGGAACAGATGGTCAAATCAATACTTCAAGTAGCGATAAGACTAATTTCTGGGACTTTAGCAATAAGCTCTTTCCAAATTCAAACCTTCAACCCGATGTTGGTCTACTTGGTAACAAAACACCAAGTACTACACCACAGGCCTTGACATTTGATACCAAAGAAAAATGGTGGAAAGCAGAAGGTTTACCCCTTACCCCTTACAATGACAATGGGAGTAAAAATTACTATCCACTTATAAAAGTTACAGCTAAAGATAGTACAGGAAAGGTACTTGCCACAGCTAAAGTTGTACTACCTATCAGTGATGAAATGGATTGTAAGCGTTGTCACGCAACAAATTCACTTTCACCGAAAGCAAAACCAAATGCAGGATGGGTTGCTGACACAGACCCGGAAAAAGACTTCAAATTGAACGTACTGCGTCTGCATGATGAACGTATGCCAAATGCAGTCAAAGATCATATGGCATCACTTAATGCAAAAGGATACACTTATGATGCCAAAGGACTTGAAGCAACTGCAAGAACAGGCACACCTATCTTATGTGCAGCATGTCACAGTTCAAATGCACTGCCAGGTACAGGTGTAGATAATATTAAAGCTTTTACCACAGCTATTCATAGTTACCATGCTAAAGTCATCGATCCATATACTAACTTGACAATGAATGACAGTACCAACAGAGGTGCATGTTATGCTTGTCACCCAGGAGCAACAACCAAGTGTCTCAGAGGTGCTATGGGAGATGCCAAAGATACAAACGGACAAAATATTATGCAGTGTCAAAGCTGCCATGGGCATATGAGCAATGTAGGAAATGCCAACAGAAAAGGTTGGTTAGATCTACCAAACTGTCAAGCATGTCACCACAACGGTGTACGTGAAACATCGGCGATTGATCCAGCGACAAATACACTCAGACATGTGATAGACACAAAATTTGCAACCAATCTTAATACACCTGCGAGTGGCATAAGTCTTTACAGATTTAGTACAGGCCATGGTAAGTTACAATGTGAAGCCTGTCACGGTGCCACACATGCCATCTATCCTGCACACAATGCTGACAATATCTTAAGTGAAGGAATCCAGGGACATACAGGCACCATCGCAGAATGTGCTTCTTGTCACACCAGTGTACCAAACACAATTACAGGTGGACCTCACGGTATGCACCCCGTTGGACAGTCTTGGGTCAGCAGTCATAAACATGTGGCAGAAAAAAACCCAACACAATGTAAAGTCTGTCACGGACAAAACTACAGAGGGTCTGGCCTTTCTGAAATGTTCACAACACGTACACTCAGTGTTGAACATGGAAGTAAAACACTTCAAAAAGACCATCAGGTCTCTTGTTATGACTGTCATAATGGCCCAAATCCTTAAGAAGCATAGACTTCTTTTACTTCAATGAGTAGGTAAGATTAGTCTCCTGCCTGCCCATTTCATTAAACAGAGTAAAGATACTCTTATTGCCGATTTGTCCAATCCGAACGCTATAACTGGCAAATATTGCTCACATTAAAAATATTGCCAAGGAGAATAAGGATATACTCACTATTATTAATCTATTGCGTGGTTGCACTCAAAAGAGCTTTGGTTTATATGCGAATTGAGTTACTTATAATTAAGGGATAGACAAATGAAACTCCTTCTGCTGGAAGATGACCAGATATTGAGTGAAACACTGGAAGATTTTTTGCTCAGAGCCGGCTATGAGGTAGACCTGGCTTTGAGTGAAGAAGAAGCAGAAGAGTTAACCTTTGCCAGGAAGTATGACCTCTATCTTTTCGATATCAATCTCCCTACCGGCAACGGTCTGGATTTCCTGCGTGCGCTTCGCCATGCGGAAGATGAAACCCCCACCATATTCATTACCGCATTGACCGATATGAACTCTATGGCCCGTGGCTTTGAACTTGATGCGATCGACTACATTAAAAAACCTTTTGAACCCGAAGAACTGCTGATACGCCTCAAGGCAAAATTCAAAGATGATCTTCTGTATTATGATGACATACAGTACGATCCGAAGAACAATATACTGCGTAAAGCGGGAGAGGTCGTGCATATAGGGAAAGTTCCCTGTCGGGTCTTTGTCACACTGCTGAAGCATAGGGGCAATGTCGTCACACAGGAGATACTCTTTGAATGTCTTGAACACCCTTCGGGCAATGCGCTCAGGGTAGCCATTAACAAAGTGAAACAGAAGCTGGATATAGAGATCACCAATATCCGGGGAGAAGGATATATGCTTGAAGCGGTATGAAAAAGAATCACTCCTTAAAAACTTCTTTGTTTTCTTCTCTTTACTGGAAATACTGCTGATCCTGCTTTTTACGGAGTTGTACCGTACAGAGAAGAGAGAATACCACCAAACACTTTTTCAAACGATGCAGGTGTGCAGTTACACATTGGAGTGTGAACAGTTCACGTTCGACTTTGTATCTAAAGAGAGCGGAAAGCCCAATACCCTATACGGAGAAAATGAACTCTACAGCTATTTTCAGATCCCCAAGTCGGACAAATTCTATATCAAAATCGCCTACCCTCCCGGTTCGTTACAGGCAGACATGCGAAAAATCATCTCTACGCTACTTGTCAAGTTCGTTCTGGCAACACTGCTTTTGCTTCTGCTGGCACTCTTTTTCACTTTTTACAGTCTGAGGCCCATCAGGAAAGCGCTGCATCTGAATGACGAGTTCGTCAAAGACATACTGCATGACTTCAACACGCCTGTTACCTCTATGATGCTTAATCTAAGAATGTTCAAAGAAGAGTGCGGGGAAAATATTTTTGTAAAAAGGATCTCCCACAGTATCGATACACTGCTTTTTTTGCAGAACAACCTCAAGAGCTTTCTGTATCATTCTCCTGTACAGAGCAGTGAAGTGAATATTGCCGGTTTAGCTGAAGAGCGTATGCAGTTGATGTCGAATGCCTATCCAAAAATATCCTTCTCCTTTATGCGAGGGAATATGCTTTTGAAGGCGACACAGCCTGAACTTCTTGCCCGGATCCTTGACAACCTTTTGAGTAACGCTGCCAAATATAACAAAAGTGACGGGAAAGTGACAGTAAGGGTGGCAGGAGAGACGATTACTATCGAAGATACGGGCAAGGGCATCGAGAATGTAGACAAGGTGATGCAGCGTTACTACAAGGAACAGGAGCGCGGTCTTGGTATCGGGCTGCATATTGTTAAAAAGCTGGTCACGGAGCTGGGTATTGGAATGCGGATAAACTCCCACAAAAGCAAAGGTACAACAATAGTACTGGATTTCAGGAATCTTCCGGAGAAGCATACATGAGAGCTGTGATCGTTGCGTTGTACATTACGCTGTACAGTGTGCCGCTTTGGGCAAAGAGTATAGATACCCAGATAGAAGCCATACAGAAAGCGCCCGTCAAGGAACGTTTCAAGCTGATGAATGCTCTCAAAAAGCGTCTGGTTAGGATGAAAGAGAAGGAACGGATCGAAGCACTTTCCCAACTGCGTTCAAGCACGAAAAGCAAAAGTGCGAAAAAGGCTATTGAAAAAGTGGAGAAAGATACAAAACGTATCTCAAGAGAGCATTTGGAGAATGAGATGGAGAGTCACATAGAAAACGAGGTAGAGGAGAACAATGCCGACCATAAAGGAGGTGATGATGATTAAACCGTTTTGTATAGCACTTTTGCTGACAGGGAGCCTATGTGCCAAGGAGATCACCGATATGGATTTTGACGGTGTTCCGGATACACTTGACGAATGTCCGAATACCCCCTTTCTCCACCAGGTGAATGCCAGGGGATGTACGACGGTGGAATTGAGGCTTCCGGACGAAACCGACCATGACAGCATGACCATGACCCTTTCGAGCGGATATCAGAACAACGATGACCTGCCGAGCTATCTGAAGCAGTACAGAACCAAAGTGCAGCTCAACTACTACCACAATGACTGGGCCTACTCTGTCCGTACTTCCTACAATGCAAGAGAAGAGAATGAGGGCTTTGGCGATACGACACTCAAGGTCAGAAAACGTTTCAGTCCGAGTGATGACCTTCGACTCAATCTTGGCGTAGGGATTAAACTGCCGACCTATGACTATCCGGGTAACAGGACGGACTACAAGCTTTACAGTTCACTCTATTACTATCCTGCGGAAGGCCTTTCCTTTTTTGGAGGGTTCAATTATACTTTTATACAGGACAAAGAGGTTATGGGTCCACTGCAGAACAAAAGTAATTTCTTTGTGGGTACAGGGTATTTTTTCACGCATAGTCTCTATGCCAATCTGGGGTATGCCTATGAACAGAGCAAATATGTGGATGAACATTCGGAACATTCTCTGTCAGTAACACTTTTTTACCAGATCACAGCTGAATGGTTCACTTCGGTATACTACAAACAGGACATTATGGATGAAGATTTCCATGATGAATTTTATTTCAACCTGGGATACAAGTTTTGGTAGGGTATCTAAAAAATGATAGAGAGGACAGAGTGAAGGGTAAAGAGAACCTTAACCCTTCCGGAGGGAGGGAACGGAGTGCTAATCTCCATTCGGTCCGTTGTGGCAATCGTAGCAGCTAACCTTGTGTCCTTTGGCGAAGTTCTTCTGTCCCCATTCGGTGGAGAAGGAACGGTTCATCCAGGTAGATGAGAGTGCAGAACCTCTATAGTCCTGGCCATGACACACCTTACATTGTGCCGCATTCTTCTCTGCCACATCTTCATGGCCCTTGACCCAGCTTTGACCTACAAGGTGCATGTCGTGCGGCCCTCCGGTAACGGTATTTGGCACGGAGGAGTGACAGGAGCTGCATTCTGCAACGGTACCCGTATGTCCCTGGATCTGACTGCTTAGAATGTTGTCTGCATTATGTGCAGGGAATACGGCATGTGTTGCACCGTGACAGGCCTCACATTGCAATTTTCCGTGTCCTTTGCTGTAACGATACAGGCTGAAACCCGTTGCCGGTGTATTCATGTTGGTCGCGAACTTTGTATCGATGACATGTCTGAGCGTATTGGTCGCAGGATCGATAGCAGAGAGCTCTCTTTTCCCGTCATGGTGGCATGCCTGACAGTTCGGTTCATGCAGCCATCCTTCACGGTTCTTGTCTCCCACTGCACTCATATTTCCATGACAGCTCTGGCACTGCATGGCATTGTTGCCGTTGGCATCCTTGGCATCCCCCATGGCACCTCTGAGACATTTGGTCTGTGCCCCCGGATGGCAGGTGTAACAGGCATTTCTGTTATTGATATCATTAAGCGGCAATCCGTTGAGCGGATCGATCACCTTGGCATGTTTGCCGTGAATGGCTGCCGTGAAAGCTACAATATTGTTGACCCCGGTATGAGGCAGGGCATTGGTTCTGTGGCAGGAGGCACAGAGAATGGCGGTGCCGCCATTTGCCGTGGCTTCAAGTCCTTTTGGATCGTAGTTGTATCCTTTCGACTGCAGGGCTGCAGCATTCTTTGTCACGGCATCCGGGTTCTTCTCATCATGCAGACGAAGGATGTTGAACTTGTAGTCTTTTTCCGGGTCGGCATTGTTCACCCATCCCGCTTTCGGCTTTGCAGCGTTGCTGGATGCATTGCTCTGATGACAGCGCTTACAGTCCATTTCGTCACTCACAGGCAATACGGTAGTGGCTTCGGAAAGAATATTTCCCTGTGCATCTTTTGCCACGACTTTGACAAGAGGATAGTAGTTCTTGCTTCCGTCATCATTGTACGGAGTAAGAGGAATACCTTCGGCCTCCCACCATTGGTGCGCAGCATTGAATGTCAGCTTCTGAGGTGTGGTGCTCGGTGTCTTGACACCAGTAAGTCCGGTATCCTGTGCCAAAATAATACCAAAGAGCTGTTTACTGTGGCTCCAAAAGTTCGTTTTATCTGCACTTGAAGTATTCCATTTTCCGTCAGTACCCTGTACCGATTCATAGGTAAGAATAATCCCTGAAGTGACCAAATCACCCTTCTTGTCCTTTATCTGTGCATGTAGGTTGTTGTAGGGTGGCAGTACAGAAAAGACGGAAAAGTCATTCCCGTCCATACAGTGCATTCCCAAATCATTCCAGGCAGTGAGCATGTATTTAAAGTTTGACTGTGGTGTGGTTGTCGGATTTGTATTTGGGTTATCTGATTCTTCTGAAGAGTCATTTGTTCCAGTTTCGTCATTGGAAGAAGTATCCGAATACGTACTGTTTTGTGTATCGGTATTTCCGCCACCGCTACCACCTCCGCATGCCACAAACAAGGGTGCTGCCAATATAAGTATCCATAGGGATTTTTTTTTCATTTTTCTCTCCTTCAAATAATAGAATATTCTACATTCTAACCAATGAAGTGTTAGCACTTTATGTCCGACAGGAAAGAAAAAAAATACTGAGGCCGCAGCAAAATTGAAAAAAGGAGAGAGGAGAGTGCTTTCCTCATCTGAAAAGGGGAGGCTCATCGTTTGGCGACCACCGCCATCAATGATGACATATCAGCAGGTTTTGTCTTGACATGGCAGATACCGCACTTGTTGTCAAAGAGCGTTTCTGGATTTTGTGCAGTCGCAGTAGTGAACACACCTTGCGGCATACTTCTTTCATAGTTATTTTACGGATCTGGATTTAAGGGAACCTCATTCTTCCTGGGACATTTTGGAAAGAATAGATTTTACCTGTTGCATCTCTTTGCCGAAACCTGCCCAATTTTCCTTTTGTAAGAATTGCAGTGCTTGATTATAATGTTTAAGTGCGGCTTTTGCCTCTTTGGACAGCACAGGCTTGTTCGCACTTTGTACTCCCATTGTTTGTACCGCTTCTTCTTGGGATGAAGATATGTTAAACACGGCTTGAAGTGCTTCATCCAGGGTTCTTCTCATCGCAATTTTATCTTTGAAAGCTACGATCACTCTTTTGAGTTCCGGGATCTGACCCTGTTCTGACTGCAAATAGACAGGTTCCACATAAATGAAAGAGTTTTTAATAGGAATGACCAGCTGATTGCCTTTTATGACGCGTGAGCCTTCTTGCCCCCAAAGTGTGAGTTCGGCAGAGATTTCCGGTTTTTGGTTAATTCGCGCTTCTATTTGCATAGGTCCGTAAATAAGCTTCTCTTTAGGCAGTGTGTAGACTATCAAATCACCATAATGAGGCATATCACATCTTGCACACATCCATGCTACCATATTGTCCTTTTTTGAAGGATTCAGCGGCAGCATCAAAATATACTCTTCACTTTTCATTTTAGGTAAACGCATAATAATATAATACGGAACCATCTTTTGCTGTCCGCCCTGATAGATCACATTTGGTATTTGCCAGTAATCTTCCTGATTATAAAACACTTTCGGGTCAGTCATGTGGTAGGCATTGTATATCTTCACCTGAATATTGAACAGATCTGTAGGATAACGGATATGTGCCTGTAAAAAGTCCGGCATTTCCTGAAACGGTTTGAATAGTTTTGGATAGATCTTTTCATAGGTCTGCAGCAATGCATCGTGAGGATTAACAACATAAAAAGAAACAGCACCGCTGTAGGCGTCAATCACTACTTTGACAGAGTTTTTAATGTAATTTACCCCTCTTCTTATTGGGTTGCGTGAGAGCGGTTCTGAGTAAGGATACATATTGCTGGTTGTGTAGGCATCCTGTATCCAGTACACTTTTCCATCTTTGCCAACTACACTGTATGGTTGTCTGTCATAGGCAAGAAAAGGTGCCAGCGTTGCAGCGCGCTCGGTAATATTTCTATACAACATCAGACGACTTTTATCACTCAAATAAGTTGTAAAAAGAATGTTGATATCAGAAAATTTCCACGCATAGACAAGGCGTTTAAAAAGAGAAGCAATTTGTACCCCTCCATTTCCTCTGTAGTGAGTATAAACGTTCTTTGCCCCTTTTGGATAATCAAATTCTTTTGCCTTTGTATTGACCAGAACAAATTGGTCTGTTGATTGACCGTAATAGATGCCCATTTGCTTTAGTTTTAAAGGTACACTGCTCACAGGCGGAATGTCTTTGACGATAAGATTTGGCATACCGTTTGAAGTTATTTCATTGACCGGATTCATGACAATTCCGTACCCATGAGTATATATGAGATGTTGATTGACCCATGTTTGTGCTCTGTAGGGTATCTCTGAAGCTGGAAGCTCTCTTGCGCCAAGAGCCACTTCAGTGTATTTGTCAAAATGATAACGATCCACTTCTATATTTTTAAAATCATAGTAAAGACGGATCTCCTGGAGTTGTCTATAGGTTTGTATCAGAGGTCTTCTGTCCCATAGGCGGATATTTTTGATGGTGTTATGATTTTCTAAAATATCCTGGTAGCTTGCATTGTTGTCTGCTGCAAAAGGTTTGACTTGAATCTTATCGAGCCCATAGGCTTTTGTGGTAAATTTTATGTTGTTTGCAATATAAGGAGTCTCTTTTTGTAATTCGGTTGGTTTTACAATGTATTTCTCAATCAGAGTGGGATATATCCAGACAAATCCTATAAGAACAAGCAGCCAAAAAAGCAGTGCCCCAATAACAACCTGCATTTTTTTATAGAGTGGATAAAAGAACAGAAGCAGCGTAACAACGGCTGTCATAACAATAATAGTTTTGTAAGCAGGAATTTGTGCATGCACATCCATATACGAAGCCCCGTAGGCAACACCATTGGACGAGTAAAGGAGATTATAAAGTTGTATTATAAAATAGGCACAGACACCCAAGGCAAAAAAAGCACCTAAAAGCAAAACATGGTTTTTTGCTTTTGTTTCCACTTGAAGTTTACGCTCTTGGTAGTTAAAAATATTGTGCGTATAATAAAAAAGCAGAACGAAAAAAGTAGTCAAAACGAGCATGGTAAAATACCAGTTTAGGACAATTTGATAGACAGGCAGCTTAAAGAGGTAAAATCCTACATCTTTACCTAAAACAGGTTCCTGCAGATGAAAAGAAGTGGGATGCAGAAATTTTAAAAAATCGATCCAATACTCGGATGCAGAAGAGCCCATAATAAGCCCAAACAATACAACTATAGTACCCCATGCTAAAATGGAGAATTTTTTATGGCTTAGAAATGAAAGCTTTTGCCGTAAATCATTATCAAGAAAAGCAATAGAGCTCTGATGCTCTTCATGTTTATGATACGCATAATAGAGATTAAGCCCAGCGAACAAAAGAAAAAGAAAAAAGAACAGAACAAAAGAGAGAATCTGTGCTAAAAGATTGGTATCAAAGACTGAGCTGTATCCCAAATGTTTAAACCACAGCCAATCCCCGTAATATCCTACAAATAAGCCAAATAGAGAGATAAATACTATTAATAAGGCTAATGCAACCATTCCCTTTATCGTTTTGTTCATAATTCTGTTTTCCTAAAAATTGAATTTTATAACAGTAACCTACTCAGGCTCAACACAAACCAAACCACAACGGACTGAAAGTCCATACAATATAGGCCTGCATTTGACTGACGGTATGTCCACTGCTTCTCATGCAACCATTTTAACACATTTGTAGAAGCTAAAGCTTTGCAATGAAAGTGCATAGTTTCGGACTATCATGTTTACCCTAAAATCGAAATAGGAGAAAAGCCGCCAGAAGCCCTACCTGACCGTTAACACCCGTTGGGTGAGACTTCTGCCAAGGAGTAGAAGTATGACACAGGGAGTGTTGCCCTGAACGTAGCGATGAAATGCCCTTGGGGTGAAATTTTACTGTAGAAAGTACCGATGAGACTTAGGAGGGTCAGGCGTTAAGAATACACTTTTTACCATTCTAATTTCTCAAATTTAAGGAACTAAATCCTAACTTAACATTCAAACATTCAAACATCCAAATACCCCTCAAAAACCTCTCTCACAAACCCTTCAAAATCCCCAAGATGATTTTCGACAATAGCCACGACTATCTCGATATTCAAATTCTGATAATCATGCACGGCTATGTTACGGAACCCGACCATCCCTTGCATTTGCTTACAAATTTTCTCACTGATGATACCTGCATTTAAGAGCATACTAAACAGTTCACGGCTGGAATTAGGCAGACCCAGATTTCTTGTTTTCACAATGTGCGTAGCAATGTCAATACTCGCTTGTGAAGCACGCTCCAAATTAAGTATCACCGAGTCTTGTTTCGTATAGTTTTCTTCAAAACTCTCTTCATATCCTATGTATTCTTCACGTATACGTTTTAAACATTTTTCAATGGTCTGTATTTTATTGAGCACTACGTTAGGCATGTGCACTTCCAAAGACAGATTTGTTTTTCAAGATTTCATCTACAATAGGCTGACGCTCTTCTTTAAAGCGAAGATAAAAACTATACGCCAACGTTTCAAAACTCTCCACCTCATACCCTTCACCGTAAATCCGCTCTGCGGTAGAGAGAATCTGATATTTAAAAACCGTATTGGCAGATGATAGTTCTATTAAATCCACATCAAGAGAAAGTAATGAAGCCAGTTTTTGAGAAATATTCCAACGTTCCCAGGATGTGAGAGAATTTTGACTCAAATAAGCAATATCTACATCACTCTTTTTCGTAGCAGAACCATCATTTTGGCTTCCGAACAGGTAGAGTGCCTGAAGTTTAGGTATCTCTTGTTTTAAAGTATTGACAATCAGTTGCTTGTCTAATGTTTTCAACACCACCCAAACTCCTTTTTTTAACTTACAGTATACCTGCTTTTCTTCAGATCAGACGTTGAGAATACAGGTATTATTTAATCGCCAGCATTCTTTCCAATGCAAGATTGGCATACTTGACCGTATGCGGATCAACAACGATCTCATTGATCGGGTTACCGTCCTCTATGGACTTGAGCGTATTGTAGAGGTCTTCAAGTGTTGTTTCGTTCATGGTCGGACATTCCGGCTTGGTAGAAGAGAGTACATAGGTATTTTTCGTTCGCATTCTGTTGACCAGATTGTACTCAGTCCCTACCGCTACCTTCTGTTCCGGATCAAGCTCGGAAACATACTTGATAAGCTGAGAGGTCGAACCGGAAAAATCGGCAGCGGCAACGATCTTCGGATCACATTCCGGGTGTACTGCTATCTTGATACCGGGGAACTTGTTACGGTAGAATTCGATATCATCCAGCGTAAAAAGCTGATGCACGGAACAAAAACCATTGAAACAGATCACATCGGCCTCTTTGGGGTCACACTCCCCCTCCCCGATCACACAGGACTTCAAGCCCATTTGAATGGCAAAGTTCTGTCCCAGACACCTGTCCGGTACAAAAAGAATTTTCTTCCCGCTTTCAAGTCCCTTCTCGATGATCTTGAAGGCATTGGAAGAGGTACAGACCATCCCGCCCATTTCTCCGACTTTGGCTTTGACTGTCGCATCGGAATTGATATAAGTGATAGGCAGAATATTCTCTTTGGCAATACCATGCTGCCCCATATATGCCACAGAATCGTCAAAATAGCTTCCATCAATCATACGTGCCATGGCACAGCAGGCAATTTTCGGCATCAATACACGTTTTTCGGGAGCAATCACCTTGACACTCTGTCCCATGAAACCCACGCCGCAGAACACAACCCAGGGGTTCTCATCTGCCTTGCATTTACGTGCCAGTTCAAGGGAGTCACCGGTAATATCGGCCATTTCAAATACTTCATCTCTTTGATAATAGTGGGCCACCACAGTTACAGGAAGCTCTTTCTTTAATCTCTCTATCTCTGCTTTATAATCTATACTCATTTATCATCCTATAATTGATTGAATAGTCATTTTAACAAAATTCGGCTAAAATTGCAGTATAAAATTTAATTGTGGAACAATCATGAACATTAACCTTATACTTTACCTTTCGGCCTATCTGATAGCAGGCATACCTTTTGGATACCTTTTAGCCAAAAAATTTGCCGGTGTTGACATTAAAAATGCAGGAAGCGGCAATATCGGAGCCACCAATGTCCTCCGGGTAGTGAAAGAAAAAGACCCGAAACTTGCCAAAAAACTTGGCGCTGCCACACTCTTTCTCGATGCCGTCAAAGGGATCGTGATTATCCTTATTGCCAAAATGCTCGGTGTGCCGCAAAGTGTCCTCTGGACACTTGCGGTATTATCGGTCGTGGGTCACTGTTTTTCTGTATTCCTCATGTTTGAAGGCGGCAAAGGCGTTGCCACAGGTTTTGGTGTACTGCTTGTTATGATGCCTGTTCCGGCACTGATCGCAATCGCTGTCTGGCTGGGGGCAAGCAAAGGGTTGAAAATTTCTTCTCTCTCCTCTCTAATCGGACTTGCCGCATTCATTATTGCTTCATATATACTATACCCTGTAGTACCCGGCATTGGCTCTCATGCTCCTATCTGGGTCATTGCCATCATTATTTTCTATAAGCATATTCCCAATATTGTACGGCTTTTCAAACGGGAAGAGGCAAAAGTATAAATGACGATCCATATAGAAGCTCTGACCCTCGATGTCATTATCGGTCTGCTCGACTTTGAACGCGAGCGGACACAGCGTGTGATCATCGATATGAAAGGCTCCTACCGTTACGAGTCGGAGAACTTCGTTGATTATGCGGATATTGTCCTTCTCATAGAAGAAGAGCTTAAAGAGAAACGCTACGAATTGCTTGAAGAAGCCCTGCTTGGACTTCAAAATGTTATCTGTACCGCCTACCCTCAGATCAAAACGCTCAGCCTGAAGATCACAAAACCCGATATTTTAGACAAATGTCATGTGGCATTAAGTCAGCAGTGGACATTTTAAGCCATTTTATCAGGAATACTGCTCTGCTTTTAAAAAAACTTTCAGAAACCCCTCTTTTTATGCTATAATTAAGAAACATTTAACTTTAGAGGGCCTCTAACAATCTATAAAAGTCCATGTGACTGCTGACAAAATGAAGAAGGGATAACATGAGAGTATTGATCATTGAAAAAGATGCAACATTAGGCAAAACACTTATCCAGATGCTTGGTGACAACAATTATCAGTGCGACCTGGCTGAAAATCTGGGAGATGCAAAATACTATCTCGATATCCGAAACTATGACCTTGTATTGATCGGATGGGGCAGCGGTAGCGGGGAGCACAATACGTCGCTGATTGCTGATATCAAAAAAGAAGCACATAAAACATCCGTTATCATTCTTTCCCA
Organism: Sulfurovum sp.; assembly: GCF_015493435.1. Classification (GTDB taxonomy): domain Bacteria; phylum Campylobacterota; class Campylobacteria; order Campylobacterales; family Sulfurovaceae; genus Sulfurovum. The sequence continues at coordinate 35,704 of NZ_WGDD01000025.1, forward strand.
GGACAGCGACAAAGAGAGCGAGATCGAAGCCCTGCGTTCGGGAGCGGACGATTTTATCCGTAAACCTGTAGATGAAGAGATCCTTTTGGTGCGCATTGAAGCCAAACTGCGTTTTGGTATCTCCAATATTATTGAAATCGAAGATTTGATCATCAATCCGGAAGAAGAGAAAATCATTTATCAGGGCAATGAGATAGAGCTTAAAGGAAAACCGTTCGAAGTGCTTACCCATCTTGCTATGCACAAAGACCAGATTGTTTCCAAAGAACAGCTTCTCGATGCTATTTGGGAAGAACCTGAGCTTGTTACGCCCAATGTCATTGAAGTGGCCATCAACCAGATCCGCCAAAAAATGGACAAACCGCTCGACATCACCACCATAGAAACAGTCAGAAGACGTGGCTACCGCTTCTGTTTTCCAAAGAAACTGGGTTAGCGATATCTCATCTGTCAAAGGGATGAAGAAGTATCAAAATGCTTCTTCATTTTCAAAAATTCTCCCAAACCTCTTTTTTCCTTTTTTTTTAAATAAAGCATAAGGTTTGTTGGGTTATAACTCCTATACATAATTAACGGCCTCTTGCAAGGCCGGCAAACAGAGGAAACAATGGCACTATTAATAACAGATGAATGTATAGCGTGTGACGCATGTAGAGAAGAGTGTCCGAATGAAGCGATCGAAGAAAATGATCCCATATATATTATAGACCCGGATCGCTGTACGGAATGTGTAGGACATTTCGATGAGCCCCAGTGTATTGCAGTCTGTCCTGTTGACTGTATCATTTCCGATCCGGACAATGTGGAGAATATTGAAGAGCTTAAATTCAAGTTCAACAAACTTCAGGAAGAAGAGTAACCACCGTCATGGCCAGGCGGACCGCAATCATCGATATCGGTTCAAACTCAGCCAGGCTGGTTATTTTTGAAAAAAGCAGCCATTACGGCTTTCACCTTATCTGTGAGCAGAAATCCAAAGTCCGTATCGGACAGGGTGCCTACGAAAAAGAGGGTTATCTTCAGCCCATCGGTATTGAACGTGCTTTCCTTGCACTTCAGTCTTTTATCAACACCATTCAAAAATACCGCGTACACAAAACGATCTGTGTAGCTACCTCTGCACTCAGAGATGCACCCAACGGCAGACAGTTCACACAATGGATCAAGAAAGAGCTGAACCTCAGTATCAAGATCATTGACGGAAAACAGGAAGCACGTTTCGGTGCGATCGCAGTAAACAATCTGCTTCCGCTTGACAGTGCCGTCACCATTGATATCGGCGGCGGTTCTTCCGACATGGCACTGATCGAAAAGGGACAGATTGTCGATACGTTCTCACTCAACCTCGGCACGGTCAGACTCAAAGAACTTTTCTTTGACAAAGAGTGCCCGGTCGAAGAGAGCCATACCAAAGCAAGGGAATTCATCCGGAAGGAACTGTCTCGTCTGCCCAAACATTTCAGACACAGCTTTGCCGTAGGCATCGGAGGTACTGCAAGGACATTGAGCAAAGGAATTATGAAGCGCAGCGGCCATCCCCTTGACAAGCTGCATGCTTTCACCTATGAAGTCGATAAGTGGTCTGCCTATTTTGCCAATATTCCTCTAAGTTCGGCCAAAGGGCTGAAAAAGTTCAACCTCAAAAAGAACCGTTACGATACCATACGTGAAGGGACACTCATCTTTCAGGAAATTCTTGCCTGTATCGGTGCACAAAAAGTGATCAGCAGTGCTGTCGGTGTACGGGAAGGGGTCTTTCTTGAACAAATGCTCCGAAACGAAGGCCACCGTTTTCCCAAAGACATCAATCCCAGTGTCATTTCCATTCTTGACCGCTTTCATCCTCTGACAAAAATTGAACGCAGGAACAGAGGCAAACTGAAAATGGCATCACATCTTTACAGTGTTATGCAGCAGGAGATCGGTGACGCTAAAAAATATGAAACCCAGCTCAACTGGGCATTGAAACTTTCCTACATCGGTAAGATTCTCAATATCTACAGTTCGCATCAGACAGCCTTTTTCATTGCCATACAGGAGCTGAACTACGGTTTTACCCATGAAGAGATCGTGCTGATCTCTTCTTTGCTTCGTATGCACGGCAAAGAACTTCTTTTCCCTCCGCTTATCGAGCAGTACGCTACCCTTTTGCCCCCCATACAAACACTTTCATGGCTGAGTTTTATTTATACACTGACTATCTTTCTGCATGAAAATTCACACTCCGCCCAGATCGATTTCACCTATCGTGACCAAACATTGACCATCACTTCCGACCAGCCGCTCTATCTTGCCAAAGAGAAGATCAAAAAGCTTGAAAAACCCGTACCTTTTGCCATCATTATCAAAGACAGGAACAAAATCCCGCATAACAGGGTTTTGGGGATATAAACAAAGGGCCTAATGGTCTCTGTAAATATGGAGTTTGCTTTTGAAGTACTCTTCCACATCAAAAAATATTTCGCCGTTTCGGTTTCGGAATGTCAAATTCTTTTTGCCAAGCTTGCTTTTATGGTCAAAGCCCATGACTGCCAGCATCATCTTCATCCCTTTAATAAGATTATTGTGATAATTTGACATTTGGTATGCCTGTTTGACAACCATATAGGAAGCCCGTTTTTTAGGATCCTGCGTTGCCATTCCTACAGGACATTTATGGCTTCCGTATCCCGAACACATACGTGCACGGATACATCCGCCGCTCATCATGAACCCTCTTGCAATACCCACGGCATCTGCACCGAGGGAAAGCATGATGATCACATCGTCCGGGGTCAGAATTTTACCACTGATGATAATTTTTATATCATCTTTAAGACCATGCCGCCTCAATGCGGAATCGAGGACATAAAGTGCATTGACCGTGTTGAGTCCTACAGACTCCATCAGTTCCAGAGGAGCAGTTGCACTTCCCCCTTCCCCGCTGTCCACGGTAATAAAATCAGGAACAGGAAGCCCCTCTTTTTTGCGTTCAGCCACCCTTTCAGCAAGCTTGTCTATCATATTTTCATCAGAAATGACGATCTTTACTCCCACAGGTTTTTTGGATATTTCCTGCAGTCTTCCGATAAAGTCCAGTAAATGGTCCGGTGTATCGGCATAGGGAAAACGGTTGGGAGAAAAGAGATCTTTTCCCTCTTCCACCCCTCTGTAGTAGGCGATATCAGCTGTGACCTTCGTTCCTGCCAGTTTACCGCCGGTCTGCTTCGCTCCCTGTGCAATTTTGATTTCTGTCATACGGCAGAAAGTCATTACTTTGGCATAGCGTTCTTCATCGAAGTTCCCGTGCTCATCACGTACACCGTATAGGCCTGAACTCATTTGAAAGATCATATCAGGCAGAGATGCAGGAATCTCTTTGGGGAAAGCACTCAGCGGTGCCTTCCAGTTGACCCGGAAAAGGACATTGGCGTCCTGTCCGTAAATGTAGGTATTGGCGGTACGTTTATTCAGCAGGACTTTTCTGTAAGCCTTGATCGCATAGGTACGGTTGACAAACTTCTCGAGCATCTTGAAAACAATATCTGCCAAGGGTGTACTCTTGATGATTTCCAGATACTCTACATTGTCATCCGGAGCAGGATTGAGTGTATAAAGGTGGTTTGAAGTCAAACCGCCTTCCCCGGTATTGAGCGTATAGCCTGAAAGGGCAGCTCCCAGAGAAAATGCACGTACCGCTTCCGGGCTGAGCGCCCCGTCTGACATGGCAGAGCGGATAATCGGTGTTTTGCCGACATAAGGATATTCGCGTGTTTTACCATAGGTAACGGTCATATCGTCTGACACTTCATTATCGTTCAGTACGTTGGTAGCATGTTTGACAATGAAACGGTCTTCTGAAAAAGGCTGATCAACCGAGAAAGATTTATAGTTTGGAACATCTTTCGCTGCTTTATATACCCAGTCGACCTTGTCTCTGGACTCATAAAAGTTCTCTTCGGCAAAATACTGTCTGAGCGGCTCGCGCAATGCTTCAAAAAGATATCTGAAACGTCCAATGACCGGATAGTTCACCAACAGTGAATGCTTACGCTGAATATAACGGTCATAAATAAAAAGGACAATCAAGCCCAGAAAGAACAGACTCAATACATACGGAGTGACTATTTCCAGGAATACCCATATCTTAGCTAACATTTCGATCCTTATTTATATATTTAACGATGCAGGTCTGTGCATATCAAGTTTGCCGATAGACGTACCGTTTTCACGTTCCACCTTTATTTCTGCATCGTAAGGCGGCTTATGGTCGGTCAGAACAGGGATAAGGTGGCTGAATACCAGTCCATAGTTATTTCCCAGTGAAAATATGATCTCATTGATATGGGAATCATGTATTTTATCTGCCAGTGCATTCAGCGCACATTCATAAGCACGTTCATTTGTCACATACTGAAGATAATAGTCCCGCATAATTTTAATATTGCCCAGCCATGCTTTCCGCTCATCTTCTGTAATATTGACATTATTTTTTACGCGTAGCGTATATTTGTCTATCAGTGCATTGGTCATCTCTTCACGTTTGTCAAAGATGGTATCCAGGTTCGGACAGTATTTCTTTAAAAGATCCATCATCTGTCTGCCGCTGTATATGTTTGTTTTTATTGCCCTAAGATCGACCGTTTTTTCTTTCTGCCCATTTTTTTCAAGGGCTTCAAGCAATTCAAGTGCCGCATTCAGAAAAGTATATCTGTCCGGTTTCGTTTGATCGAACGATACACCTTTGGCTGAAACACTCGGTTTGGCTCCTACATATTTTAATTGCATCTGTTATCCTTTTATTTTTTAATTTCTACCACTTTGTACTCTACGTCATTTCCTTCATAAACCGGTTCGAAAAGTACACCTTTACACTCTTTGTAATATTTGCCGTCTATATACATATCGGTACAATCATTATCCGGAATAGTGGAGACGATCGCACCGATCGTAATGGCACTGCCCCAGAACCACGGCCAGTATCCGCCCCATCCATAATGCGGATAGTGGTGATAATGGTGATGATGTCCGTGGTGTGGATGATGCCCATGGTGCGGAGGCCGATGATGCGGCGGTTTGCCATGTCCCGGACGATGACCGTTACCGGGTCTGTTCCCGGGAGGACGGACTCCGGGCTTGCCAGGTCTGTTTGGTCTATGTCCATTGCCGGGTCTGTTCGGTCGATTTGGTTTCCCGGCTCCCGGTTTGCCGGGCCGGTTAGGTCTTTGTCCATTGCCAGGCTTGTTCGGTTTTCCGAAAGAAGGTCTTCCCGGCTTTTGTGCCGGTCTGGTCGATGGACGTGTACCGGGACGTTTTGAAGGTCTGGCGGCAGGCCGTGTCGATGGTTTCTTTGCAGGCCTGGTCGATGGACGTGTCACAGGTCTTGTTTTGGGCCGGCTGACAGAGGGGCGTTTGCTCTTGGAAAAATTTCCTCCCTGATAACGGTTACGGCTGGGAGCTCTCATACTGCTTCTGTTGAAACTGCTGTGATTGAAACTTCCTCGGTTGAAACTGCCACGGTTAAAACTACTGCGTCCCATTCCTCCGCCTCTGCTGAAACCACCGCTCCGTCTCATTCCGCCGCCGCGCATCCCGCCGCCACGCATTCCACCACCACGCATTCCACCACCACGCATTCCGCCGCCGCGTCTTGCTTCCACTTCATTGAGAATCGTAAAGTGTACTTCCTGCATACCGGTTGAAGGGTCAACCTGTACATTGACACTCGGAGAAAAGAAACCTACGGCAAGAAATACCACAAAGAATTTTACGCTGAATATACTAAAATTTTTCATGATTGCTGCTCCCGGACTGTGTCAGGTTCTATAGATATCTCTACGGTATTTTTCGGTGGAGTGAATTCAAAAACTTCGTCATTGAAGTGTGGTGAAAGATCCCACCGAAGCACAGTACTGCTTCGGGGCAGAAGCGCTTCAGTTTTGTCAATTACGATGAATTTTCTTATCAACGGTCTTTTCCCCTTTTCTATCCAGTACTGTATTTCCTGTACTTTGTTTGAAAAACCGATATGATGGCAAACGATACCATCCACGTCAGAGAGGCCGAAATAGTACCCCTCCTGCTTTGGCGGGATACGTTTGTACAGATCAGAGTAGAGCACATTTGCCAGTGCCGTCTTGATGTCATACTGTTCAAACAGATCATCCAGCGCCGCATCGATGGAAACAGGCAGTTTCAATTTCCCGTAGTAGCCAAGTACTTTGTCATAGATCACAAACCGGCCATTGTTCAGGTAGAAACTTCTCTCTTTCAAATCACCATCAACCGATATATGAAGTTTTCCAGGACGCTGGAGATCGATATGTATCCAGTGGGTATAGGTTACAAGCATTTTATTCCGGAACACATCATCATTGCTGGTCACGGCATCAAGAGAAAATTGATGCTGTTTCCCCAGATAACGGAACGCATCCATCACGATCGCTGAAGGTTTGGAAGAGAACATTTTTGCCCCATTCATTTGATGCTTGTCTCCGGCAGACAGTATTACGGTACTCATCAATGACGCGAGCAACAGGTAAAACATCTTTTTTTTCATCCTTTTCCCCCTTTGAATGACCATTTTTTATGGATTGATTCTATCACAGGCTTTCATAAGTATCGCTTTCCTTCAAGTCCATGTAAACAAAGTACTTGGAAAGTATCAGAAGACTGTGTATATCTTACTCCGTAACAGGCTATCGCTTTGTTAAAAAGGCTGCCTTTTTTTCCTAAAACAGTTTCACTTGATGGTATGCGTTCTCTCTATTATCTCTATAAGACTGTTCTGATACAATAACTACGCATAAAACTTTCACTATTGCAGCAAGCAATACATGAATCTGTAAGGAGTATTTATGGCACTGGCTATTGACCCCAGGACACTGGATTTTGTGGCACTTGGTATTTTTGTCACCGTTGTTATCGTTTTTATCTATCTTGTTATCTATATTCATGACATTCCCTATGAAATCGCAAAAAAGAGAGATCATCCCCATCGGGATGCCATACATATAGCCGGATGGGTGAGCCTCTTTCTCATGCATGTCATCTGGCCGTTCCTCTGGATCTGGGCTTATCTTTACAAGCCCGGTGAAGGCTGGGGACTTGAAACGGTCGAGC
>NZ_WGDD01000026.1 GCF_015493435.1 Sulfurovum sp.
GCAGCTTCTCTCGGAAGAGATCGATGATGATGCCCTGCTGATGGCGATCAAACTGGGGAATGACCAGGAACGGCTTGTCCGGCTGCTTGGCAACGAGCATCTCACCGATGCGCTTTTTGTCAGACTGCTGAAACTTTACCGCTTTGACGAAGAAGAGGAAGACAACCGGCAGGACCGTGATGTCATCATGTACACACTGCGCCGCTATATCGATATCAGGCCCAATGAAGAAGATCTGCTCTACTCCTATCTGACACTCAGGCGGCTGGCCACGGAAGCAGAGGACCCGAACCTGCTTATGGCACTGACAGGGTTTCCAAATTTTACGTTTTTGATACGGGGAAAAGAAAAAGTGACTTTGCACGAAACCATTGCAAGAAACCCTGCGCTGGATGATGAGATCATACGCAAACTGCTCTCTTTGAGAGATGCAAAGGTCAACAGTGCACTGGCCGGCAATGCCTGTGTCAGTGTCGAAGTCCTGAAGAATCTGCTTGCCCGGAACGATGCACAGATACATAAAGCGCTGGCAGCAAATCCCGGTATCGACAATGAGATATTCGGGGTTTTGCCGGAAAAAGGGAAAGAGGTTGCTGCATTGCTGCTGATACATCAGCCCATAGACGCTATACGTCTTGCCCTGGTCGAGAAGGCCGGTATGGACGAGCAGCTTTTTGCACTGATGGGGGTTAATGAATCTCTTGCAAATGACGTGGTTGTAAAGCTTCTTGAAAAAGAAAACAGGGAACTTCTCGAAGCGTTAAGCGGAAACAAAACACTCTCACCGGAAACGCTGGAGCATATTTACCAAAAAGACGAGGAGATGACCTTTGCCTCTCTGGCCCGAAACTTCTCTACACCAGGGTGGATACTTCGGGCACTTTATGAAGAAAATACGGACTGTCCGGAAATTCTTGCTGCCCTTGCATACAATCCGGCGGTACCGGAAAAGATCCTTCGTGAACTTTTTGCCAGAGAAAACCTGGAGATCAACAGGGGACTGGCTGCCAATGCTTCCCTGCCGATGGAGCTGCTTGATATTCTCAAAGTTGACACCCGTCTGCAGAATGAACTGGCACAGAATGAGAACCTGGTGCAATCGTATGAACAAGTCTTGAATCAGAATAAAGTTATGCCCAGCGCGAAAGCAAGAAGGAAAAAGAAAATATGAAAGCATCGAATATTACAAAGGTCATTGACAAACTGATCGACAGACAGCTCCCCGTTTTTATCTGGGGGGCGCCGGGTATCGGTAAATCTTCCATTGTCAGGCAGATCGCAGAGGAAAAAGAGATGGTTTTTCTTGACCTTCGCCTTTCTCTGCTTGATCCGACAGATCTTAAGGGCATCCCTTTTTTCAATGCCGATACGCAGGAGGGAGTCTGGGCCAAACCAAGTTTTCTGCCGAGTGAGAGTGATTCCAGAGGTATTCTTTTCCTGGATGAGATCAATACGGCGCCGCCGGCGGTACAGGCATCAGCCTATCAGCTGATTCTTGACAGGCGGGTGGGGGAGTATGAACTGCCCAAAGGCTGGAGTATCGTTGCCGCGGGCAACCGTGAGAATGACCGGGGCGTAGTATACAAGATGCCGCCGCCGCTGGCCAACCGTTTTGTCCACTTTGAAATGGAAGTGGACTTTGAAGACTGGAAAAGCTGGGCATACCGAAACGGTATAGATGCTTCTCTCATCGCTTTTCTGGCGTATGACAAGTCGATGCTTTTTACGTTCGATCCGCTTTCCAATGAAAAGAGCTTTGCCACACCGAGGTCCTGGGAATATGTAGACAATATCATTAAATCCGGCATAGAGAAAGAGTTGATACTCGACAGTATCAGCGGTGCGGTAGGGCGTGAAGCAGCCGTGGGCTATTTGAGTTTCAGGAAGGTGATGAATGAACTGCCGGATCTTTCAGCCGTGCTTGACGGTACGCTGAAGGAACTCGAAGAAGATGACCCCAAAATCATGATGGCACTGGCCATCGGACTGGTCAATGCCATAAAAGAGGATCAGCGTGAGAAAGCAGTGGAAAACGTACTGGAATTCTCCCTGCAGCTTCCGGGAGAGTTTGCCATCATGATGGTCAAAGATATGCAGCAAAGCGGCATCGATGTGGAAGGTGCCGAAAACTGGAGCGAATGGGTGAGAAAGTTCGCCTACCTACTGGCCTGAATCGGGTTTATTCCTGTATTTGACCTCATGCCTGTCTTTGTTGACTTTAAACAGAAAACTGCCCCAGGTATATGTCTGGTTCATGTCGGGAACGGTACGGAGGTTTTTCATGAGCGCCTCTTCGTCTTGTTTCTTGTAGTAAAAACGGCCGAAGGTATCATTGGTGTCTTTGTCGTGTGTCTCTTCTATATTGTATGCCGAATGCGGGAGAATGGCGGGTACCCGGCCTTTTTGTATGGCTGTATCTTTTTTTACCGCAGCAACATCGGGATATTTGTTGATCTGTGTATCTTTAAAAGAATGCACAATGATAAAATAGACGGCAATAAAGAAGATGACCGTAGCAGCTATAAGTTTCTTCATGATTTTTTTCCTTTGTGGTTATTTTCTGTAAAAAAGCAGGAACAGCCCCAGAGACGCAGCCGATACAAGAATGATAGAGGCACCGGATGTCAGGTTGTACGTATAGGAGAACCAGAGTCCCACAAGGGTGAACAGTGTGGCAATGGCTCCTGAAACGAACATCATGGAAAAAAGGCTGTTTGAGAGTTTTTCTGCAATATAGACCGGAATGGTAAGCATGGCGATGACGAGAATAAGGCCGACGACCTTGATGGCAATCACGACGGTCAGCGCAGAGAGAATGAGCGTGAGTGTATAGTAGAATTTGACATTCACACCGCGTAAAGCAGCATATTCGCTGTCATAGGAAACAGCAAGAATATGGCGGTACCTGAAGGTAATGACAAAAAGTATGACGGCAAGCAGGCCACCCATAAAATAAAGGTCCTGTGTATTGACCGCAAGGATGGAACCGAAAAGGTATCCCATCAGATCGACGTTATATCCGGGTGTCAGATCGACGAAAATAACACCGATAGCCATACCGACCGCCCAGATCAAACCGATGAAGGTATCGATACGGTGACGGTTCTTGACGGTCAGTACTGCAATGAGCAGGGCGGCCCCTACGGCAAAGAGAGAAGCACCGAGAAAAATAGGAAGGCCGAAATAGATCGCCAGGCCGATACCGCCGTAAGAGGTGTGTGCGATACCTCCGGCAAGAAATACCATACGGTTCACTACGATCAGCGAACCGATGATGCCTGCTGCCAGACTGACAAGGATACCGGCAAGGATAGCGTGCTGGACAAATCCGTAGGAGAGGGCTTCGATCATTTGGTTTCACTCCAGTGCGGTGTTGGTTTTTTCTGTTCTTGGGCATGACCGTTCTGCGTGCTGCCGCTGAGCATCTGGAGCAGTTCTATTTCACAGAAATGTTCCTGGCTGCCGTGGGCGGGGAGAACCTGTCTTTTGTCGCTGATGTCATGGTAGGAAAGCTGCCGGTTGACATAGGCGGCTTTATTGGCATACTCGAGAATGACAGAGATGTCATGGCTGACTACGATAACCGTAATGTCCTTGTTGAGCATCTTGAGCAGTTCATATATCTCTTTCTGCCCGGTACTGTCTATGCTGGAAGTGGGTTCGTCGAGTATGAGTATCCGGGGGTGGGCACAAAGGGCCCTCGCGATCATGACTCGCTGTCTCTGGCCGCCGGAAAGTGAGCCTATTTTGCTTTGGGCATAGGCTTGCATTCCTACCTGTGCAAGGGCACCGCTGGCACAGGCGAGCTCTTCTTTTCCGTAGCCGAACAGAGGCCGTTTCTCGCCTACGTGCCCCATCAGTACGACTTCAATGACCTTAATGGGAAAGTCAGTATTTATGTTGGTGTTCTGCGGGACATAGCCTATGCGGGAAAGTGCCTTTTGGGGGGATTCTCCGAAAACTTTGATGCTTCCGTCCTGTATCTTGTTGACGCCGAGTATCAGCTTGAGCAGCGTCGATTTTCCTCCGCCGTTGGGACCGATGATCGCCAGGAAATCCTTCTCTTCAACCTCAAGATCAATATGTTCGAGGACGATCTCTTTCTCATAGGCAAAGGTGAGATCCCTGATCTGGACAACAGACATGGTAAAGCTACTCGTTTCCCGCGATGGCATGTGCGATCTTGAGAAGGTTTGCAGACCAGTGTTCATTCAGCGGAGAGATTTTAATGACTTTGATATGCAGTTCTTTTGCCATGACCTTTGCCATTGCGTCGGAAAATTCCGGCTGTGTGAAGATCGCTTTGATCTTTTCTTTTTTCGCTTTGTTGAGCAGCTCGACCAGTTCCCGCGGTTTGGGACTTTTGCCTTCTATCTCAATGGGAAGCTGTACCAGACCGTAGGCATGGGCAAAGTAGCCCCAGGACGGATGAAAGACCATGAATTTGGCCCCTTTGGGTGTATGGCTCAGTATGTTTCGGATCTTCTGGTCCGTAGCATCGATTCTGCCTGTGAACGCTTCAAAGTTTTTACGGTAGAAATCACGGTTCTCAGGATCGGCTTTACTGAGTGCCGTATAAATGTTTTTTGCTATGATCCTGACATTGGCAGGTGATGTCCAGACATGCGGGTCGAGTCCTTCTGTATGGCTATGTACTTCTGAACCGTGCTCTTCATGTGACTGCATGGCCCGTTTTGCAATGCCCTGTGTCAGGTCGACAATGTGCATACGGGGGTTGAGACTTGAAAATTTCGGCAGCCAGACCTTTTCAAACTCGACACCGATGGCAAAATAGAGATCGGCCTTGGCAATCTCTTTCATTTGTGACGGCTTGGGTTCATAGGTGTGCGGGGAATTTCCCGGAAGTACCATCAGCGCAACATGGACCTTGTCACCGCCGACAGCTTTCACAAATGTTTTTTCCGGCAGGATACTCACAACAACATTGATATTTGAAAATATGTAACTGCTTGTCAGCAGTAAAAGTATGATGATCTTTTTCATGAGGATGATTATATCCAAATAGTGCTATAGCGGGAATTAAGCTTCTCTCTTAAGCTTATTTGGCTATAACTCCACAACATAAAATTTAGGAATGAAAATGCAGGCAAACACCGTTAACAAAGAGAATATTGAGATCATGGTCATGCGCTTTTACCAGAAAGTGCTTCAGGACGATACGGTGGGACCGTTCTTTATAGCAAAGCTTGGCAGGAATATGGACAATGAAGCGTGGAGGGTGCACCTGAAACTTTTGGCGGATTTCTGGGCTTCCATCGCTTTGGGCGATGCTGCCTACAGGGGAAATCCTTTTGCCCCGCATATGTATCTGGGGGAATTGAAAAGAGAAACATTCGAACAATGGCTCAAGCTTTTCTACGCTACACTGGATGAAGTCTTTATTCCCCGCATTGCAGACCAGTTCAAGGAAAGAAGCAGCATCATTGCAGGGAACTTTATGCGTAACCTGGGGATCCGCTAAATCCGAACCGTTCCTTACAGGTACTGATCCAGAGTGAACTTCATATCTTCATCGAGGTCGAGATTGCTGCGCATCCACCGGAGGTAACCCATGTCTTCTCTGGCGATCTCTTCGATCTCTCTATCTTTGTATTTTCCGAATTTAAATGTTTTCATCAGAACGGGTGTCTGCGTAAGTTCTGCCATTTTCTGCATAGGGTTGACCCCGGGAAACTGTTCCTGGGTCAGTGCCACCAGTTTGGAGAGCAGCAGTTTCATGACAAGTACATCGCCTATGGCATCGTGTGCCTTGATGGTAATGCCCAGTTTGGCAGCTTCTGCGGCTTCTGTTCTGTAGAGTCCGAGTGCATAGCGCAGGTACTGGAGTCTGTGGTAGGGGCTGTCGGGCAGCAAATGTTTGGCACAGCGTACGGTGTCTATGAGTGTATAGTGGTTGACAAAGCCCTCTTTTTCAAGCATTCCCAGGTCAAATGCGATATTGTGGGCGATGAGATAGTTTTCGGCCCGGTTGAGCTCTTCGACTTTGTGAGCGAATTTTGTTTCGGCGTACGGGGGTTTGCCCTCAATAATATCGGGGGTGATATTGTGTACTTCCATCGCTTCAATGCTGATGGGGACTTTCGTGGAGCAGAGTTCGTCAAAAACTTCTATGTCCTCTTTTGAATGTACGATCATCGCTCCGACCTGTATAATGCGGTCTTCGTCACGATTGCCGGTAGTCTCTGTATCGAAGAGTACGTATTGTGCCATGGCTGCTTCCTTCTGGATAGATGGGAAATCATATCGTATTTCAGATAACACTATGCTACCCCACGATTTAAATATGTGCAAATTTTGGATCTGGAAACACAGGGTTCAATTATACATGGTATAATAATTCCCATAACGACAGGAGTGATTTATGACTATGGATGCACATCTCATCGAACATATGATGAACCCGAAAAATTATGGTACCCTGGCCGGTTCAAACACGGAAGGTATCGGTAAGAATCCGGAAAATGGAGAGAAGGTAGCTGTCTACCTCAGAGTGATGGAAGATGAAGACCAGCCCTACGTCGGCGACATTGCGTTTCAGGCGATAGGGTGTACCACTACCGTGGTGGCCGGTTCCATGCTGACCGAAGAGGCGAAAGGCCTGAACCTTAACGGTGTATACAATCTGGTAGATGCCACACTGAAACTGCTGGAAAAACTTCCGCCGGAAGATGCAGCCTGTTCCGAAATGGTCGCCCTGGCGATCAAGGCTGCGGCAGATACCTATGTCAGGCGTCAGGATGATCCTGACTATCCCGCTATGACTTATCAGGTGGAAAACAGCTGTGTAGAGAAAGAAGAAAATCAGGAGAAGGAAACAACATTATGAGAACATTGATGATAAAAACCCATGAGGCTTGGCTTGAAATGCTGATGGCAGGTTCGATGAGCCGGACAGAAAACAGGCAGACACTGCTTGATTTTTCCGATATACTTTTCAGGCATTTTACCTGGATAGAACATGAGTTCATCTGCCGGAATGAAACATACAATTATGACAGAGATGCCATTCCCGTCAAAGTGACAAGACTCGGGGATATCCTTAAAAATATTACCGTCCGTCTGAACGAGATCGATCTGCAGCTTTTAAGTACGGAGGACAAGGCGCTTACGGAAAGAATTTCAAGCGATATTCGCTATATGACAGGTGTGCTTCATCATATGAAAGATGAAACCGTTACCGCCTTCAGTATGCAGCGCAAATTTCCGGATATTACTTTGACCCAGGAAGCCACAGATGCGCTGACCCTTTTTCTCTTTGAAGAGACGTACAAAGAGTATGAACTCATTATGATCTACAACTATCTCAAGGCACACAGTGAAGATGCCTACCTGAACAGGATCTTTCAAATACTCATTGACGAAAGTTTCTTTCATTTGAAAAGTTTCTGTGATATGAGTGCCAAAATGGGCATACTGGCGGTACCGCGCGTGGTCATGAAAGAGCTTTATCAGATAGAAGATGTGACACAGTTCCTCAGAGACGGTATTGATGAAGAGTTTGCCGCCAAGGAAGAGTGTAGAAAACTCTCCGAAGCCGTGGCCAAAGACAGCCCCGAACTCGAAAAATTCTTTGATTTTATCAACAATCAGGAAAATTATCATATTGCGCTTATGGAAGATGCACTGAAGCATTTTTTAAAGAAAACTAATGTCTAAACACTATACTTCAGTCATTTCAAACCTGTTCGGAAAGTTCGCCCATACGGAATTTCCCTCTATCATACAGCATACCGTCAATGCGGGCTATGTAAAGCTGATGGGACTTGATATGAGCGAATTCAGAGAACCTGCCCGGTATGCAACACTCAACAAACTCTTTACACGGGCACTGGAAAAGCCGAGGAAGATCCCTGAAGGAAAATCGAAAATGATCAGCAGTGTGGATGCACGTGTGACAGACTGCGGAACGGTCACCGGCGGGAAGGCCTACCAGATCAAAGGCATGGAGTACGGACTGGAGGAACTTTTTGGCACGTACCATCGGGAAGCGGTGGAAAAAGTGGAAGGAGGGACGTTCATGAACTTCTATCTCTCTCCCAAAGATTATCACCGTTATCATATTCCCATGGACCTGAAGGTACTTTCCGCTACCCATATCCCCGGAAAACTCTATCCGGTCAATTTTCCGCTTTTGCGAAACAAAAAAGATCTTTTCATCGAAAATGAAAGGGTGGTCATAGAGTGTCTTGACCGTAAAAAACGTACCCATGTACTGGTACTTGTCGGTGCACTCAATGTTGGTAAAATGGTTTTGCTTTTTGAAAAAAACATTCGGACAAATTCTGACATACGCGAACCGCAACACTATACCTATGATGACCTGTGGCTGGAAAGAGGAGAACTTTTCGGCTGGTTCGAGATGGGATCGACTCTCTTGATCTTTTCCAAAAAAGGAAGTATCGTACCTGAAATAGCCGTGAACCAAAAGGTGAAATTCACCGATGTCATCGCAAAGATAAAATAAGAGGAGTCCCTATGCTAATGGTCAAAGAAATACAGGAATACGCCCAGATACGAACAAAAGCAAGAGCGTACCTCTGCTACATTATGAGTCGCAATATTTCCCAAAATATGGAAAACAGTACACTCGAAAATGTGATTAAAAAGATCGAAGACCTCCAGGAAGCATTGCCCCAGAGTGAAGTGATATATGCCATTGACGGCAACGGTATTCAAATGGTGAACAATATCTCCAAAAAATCGAGGCTCAGAGGTTTTGGAAAAGGAGAGGACCGGAGTGACCGTGCCTACTACTACAAAACACTGCAGGAACACCGCTGCATGCTTACCGACCCGTATCCTTCTCTCATCAGCAACGAGCTGGTGGTAACGGCAACTTTCCCGCTGTATGACAAAGAGAATAATCTGCTGGCGATCATTTGTGTCGATATTACGCTGAAAAACATTTTGAAGATGGTGCACCCAAGCTCGATCGACTCGAATTTCGGCACAGTGAGCAAATGGATCTATACTGCATTCTCCCTGGCACTGTTTGCCGTTGCCCTGCTGCTTTTTCTTAAAGGTATCGCAGATTTTATGCACTTCGGTGTGAATTTCAGTGATATCAATATCAACAAGATATTCAAATCGACGATCCTGCTGACCCTTTCACTGGCGATCGTCGATCTGGTCAAAGCGATCTTTGAAGAAGAAGTGCTCGGAAGAGTGAAAAAGCGTGACAGTTCCGAAGACAGCCATCAGACCATGGTGCGTTTCCTCGGTTCCATCATTATCGCACTGTCCATCGAAGCACTGATGCTGGTCTTCAAGTTCGCTTTGACGGACCCGGGAAAACTGCTCTACGCTGTTGCCCTGCTTGGCGGTATCGGTGTGTTGATCCTGTCACTTTCTGTGTATCTGAAAGTCAACCAGAAAAGTAAATAAGAGTAGAGATGAACCGCAAACTGATTATTTTCGATATGGACGGTACCTTGGTGAACTCTTCTCTCACCATTGCCAACGCCATTAACTATGTACGCAAAAATCTCGGTTTTGATGCGATGGATCCTGCTTTCATTCTCAAACATGTCAATGACCATACTATTAATCCGGCACAGTTTTTCTACCACAGCAAAAAATTCGATCCTGACCATGAAAGATGGTTTTCCGAATATTATACCAAACACCATGAAAAAGAACTGGTGCTCTACGACGGTATCAGAGAACTGCTTCAGTCATTGAAAGCGCAGGGAAAACTGCTGGCTGTGGCAACGAATGCCTACAGAAACTCTACGGTCGAATCACTGACCTGGCTGGGGATCTACTCACTTTTTGACGGTATTGCCTGCTATGATGATGTTCTGGAGGGAAAGCCCCGTCCTGATATGATCTATAAACTGCTGGATGAATTGGATGTGAGTGAGAAAGAGACACTGTTCATCGGAGACGGTCCGCGCGATGAAATGGCTGCAAAAGCGGCGGATGTTGACTATGTTATGGTTGACTGGGGATTTACGGAACATACCGATGCAGTACGTTCTGTCGAAGCGCTGAAGACCCTGCTGAACGCCTGATACCCGGGTATTATATTTCCCAGTCGCAATAGGGGTATGCGAGAAGGTTTACATTGCGGTATTTCGGGTCAGACGAGACTTCTGCGGTGACCCATTCCGGTGTGGCAAAAGCTTCGTTCTCTTCTGAGAATTCTATCTCCGCGACGATCAGACCGCTGTTCTTTCCGCTGAAAATATCTATCTCCCACAAATGGCCTTCATAGGGGACAAGATAGCGTTCTTTTTCGATGAAGTGTGAGCTGCAAAGCTCTGTGAGCATCTGTTCTGCATCTGAAAGCGGTACCGGGTATTCAAATTCTGAGCGTGTAATGCCTGTGGTTCTGCCTTTGAGTGTCAAAAAGGCTTCTTCATTACTGATACGTACACGAACGGTACCCGTCTGGCATCCGGGAAGATAGCCTTGTCTGATCCTGAGAGGATGATGCAGAGGAGGGAGCTTCTTTGGATCTACCAGAAATTTTCGTTCTATTTCTTTTGCCACGGGAAGGTCACTTCGTGTCTTTTTTTCTGATGATATCGGCACCCAGTGCGGTCAGTTTGCCTTCAAGGTTGTCATATCCTCGGTCAAGATGATAGATACGTCGTACCTTTGTCGTACCTTCGGCAACCAGTCCGGCAAGTACCAGGGCTGAAGAGGCACGCAGGTCTGTCGCCATGACATCGGCACCGTGAAGTGTCCCGACACCTTTGACCGCAGCAGTACTGCCTTTGAGCCAGATATCCGCACCGAGACGGTTGAGTTCGCTGACATGCATAAAACGGTTTTCAAAAAGACGTTCTTCAATGAGGCTTTCCCCTTCCGCCAGCGCGGCAACAGCCATAAACTGTGCCTGCATATCGGTAGGAAAACCCGGATACTCTATGGTAATGAGACTGACAGGTTTAATATGTTCTGCGGGATGAATCGTGATCGTATCTCCAGAGATATCAAAAGAAAACCCCATACTTTCCAGTTTGTCGATGGATGCACGTATGTGTTCTGCCTTGACTTTTTCAAGACGGATCTCAGACTGGGTGATCGCACCGGCACAGAGGTAAGTGCCTGCTTCGATGCGGTCGGGAATGATTTCAACATTTTTGAACTGGAGCGGTATGCCGTCCGTACCCTCTATGACAAGTTCATTGGTTCCGATACCTTTTATGCTGACGCCGGCATCGGCGATCATTTCGCAAAGCTGTACGATCTCCGGTTCTTTGGCTGCATTGATAATGGTGGTCGTCCCTTTTGCCATGGCGGCTGCCATTACGATATTTTCTGTTCCGCCCACTGTGATTTTGTCAAAAATAATTTTTGCACCGTGCAGGCCGTTGGGAGCTTTGGCGTGTACATAACCGCTCTCGATCGCAATTTCCGCCCCCATGGCTTCCAGTGCTTTAAGATGAAGGTCGATAGGCCGCTGGCCAATGGCACATCCTCCAGGCAGTGAGACTTCACATTCGCCAAAACGTGTAAGCAGGGGACCGAGGACCAGAATAGAGGCTCGCATTTGCGAAACGATCTCATAGACTGCTTTGTGGGAGTTGATGGAGCTGTTGTCAATATGTGCAACGGACCCCTTATGTTCTACCGTTCCTCCAAGCATTGTCAGGAGTGTGAGAAGGGTACGGATATCTACCACATCCGGAAGGTTGGTCAGCGTGACCGGTTTGTCACTCAGTATCGTTGCTGCTATCACCGGCAATGCAGCATTCTTCGCTCCGCTGATCGTGACACTTCCGCTTAGTTTTTTCCCGCCTCTTATTTCTAAATACTGCACCTTTTCCCCGCTTTATATAGTTATAGTTAATAGAAAGGATTTTATCCAAAGATTGGTTAAGAGTAGGAAAGGAAGCTTGATATTAAATAATTTTAATTTTTATCCGAAATCTAACATTAAAAAATAGAAAAATTGATATTATTCACTATAATTTAAGTTAATATTAGTTAATCTTTTAAACTATATTATCTAATATATGGATAATTCAATTCATAGTGTATACGCCAAACTTGCTGTGAAGCAAGGACGGAAAGCCATGGGTCTCATAGCGGTGAGATCGCCAGGCTGCAGGATTTTCAACTCAAAAGGGAAGCTTTATGTCCAGTAGTTTAGACAAACTTAAAGCACTTACCAGCCGCCTTGAAGAGCAGTTGGCGAAAAAAGAGACAGTACAGGAGCACAGTACGAAAGAACAGGCTGCCGCCATACCTGCGGCAGAAGAAAAATCTGTAGTACCCTCTGTCCCGGCAGCACAAAAGACCGATACGAAAAAAGATGCTTTAAATGAAGTACGCAAAGAAAATATCGACAGGGTAAGCGTACTTTATGAAAAACTGAAAATCTTTGAAAAGTCGCCGAATTTTAATGATATTTTCATTTACAAGGCGATGAATCTTTCAGGGATCGGTTTGAAGGAAGAGGATTTTGCGGAAGTGCGTGAAGGGAAATATATCCAAATCATTGCCATTACTTATGAACCGGACAAGAATGGCAAGAAAAAAGCCAAAAATGTCTCACTGGGATATTTCGGAAAAGCGGAGACACTGGATGGAACGCTTAAGAATGAGATTATTGAGTTTGTACTGCGCTGGCGCTATGAAAAAGCTTTCCAAAACGTGGAACACTATAAAGATCTGATCGCCAGGATCGATACCCCCAAAGAGACACTGTTTTAAAAAACGATTTTAATTCATTCTCTTTTTCTTCTCTTTCCTAACCTCTTTTTTGTTACAATCTGATTTCTGAATTTCACATAACATAGGATATACATGCATCTCGATCTTACCCCCGAAGCACTTTTGACACAACTTGGCTACAGCCACAATGCACAGACACTCAAACAGATCAAAGATATCATTTCGAATACAGAAGGTTTTGAAAAGTTTTCCCCGCATATTCCCTCTTTCAATGATGCCCTGGCGGTGGAAAAAGGATATATTGCAATGTCCAACTCCGAAAACTATCTGAAGATCAAATGTGATGAAGACAGCTCTGCGGACAATTTGACCGCTTTTAACGAACTGGTTAAGCGCTGGGCTGACAAATACAAACTGGAATTGAAAAAAGTCGACAATAAAAACACATACTATCTTATCGGTCTTCAATAATTGCCGCTTAGTACGCTCAATGCCGAGCAGCTGAGTGCTGCTACAGCACCTCTGGGACAAAACCTCATTATTGCCAGTGCCGGAACGGGAAAAACGTCTACCATCGTAGGACGTATTGCCCATTTGCTTCAAAGCGGTATGGAACCCTCCAAGATACTGCTGCTTACCTTTACAAACAAAGCTGCGGGAGAGATGATCGCCCGGCTGGAACGGTATTTCCCCAAGAAAGTTGTTTCGCAGATAGAATCGGGCACGTTTCATGCCGTCTCATACCGCTGGCTCAAAGAGCTGCATCCCAATCTTGCGCTCAAACAGCCTTCCGAACTCAAAACACTCTTCAGAAGTATTTACGAAAAACGCAGCTTTGAGCGTATGAACCTGCCTCTGGCACCTTTTTCAGCCACGTATCTTTATGAAATGTATTCTCTGTACCAAAATGCCTCTCTGGAAGGATTTGATGACTGGTTTTTGGAAAAGTACCCCGAACATGAAACGATCATGGATGCCTATATGGATATTGTAGAGGAGTTTGAGCGTGAGAAGATAGATTACGGATTTGCCTCGTTCAACGACCTTCTGCTGCGTATCAAAACACATTTGGAGGAACATACCATCCATTTTGACGAGGTACTCGTGGACGAATATCAGGATACCAATACGCTTCAGGGTGCGCTTATCGATTCGCTCAAACCGCGTTCGCTTTTCTGTGTGGGTGACTATGATCAAAGTATTTATGCCTTTAACGGTGCAAATATCGAAAATATCGCGACTTTTTCAAAGCGTTATCCCGAAGCCGTGGTTTTTACCCTTAAAACGAACTACCGTTCTACTGCCCCGATCCTCTCTCTTGCCAACCGGGTGATAGAGCGTAACGAGCGTATTTACCCCAAAAAACTTGAAGTAGGGCGGCACGGGAAAACCCATCCGCCGCGTCTGCTGATGTATACAGACCTCTTCGAACAGTATCAGGCTATTGCGCACAGTATCAAACATACCCACGTGCCAAATGACAGCATTGCCGTCATTTTCAGGAACAATTCTTCCGCTGACGGTATAGAAGCGAGTCTCCGTGAAGTGGGTATTCCCTGCAAACGAAAAGGGGGGACGAGTTTTTTCGATGCCAAAGAGATCAAGTTTCTGCTTGACCTTCTTTCTCTGCTGGTCAACCCGAAAGACATGATGGCTTTTATACATATCTTTGAGTATGCTTCGGGTGTCGGATCTGCACTTTCCAAAGAGTTCTTCCAGTGCTTTCTGCATTTTGGCAACGGTAATTTTATGCAGGGCGTGCTGTATCCTGTCAACGCGGAACTGCCGCAGCTAAATCCCAAAAAAAATGTCCAGCTCGGACTCTTTGACGATGACCATGAGATCGGTTCGGCTGCACGTTTTAAACATCTTGAACTGCCTCCAAAAATTTATGGGCATCCTCTGCTCAAGCACCCGAAGATCATTCAGGACGGGGTAAAGTTCTTCAATGATTTCTATACACTGATGCATGAGATCAAGTCCGAGCAAAATCCTGCCAAGGTTCTCAGAACAGCCATAGCATCCAAACTCTACGGCGGTATCGTCGAAATGCTTTCTACACAGAGAGGACGGCTTAAAAACGGTGAGCTGGATGAAGAAAAAAAGAAGGTTGCAAGAGAGCGTATTTTGCGCAAGGCAAACCTTCTGCTCGATCTTTCGAGACAATACAGGGAACTGGGGCGTTTTGTCAACGCTATGGTACTGGGCGGAGGAGAACTCAGTGAAGGGGAGGGAGTCAACCTTCTTACGGTACATGCCAGCAAAGGTCTGGAGTTTCCCGAAGTTTACGTGGTAGACTTGGTGGACGGCCGCTTCCCGAACAGAAAAATGATGAGCAGCATTGAAGAAGAACGAAGGCTTTTTTATGTCGCGGTCACACGGGCCAAAGACAAACTCTACCTTTCCCTGGCCCAGTACGACAAAGTCAAAAAAATAGACTACAAGCCATCGCAGTTCCTGCATGAAGCCGGGCTGATCAAAGGGGAATTCGTGGAACCGGAACCCAAAAAGAAAAAAGCGAAAAAAACAGAAGAGACAGTATAGACAGAAGATAAAATGTTTTTTCATTTGCTATAATAGTGCATTGGTACGCTATGTCAAAAGATCAAAAAGAAAGGATAAGTATGTTGGTAAAAGTCTTGGTATCGGCGGCGCTGAGCGTCTCAATATTTGCAGCTTCAGACCATAACAGCAGTACAAAAGAGACACGTCTTCAAAAAGCGGTTCAAAAAGAGATGGAAAATGAAAAGAAATATGCAAAAGAGCAGAGATTTTACAATGCGGACGAGTATGATTTTAAAGCCAAAGAGATCGACCCAGATGCGCTGAAAGATATTAAAATGATAAAACCCGATTATAACTATACCAATGCCTGGGGTGCCTGCGACAATAACTGAGCACTTTTCTCTTTTCGAAGTGTGAAAGAATACTTAATACGGTACTTTATCGGGGGCTTCATACCATTGTGTAAAAAGTGCCTGGCACTGTTGGTTTGGGGTATGGATGAAGGAGACCGGGTCTTTTTGCTTCCCCAGAATAATTTGGGTGATCAGGCTGTCGTCGAAACCGATCTTTGCAGCATCTGCTTTGGTATTGCAGTAGTAGACTTTGTCTATGTGTGCCCAGTGGATCGCAGAGAAACACATGGGGCAGGGTTCTCCTGTTACGTAAAGCGTACACCCCTCAAGGCTGAAATGACGGAGCTTTGAAGAAGCTTTTCGGATGGCCATTATTTCGGCATGGGCTGTGGGATCATTGGACTTGATCACTTCATTATGGGCGGCAGCGATGATCTTTCCTTCTTTGACAATGACGGCACCGAAGGGACCGCCGTCCCTGGCTTCTATGCCTTTTTTTGCCTCTTCCATTGCGGCATGCATAAAATGAGCCATCAATTCTTCCAGCGTTTGTCGCGAATACTCAACTGCTTGTTCCCTTCGTCATAGGCGATGTCAAAAAGGTCGATCTCTTTAATGAGATTGCTCAGTTTTTTGTATCCGTAGTTGATGGGTGAGAAAGAGGTGGAATTGTTGATATACTGTCCCACTTCTGCGAGGCTGGCCCAGCCGTACTCGTCCATGGTGTGGTCCACAGCATTTCGCAGAACGTTGACCAGCCAGGTGTCCTGTCTCATCTCTTTGTTTGTTTTGCGTACAGGTGTCTCTGTCTCTGTCTGGTCCGTTTCATTTTTTACCGCAGTTGCCATCAGTTTTTCTGTGAAAATGAACTGGGAACAGGCTGCCATGAACGGTTTGGGTGTTTTTTTCTCGCCAAAACCGAATACTTTGATGCCTTCGGCCTGTACACGCATCACAACCGGAGTGAAATCCGAATCGCTGGTGGCGAAGGCAAAGGCGTCTATGTCTTTGGTATGCAGCAGGTCTATGGCATCGATGGTCATCAGGATATCTGTGGCATTTTTATTCTTGGAATAATCGAACTGCTGTATGGGTTTGATGGCGAATTCCAGGAGTTTGTCCTCCCAGTTCTTGAGATTGTCCTTTGTCCAGTTGCCGTATGCCTGCCGGATGTTCACGACGCCGTATTTGCTCAGTTCGTTGATGATCCCTTCGATCGATCTGTGGGAAATATTGTCACTGTCGATAAAAAGGGCAATGTGGTCTTCTTTTTTTGTCATGCGTCACCTTTCGTACGGTAATAGCTCAGGGTACTGCGCCCGAACTTTTTCTTTTTAACCTTTTTCAGTGCACCGATCTCATCGGGCATGGTCAGGTTGGTCATATGCTCTACAGCCACCATTTCACATACTTCAGGCTCTATCTGTTCAATGAGTGCTATGGTCTTGTCATAGATTTCGTCCATGCCGTCGCGGGTAGAAAAAGGCGGATCAAAATAGAAGTAGGTTTTTCCTCCGTGGCGTTTCACCAGTCCGTAAACGGTTTTGAAGTTTTCAAAACTGTCTCCGTAAAATGCATGGCAGCGGCTTGGATCGGTTTGTTTGATGTTATGTTCGAGGCAACGGAATGCCACTCCGTTGTACTCCATAAAATAGCACTGTGCCGCACCGCGGCTGAGTGCTTCGAGACCTACAGAACCGCTTCCTGCAAAGACTTCAACAAAATTCCTGTCAATGATGTCGAACTGGACAGTATTGAAGAAGGATTCCTTCAAAATAGATTTGGAACTTCGTGTCGTCGCGATATCGGGTATTTCGATATGCCTGCCTTTGAATTCTCCGGCGATGATGGCGGTCGTGAACAATTTGATCTTTTCTTTTCTTTTCATAGAGCGTATTTTACCTTGTTTTATTGATTTTCTTTAGAGGACCCCTTTAAAATTTCACTATGGTTTTGAGCGTATTGATAAGCCTGCTGCTCTCTTTGGTATCACTGCGCTCTTTCCCCGGCTCAGTGGAAGTGATGATGGTACGTCCCGTGATCAGCTTGCTTCCGTCTTTTTTGCGTATGCCCCAATAGGTATGCATGATGACAGGTTCGCCTTTGTATTCTCCGAGGTAGAGGACGATGTGTCCGGGAACATAGAGCAGTGAACGGAAAGGGTCTGCTTCCCGGATGATC
Source organism: Sulfurovum sp. (assembly GCF_015493435.1). GTDB lineage: Bacteria > Campylobacterota > Campylobacteria > Campylobacterales > Sulfurovaceae > Sulfurovum. The sequence continues at coordinate 17,688 of NZ_WGDD01000026.1, forward strand.
TTCTTCTTTTTTGCCTGAGGCGGGATGCCTTTGATGTATACAGACTGTCCGTCTTTTGCCTGCTTGCTTGAATTGCGCCTCAGAAAAATACCGAAGACACCGAGAAAATCCCGTGTGGTGGCAGAACAGTCCCGGCATCCGTACCCTCCGCCCCATCCGTAAGGTTCACCGTAGAATTCTTTGGCGACCATCGCAACATTTTTCGGCGTAAAAGGAAGCGGTTTTCTGGCAATGATCCCCGGATGGCTGACCGATACTTTTTCTATGTGTGCCTTGGCATCACTGCCGCGTTTTGCCGCGAGATAATGTATGCCGTCTTTGGAAAGGGGAAAAAGTGTGCCGAGCTTGACAAAGCTGACAGCTTTGCCTTTCTCATCGTAGAGCCGAAGATTGTCTTTGACGGTTATGGCATATTTCCCGTTTTTAAAGGCATGTATGAATTTGTCATCTACCAAAGCTATGTCATGTGTTTTGACCCAGCCAAAGGCATAGGAGGCACGGACAAAAGCCCATTTTCTGTCTTTTGAAAAATGGGAAACATATAAAGGCACATTCATGTGCAATGCAGAGTTTTGGTTGTAGTTGAAGGGAAAACCTTCGCCGATACGGTGCGGGTCAAGATAAAAAGCCGCAGAAGTCGGCAATGCTTTTACATTGGTACGTTCTGTTGTAATGGCTTTGTATCGTTTGGTATCTTTTTGGGTATAGTTGGCATTTTGTATCCACTTCCTGTAGACAGATGCCGGTATCTGCTTTCGGTTTTCTGTATAAATTTTGTTTTTGCTTACAAAACGTACTTCCCAGCCGAAATCTTTGAGAGGAATATCCAGTTTTTTGAGTTTCCACGGTTTGAAATATTTGCGGTTGAAAGCTTCATCTGAACGTTTTTGTCTGGCTTTTGGCCAGGGTTTGATCTGTTTCGCATAAAAGGCGGGGTCCTGCGGGATTTTTCGCATATCTGCGACTTTGTTCTTTGGCATATGGTCTATTTTGCTTGGTTTCCGGTGACTCTCTTTAAGCATGTACTGGGCAGATAAAAGTGTCGAAAAGGAAAAAATACTAACGATAATGAAGCTGAGCTTTCTATACATCCGATATGCTTTGTTTTGGTTTTCTGTATTTTAATACAGATAGGTTAATAAAGCGTGTATATATGGTTAGTGATAGTACAAAAAGAAACTATACAGTGCATTACATGATTATTCAACCATTTTGTTTTCTATGATATCTTTATAGAAAATATGATTGTTTTGATGATGTTTTTTTGCAGTATACATTGCCATATCTGCACATTTGCACAATAATTGGGCTGATTTTGCATCATCGGGATACATACTGATACCGATACTGAGTTCAATATGTATTTTTTTTCCTTCTATTTCATGATATCCAATAACATTGTCTTCAATTTTCTGTATAAATTTCGGTAAAAATACTTTTTTCTTTTTGGAAATAATAACAAATTCATCACCACCCACTCTTGCCAGAAAATCATCTTCATCCAATTGTGAATAAAGTCTTTTTGCAACTTCTTTTAATACTTCATCCCCAATGTGATGTCCATAGTTGTCGTTGATCATTTTGAACTTGTTCAAATCTATAAACATGAGTACAAAACTCTCTTTTTCCTTAAACATTTTTTTTATTTCTTCGGTATAGGTTCTTCGGTTTGCTATGCCCGTCAGATTATCATAGTTCGCATGCTCAGTAATATTTGACAATTCTTCAGAAAGTGCATTTTTTTCTTCATAGGCTTTAATAATATAATTAAGGTACAACAATGATATCAAAAAAGTGGTGACGGCAAAAGTAGCGATAATATCATAATGTTCAGACCAGTAGGTTGAGTAAAGAAACAGAGCAATCCATGAAAAAGTGGTTGCGATCATACTGATATAAAAATACTGCATACCAAAGTATAAACCAGTCTGCATATTGATAATAATATATAAGGGGAATAAGAATAATCCGTAATATTGAAATAATGCAATAACAAATGTCAATGTCGTTATATCCAAAAGCAGCAAGAAAGTTTTTCTAAATATCCTGAAGGTATAAGGATAGTGCAGTAAAAAAAAATAGTGAATAAGTGAAATAATGCTAAGTATAATCAGTAAAACATCTGCATAAAAAATTTTTTCGGATATGTTGTCTATATTTATTGCTTGTTTCCACAATAAAATAGTGACAAAGGTAATAAGGAACAAAATAAACAGTCTTTGTTTGCTGTATTTTACTTCATCAAGGTAGCTTAAATAATAAGCTTGCATATTTGCTCCACAATCACGCTCGTTACGTATTGATACTTTATCACTCGCATACTGAATATATCCTTTGTTTTCAAGCTTTACCTGTTTGGATTTCAGGGGTATTAAGCCGTTGAATTCCTAAACCTGTTTCATCAGAAAGTAGAATTTTATTTTCATCATAGCAGACAGAAGTTTCGACAGGATGCGAGGCAAGCAGGCTGACTGCATCCAGGTCAAGCATCGTAATGATGTCGGCTTTGGCAGAGGCGACATGTACCCCTGCCGTGACAGAGACGGGACCTTCAAGCATGCAGCCTATCATGCATTTGACACCAAAATTGGCAGAGAGGTCGGCCAGGGACAATGCCTGGGATATACCGCCTGTTTTTGCCAGTTTGATATTGATATAGTCTACAGCTTCAAGTTCGAGCAGCCTGCGGGCATCTTTGAGAGAAAAGACGGATTCATCGGCGAGCAGGGGTGTCTGTACACGCTCTTTGATGTATTTGAGCCCTTCTGTATCGTCCGCCGCTACAGGCTGTTCGATAAATTCGGCAATGATCCCCTGTTTTTCAATGCCTTGAAGGAGTGCCACACTCTGCTGGGCCGTCCAGCCCTGGTTGGCATCGAGCCGTAGTTTGATGCACGCATCCAGTGCACCCGATATCGCTGCGATCCGTTCGATATCTTTTTGGGGATCATCGCCGATCTTTATTTTGAGTGTGGTATATCCCCGTGATACCGCATCCAACGCATCGGAGATCATCCTGTCTGTTTCATTCATGCTGATGGTGATATCTGTTTCAAACACTTTTTTTTCTCCGCCCAGCATCCGGTAAAGCGGTAAAGCGATAGATTTCGCTTTCAAGTCATACAGGGCTATTTCAAGGGCAGATTTGGCAGTGGTATTTTTGATGATATGGGCATGCACATGATGAAGCAGCGTTTCAAAATCGTCTATTTCACGACCGATCAGAAAGGGCTTGATCAGTTCAATGGCTGCTGTCATGGAGCCGATGGTCTCACCGGTGATCACAGGGGTGGGAGCTCCTTCGCCATAGCCGACAGAGCCGTCATTGCACTCGATGATAACAACAAGGTCTTCCAGTGCCTCTACCCGGCGAAGAGAAGTAATAAAAGGCTTTTTAAGCGGTGCTTTGAGTACGGCGGTTCTGATATTCGTTATTTTCACGCAAGACTTTCCTGCGTATGCATGTCATTTAGAATGAAATATTCTTTTTTTTGGGTTTCAAGTGCCAAAAGTTCTGGATGATGCATTGCTATCCTCTCTTAATATCTGCGGTAATTGCCTGACCTTGGTCTGCCGGCCGCTCTGCTGTGATATGTGCTGCTGCGTGTGTGTGCATAGTTTCTGTTTCTGTGGTTGCTATAGTTTCTATAGCTGCTGCCGGCCTTGCTGTACGTTCTGTTATGGCTTCTGTTCCTGCTGTAGCTTCTGTTTCCGTATCGTCTATAGTCATTTGCATGACGGTAATATCCGTAGCGTCCCGGCTGTGCCCTGTAGCGTCTGCCGTTATAATACCGATATCCGTGGTTATAGTAGTGTCCGCCATAGTAACGGTGTCCGCCGTAGTAGTAATAGCCGTTCCTGTAATGTCCGCCATAGTAATATCGGCCTCCGTAATAGTAGTACGGATGCCCGTAATAATGAGGATAGCTGTAGGAAGAAAGTGCTACGCCTGTTGCCACACCCAGTGCGGCTCCCGTTGCCATGGCCTGCTCTTCGGGGGTACAACCGGAGAACAGCAAGGCAGAAGAAAGTACGCCTATAGCCCCTAAATGTTTCAGTTGTCTGCTTATCATTTTCCATCCTTTTTATTTCATAGTATACTATAATCGTGAATTAATCGTGGTGCAACACTGTTTAAAAAACAGGGAGTCGGAATTTATAATGATAGCATAGTGAGACTGTGTTATAATAGTCTGAATCTCGGATTTCTATTTCGGGATTTGGGAATAATGCAACTTCATCTACAAAGGAAAAAATATGCTTCATGTAACATTAGATAAAGAAAATGCCATTGCCATTCTTGAGCCGGACGGTGCGCTGGGCAAAGAAGATTTCGACCATGCAGTCAAAGTCATTGATCCGTTCATCGAGGCAGAAGGCAATCTCAACGGTATCATCATTTATACCAAGTCATTTCCGGGATGGAAAGATTTTGCAGCATTGAGCCGACACTTTACTTTCATAAAAAACCACCATGAAAAGATCAAACGTCTCGCTTTCGTGACCGATACCTCTGTCATCGAATATACCAAGGCTATTGCGGCGCCTTTCATCAAAGCAGAACTCAAAGTGTTCGACTATGAACAGCTTGATGCCGCCAAAAAGTGGGTTAGGGAAGGGTGACCCTTCTCGCGGGTTTACCCCGAGATCATTTCGAGTACCTTTCCTACCATCAACCCTCCGAATGTTCCCAAAATATAGCCGAGCATTGCCATAAGTACCCCTATGGGTATCAATGCCTTTGAATAGGCTGATGCCAAGATAGGGGCTGAAGCCACACCGCCGATGTTTGCCAGAGAAGCTACACCGAGAGAGAAGAGGTCAAGCCTGAAAAGTTTGGCGCAAAAGACCATGATACCTGCATGTATGAAGAGGATGACAAATCCTGCCGCAATGTAAAGCGGTGCCTGTGCCAGTTCAGAAAAATCGGCGCGCGAAGCAATGAGCGCCACGATCAGATAAAGCATGATATTGGCCAGTTCCGAGGCACCGGAGAGCTTTGCGAAGGGTGTCATGGCAAAAAACATACCTGCGAGTGTGGCAATAATGACCACCCATGTCGTTGTTGTCAGAAAAGCAGTGGCAGGCAGCATTTGGGCAAAATACTGTGAACATGCCGAAACAAGCAGTGCTGCACCTAGCATGAGAAAAAGTGTTGAAAAATTCATCGGTTTTCGAGCAGCCATTTTCAGGGCCAGACGTTCTCCCACTTTATCTATGACTGAAGTATCGGCTTTGCTCCAGGTATTGAAACGTTTGGCAAAAGGCACCAGTGCAAGCAGTATCATGACCCAGACGGCATAGTCGATGGAGTCTATGAGGAGGGTGTATCCCAGTGCACCGTCCGGCAGGTTCAATGCACCCTGAATGGCAACCATGTTGCCTGTACCTCCCATCCAGGAACCTGTCAGTGCGGCAAAAGCTTTCCAGGCATCCGGCGCAAATGCAGAATGGAAAAAAGCGAACATCCCGATGAACCCCAGTGCGATACTTGTCGAAGCGAGCAGAAAAGTCAAAAGCATTTTACTGCCCAGTTTTACGATCTCCCTCATGTCCGCATTGAGCAGCATCAGAAAGATCATGGCCGGGAGCAGGTTGCTTTTGAGGCTTTTGTAGGTTGCCGTGACAGAGGCACTCTTTTCCCAGAGCCCCAGGGTAGAAAAAAGCATTACAACAAAATAAATAATGACTATGGCAGGCAGATAGGAGAAAAATTTTGCTTTGCTTTTCTGCTCTGCAAAGACGATAGCGGAGGAAATTCCGCTCAATACTGCAAGGTAGCTGAAGCCGTCTGTAATCATGGGTTCTCTTTAATATTATAAAATATATGGAATGAAATATTTGGTGTTCTGGCGGTAGTCCAGATAACACGGATCGTGGGAAAGCCACAGCGATTCTTCTCTTTTAGCCTTAAGCAGCAGTACAACGATCAGAAAAAGCCATAAATACCAGAGGATAAAGGCACCGGGATCTGTCAGTACAATGGCCAGCATCATCAGTGTTACCGAAGCATACATGGGATGGCGTATCCACCGGTAGATGCCGGTGGTGACGAGCCGGCAGTTCTCTTTCAGCTCCGGTTCAATGTTGAAATTGCCCAGCTTGTTATGTGTCAGTGCCCAGATCCCCGTAATAACACCGGCAAAAAAGACCGTTGCGGCCGCAAATGTAAAACGGTAGTGTGCAAGCAGCAGCATTATGCCGATCGTACCGAACTGCAAGGCAACAAGAAATTTGGAATAATAGTTTTTCATTGCAGCAGCCCCAGACCCAGTTTGCGTATGGCTTCGTACTTGTGGAAATAAAACGTTTTGTAGCCTACTGTTTCAGGTTCCAAAAGCAAAATATCTTTTTGGGAACAGGCTATATGGGATTTGCTCTGGTTGTAAATAAGCAGACGGACAGACTTCTCGAACATTTCCATCATGTTGGCTGTTTTAAAGAAGTTGTCCGGCATTTCTTTGTCAAAGGAACGCTCGCCCAGCACATCCACGGCGAGGATCAGGTCCAGGTCGCTTTCGTTTACGCCGAGGTTTTCACATAAAAAGCCGTCACCATAGGTTTCTCCCTCTACCACATGTTCTTCAAAAATGCCGGGAATGGCCATCGTACAGAGAATGGCATCTTTTATCGGTATGTTGTCTTTTGCGCTGAAAACACGTTTGTGTCCGTTACGCAGGTTGGTGGCTATGAGTTTGAGCGGGATATCTGTCTCATGCATTTTTCTTGTGCCAAACAGTGTTTCAAAGATCCGTGCGATCTTTTGATTGTCGATCATGGCATTTCCTGAGAGAGAAAATTTCATCCAGTTGAACAGATTGCTGAATTTTTTGATATTGTCATAAATCTCGGCTTCTTTCATGCCAATGGCCACGCAGGCACCCACAATGCCTCCCATACTTGTACCTATGATCTCGCCGGGAATGAGGGTTTCTTTTTCAAGGTCATGCAGTACACCGAGATGTGAAATACCAAGTGCACCGCCGCCGGAGAGTACCAGAGAAAAGTCATTGTTCCGTAAAGTTTCAATCATGGAAGTATTGTAACATAAAAGCTTGAATCGTTACGCTGAAATCCTCCTCTCCCGAATCCCGAAACAGAAGTGTCAGAAAAGCTAAGCTAAAATAGTAGCAGAAAACCAAGGAAGCAAACATGCCAAACATTGTTATTACCGGATGCAGTACAGGTATAGGGCTTGAAACAGCGAAATACCTGAAAGACAGATTTGTTACCGTCTACCCTACAGCAAGAGACCCCAGAGATGTTGCAATGCTGCATGCCCTGGGGTTTGAGCATGCCATGCAGCTTGATGTGACCAGGCCGGAGCAGATCGCGGCGGTGATCGCGGCAGCCGTTGAAAAAGAAGGAAAGATCGATGTCTGGTTCAACAATGCCGGTTACGGACAGCCCGGTGCTGTTGAGGACATTCGTACCGATGTACTGCGTGCACAGTTCGAAACCAATCTTTTTGGACTGCATGAATGTACACGGCAGATCATCCCTGTCATGCGTGCACAGGGGTATGGAAAGATCATACAGCATTCTTCTGTGCTTGGGCTTGTTTCTCTTTCCGGGCGCGGTGCCTATAATGCCAGCAAATATGCCATAGAAGGCTTGACAGATACTTTGCGTCTGGAACTGAAGCATACCGGTATTTACCCTGTACTGCTCAATACAGGTCCTGTCAGCAGCCATTTTCGGCAAACGGCTGTGAAGAAACTTCGGGAAAATGTAGATATCGGGCACTCTGTATTTTCCGAAATGTACAGACAGCATATGGAAGGCAGGCAAAAGGCGGTACCTTTTAATGAAGAGGCTGTTTCTGTTGCGAGGGTTGTACACAGGATCATACTGGCCGAGAGACCGAAACCGCGTTACTACATTACCAAAGCAACCTATCTGCTTGGGTATCTGAAGCGGGCAGTGAGTACGTCTGTTTTAGATAAAGTGCTTGCGAAAATAGGATAAATCTCTGTACATGTATTCCGTATTTTACTCAGGATAATGTAGTAAACCCGGTAATATTAATGATTTTTAAGCTATAGTATCCCAAAATTTTACGACAGGACCAATGACACATGGACAAGATAAAAATCGGCGTAGTAACTACGAGTGACAGAGCTTCCCAGGGAATCTATGAAGATATTTCGGGAGTAGCCATTATGGACACGGTAAACGAATATCTGCTGAATGACTGTGAGTATGAATACCGTTGTATCCCTGACGAACAGAGTCTCATCGAAACGACACTCATAGAACTCTCGCGTGACAGGCAGTGCGACCTCATTGTTACCACCGGCGGTACGGGGCCGGCACCGCGGGATGTCACCACGGAAGCAACTGAAAATGTCTGCCAGAAACTGCTTCCGGGCTTTGGCGAACAAATGCGGGCAGTGAGCCTTCAGTATGTGCCTACGGCCATTCTCTCGCGTCAGACGGCGGGTATCTGCAACAATTCCCTGATCATCAATCTTCCGGGAAAACCGAAGTCCATCCGTGAATGTCTCGATGCTGTCTTCCCCGCGGTTCCCTACTGCATCGATCTGATCGGAGGGCACTATATGGAAGCCGACGAAGCAGTGATCCGTATCTTCAGACCCAAAACCAAATAGAAGAGAGTCAGTATGAATATTGAATTGATAGAACAGAAGATCAATGAGATCATCACAGAACTTGAGAAAGAAGTCATGGTTCTTGTGACGGATGAGACCATCGACAAGCAAAATACCAATTTGCGTATGAAACCTTTGGCTTCTGCCAAACAGATTTTGCTCAATGCGCTTGACAGTATCAAAATGGTGGACAGGCTCAATCAGGAGGACCTGAAAAAATGATCAGGCTTTTTTCCCTTATGCTGCTCGGTACACTGTATGCCTGTGCCGGAGAGAAACTGCTTATCTCTCCGCCGGTCGCACTGGGCGGACTGCTGCTGATCATTGGACTTTTCTTCTGGGGCATTTACAAAGCGGTAAAAACACAGAAGATACAGTATGCCTGGGCACTGCTTCCTTTTGTGCTTCTTCTTGCGGTGATGTTTTTCATTTAGATGATGTATCATTGGCTGCAATTGTTTTGATGATGTTGCTGCTATTTCAAATGATATGCATTTTTTTAGCACTTTCCCCGTCCTTTTCGGTACTTTTAAAGTCATCGTCTTCTATACTGTCAGTATACCCAACATAAAGGACAAAGCATGAAAAAAACACTTTCCCTCTTTGCCGCGGCAGCACTGATGTGTTCGGCGGTACAGGCAAATGAATCCGGTGGATCCCACTGGGGATACACAGGGCACAATACCCCCGAAACATGGGGGCATCTCTCCGAAAAATACCATGCATGCAGTGACGGGCTGAACCAGTCTCCCATCAATATTACACATTCCGTCACAGACCCGAAACATGCTCCGCTCAATCTTGCGTACAGGCAGGGCTCCAATGAGGTGGTAAATAACGGCCATACTATCCAGGTCAATGTCAATCCCGGAGACACACTTGTGGTTGATGGCAAAACATTCGAACTCAAACAGTTTCACTTCCATTCGCCGAGTGAAAATCACATCAACGGCAAATCATTTCCGCTTGAAGCCCATTTTGTCCATCTTGACAAAGACGGAAATATTGCGGTTGTCGCTGTTATGTTCAAGGAAGGTGCAGCGAATAGGGATCTTGCCAAAATATGGAAAGTGATGCCGAAAAAAGCAGGAGAAAAGCATGCACTCAAAGTAAAAGATATTGCAGCAGATCTTATCCCGGACAAGCAGCATTACTACAGATTCAACGGCTCACTGACAACACCGCCGTGCACCGAGGGTGTAAGATGGTTTGTCCTTGAAAAGCCTTTGACCGTTTCAAAAGAACAGGTCGAGCAGTTCCAGCATGTGATGCACCACCCGAACAACAGACCTGTTCAGCCGCTTGATGCAAGAGTGATCGTAGAAGAATAAATATGCTTCCGTATGGCCTCTACTTTCGTGTAGAGGTCATTCCCGCACCGAGCCAGTCCTGCATGCCCCCGCGATACCATTTCAGCTTTTCGGCAGGATAGCCGATTTCAAGCAGTGCGCTTATCATGGAAGGGGACTGGCTGCACCAGGGGCCGTTACAGAAAAGCAGCAGCGTCTTTGCTTGCTCAAAATCATATTCTCCGTCACTGTCTTTGGTCACACCAAGAAACTTCAGTGCATACTCAAAATGAAATTCGTAATCGTCATGGTATTTAAAATAGACAAAAGGCATGTTGATTGCACCGGGTATGGTCATGTACTTGTACCATGATGCTTTACGGCTGTCTATGAGCAGCAGATCTTTATTTCTCTGCATCTCTTTCAGGAATACGAGTACTTCAAGTTCACCATAGGTTTCAAGGTCTGCATCAAGGTGCATGGGCTGCAGTTTTCCTTTGGTGTGTACATACGTGGATTTACAGGCTTCGGGTACTTTGGGATTGGCAAAATTCCCTGTCCAGAGCATTTCATTGTTGATGGGGATCTTTTTGCATACAGCAGGTATATTGCGTTCTACCACATAGTGGACCTGCTTTTTGTCAGATGTGGTCATGGTGACCATGACACCGGTGCTTTCAATGCTTTTGCTGCCCATCAGCAAAGAGCTTGCCAAAAAGGGAAGAAGGATATAGAGATTTTTCATTTTTAGCTCCTATAAACATAATTGTTTTTTATATAGTAACATAAAAATGAAATACATAATAAATGAAAAGTGAATACGCTAAAAAGGTATAGTTTATACGTCGTGTGCGACCTTGTAGGTCGGGTCATCCTCTTCATAGGTACAGAAAGGCCCTGCGGCTTTCAGTGTTTTTTTACAGTCTTCCGAAAGGTGTCTGAGCGTCAGTTTTTTTCCTGCTTTTTTGTACTTTTCTGTCAGTGCGTCGATGGCTTCGGCACCGGAGCTGTCCATCACCCTTGCTTTTTTAAAGTCGATGACCACTTCAGTGGGGTCGTTTTCTACATCGAACTGTTCATTGAACGAGGTGACCGAGGCAAAAAAGAGGGGACCGTCAAGTTCATAAATCTTCTTGTTGCCCTCCATCCTGGTATGAGAGAAGATCTTGGCGTGCTCCCATGCAAAGACAAGTGCAGAGATAATGATACCTGCAATGACCGCTACGGCAAGATCGAAGAAAATGGTAATAACGGTCACTACAACCAGTACAAAAGCATCGGATTTTGGCATATGTCTGATACGCTTAATCGAAGAGAATTCAAATGTTCCGATACTCACCATGAACATGATACCGACCAGTACGGCAATAGGGATCGCTGAAATGACGGCAGAAAAACTGACCACAAGCACAATGAGCAGTGTCGCAGCCGTAAAAGAAGAAAGCCGCCCAAGGCCGCCGGATGTGAAGTTGATGATCGACTGTCCGATCATCGCGCAGCCTGCCATGCCTCCAAAGAGACCTGATGTGGCATTCCCGATGCCCAATGCAACACACTCTTTGTTCCCTGAGCCTCTTTTTCCGCCCATTTCGTCAAGCACGGAGAGTGTCAGCAGCGATTCTATGAGTCCGACAAGTGCGACAATGACAGCCGTAGGCAGGATCACTTTGAGTGATTCCCAGTTGAAAAGTATGGAGAGATCGGGCAAGGTGAAATGGGGAAAAGAGACATGGGACAGGTCTGCCATACTACCTACCGTTTTTGTATCGATACCGCCGAAATAAACTACCAGTGTGATGACAACAATGGCAACCAGTCCGGCAGGAACTGCTTTGCTGAGCCGGGGAAGATACTGCATCGTCAGCATGGTCACGGCCACAATGATGTACATAATGTAATTCTCTGCAAAACTCGCTTTGACGATCTCCCACCAGGAAGCGTACTGCGCTATATGTGCCGGTGCAAGGAAGGGAAGCTGTGCCAGTGCGATGACAATGGCGAGACCGTTCACGAAACCAAAGAGTGCGGGCTGCGGCACGAGACGGATGAATTTACCCATCTTCAGTACCCCTATGGCAACCTGTATAAACCCTGCAATGATCGACGTGATGAGAATGTAGTGCAGTACTGTCATGGAGAGGGCTTCGGTATCGAGACCGGGGTAGTGCTGTTTGACCCATACACCGAGAGAAACAAAGACTACTGCCACGGAGCCTGTTGCACCGGAGATCATCCCGGGTTTACCGCCGAGAAGGGACGTGATGACCCCGATGATGAATGCGGCATAAAGACCGACGATCGGTGAAACCCCGGCGATGAATGAAAAAGCGATTGCTTCAGGTACCAGTGCTACGGCAACCAGTGCACCTGAAAGGATGTCGTTCTTAATGTTCTGTTTGGAATATTTCTGAATATCGAACAAGATGGAATTCCTTAGGTAAAAAAGTGTTGGAATTCTACCATAATAGTTTTTGTGCAAGATGACAGTTCGGAATTTGGTTTGTATGTTCCTTCCCCGGCCGGTGTGCCGATATCTGAGGGGCCGGAATAAACCGGTCCCCGTATCTGTCAGACCAGGGAGAGCAATACGATCAAAAGTACAGGCGGTGTGACGAGGAGCCCGAACTTGCTGTACTCCCAAAAACCGATCTTGACCCCCTTTTTGCTGAGGACATGGAGCCAGAGCAGGGTGGCGAGCGAACCGAACGGTGTCATTTTCGGTCCCAGGTTACAGCCGATGATATTGGCATAGGCCAGTACTTCGTTCCCGGCATATCCTATTTTGTCAATAGCAATGTCCATGACCATGATGGTCGGCATATTGTTCATAATGGCAGAGAGGAATGCAGAGAGGAATCCGGTACCCACAATGGCGACAGCATCACCTCTGTGGCTGAGGTTCTGCAGTACATGTGCGATGTAATCTGTCAGGCCTGCATTCTTCAGTCCGTATACGACAATATAGAGCCCGATACTGAACCATACGACCTGCCAGGGAGCTGTTTTGATGGTGAGCCAGGCTTTGGCGTGTCTGGTATAGGAAGCAATACCGAGAAATATGAGGCCGCCGCCAAGTGCAAAGAGGCTTACCGGAAGATGGTAAAGGTCACCGATAAAGTAACCGATAAGGAGGAGGGCCAGAAAGAACCATGAGAAAATGAAAAGGGTTTTGCTTTTGAGTACTTCGTCAGGATCTTTCAGCAGGGAAATATCGATCTGTTGTGGAATATCTTTTCTCAATATCAGCCACAAAATAGCGATGGAAGCTGTAACACTCACAATAAACGGCAGGAACATATGTTTCAAATAAGCCCAGAATCCGATATGAAAATAGTCTGCCGTAACGATGTTGGTCAGGTTCGAGAAGACAAACGGCAGGGACGCACTGTCACTGATGAACCCGCCGGCAAGCAGAAAAGCAAGGATCGTCTTGGTATTGAGTTTTAAAATACGCATTTTGGCAAGCAGAATAGGGGTTAAAATAAGTGCGGCGCCGTCATTGGCAAACAGTGCCGAAACAAAAGCTCCGAGGAGCAGAGCATAAACGAACATCAAATGTCCGCTGCCTTTGGAAAGATATGCCATTTTGATGGCGCACCACTCAAAAAAGCCTATTTCGTCAAGCACCATCGAAAGCAGGATGATACCGATGAATGCCAGTGTCGCATCCCAGACGATCTCTGTGACGATCCAGACGTCATTCAGACTTACGACACCCAGAAGCAGTGCCGCTGCGGCACCGATGACTGCGGTTGTACCGATCTGAAGTCCTTTTGGCTGCCAGATAATGAAAAGAAGTGTTACCAGAAAGAGTGTTGCTGCCAGGATCATTTTTTGTTCAACACTTTTGATTTTGCAAGTGCTTCCTCTATCTCTGCTGTATCAATATCTCCGGTCAGTTTCATCTCTACATTCCCGTCTTTGCCTTCCACTTCGATATGGCTGATCTTCTCTTTGGTCTCATCGCTCATACATTCACATTTCCCCGTCGAGCAGTTCTGGACCATCATGTCGATCTGCTGTTTGGCGACTGCGCCGGTAAAAGCGATGTTTACGCCTTCCTGCGTTTTAAATACATTCTTTTTCATGGATGCTCCAGGACTTTCCAGTGCTATGAGTTTTTTGATCTCTTTGGAACAGCAGCGTTTCAGCGGATTGGTATGTTTGCAGTCGCTTCCCGTGCATGCTTTTGTTGCTTTTTTGACTTCATCGAGTGTAGATGCACCGGCCCTGACCGCTGCGACGATCTCTCCTTTGGTTATGCCGATACAGTAGCAGATACGCTCATCATCGGACAGATTTTCCACCTCGCCGTTGAGTATCGCTTTGACGCGGGGAAGCAGTGTTGTGTGTATCTCTTCGTACGTCTTTTCAAACGCGTCATATCCTTTGCCGTCCGGATCTTCAAATCCCGCATGGATCTTGGGTACAGGTTTCGGGAACATCGGGCAAGTCTCTTTGGCATGGTCGCAGACCGTTACAACGAGGTTGAAGTCATGTTCCATCACTTCATCAAGTGTTTTGGAATGATAGGCATCATCCCAGGCATCGTGGGCTTCGAGTACTTTCTTGGCATAGGGGTTGACCCTTCCGCTGGGTGCGACACCGGAACTGTACGCCTCGATGCCTTCTAGTTCCTTGTTGATGATCGCTTCCGCAATGATAGAGCGGCAGCTGTTTCCCGTACAGAGTACGAGTACCTTTTTGCTGTTGGCTTCCTTCTCTGCCGGAGCAGTGTCGCAGCTTGGTGTTGTGTCGTTCCCTGAACAACAGCTCTCTTGGGCCGTTGTGTTGGGGGTGAATGTTGTTGTAGCCATAGTATTTTCCTTTGTATGTGTTTTTTTATTGAAGAGCGGTTCAAGCAGAAAGTAGAGCATCAGTCCAAGCATGGTCACGGCAGAGAGCTGTGCAATGAAGCCGAACTCTTCAAGATGCTCTGTCAGCTGTGCACTCAAAATATTTGGGAAGAAGAGATCGAACATGTAGCCGAAAAGCAGACTGAAAAGACCGATGACACCAAGGTAAATGATGAGTGCTTTTTTACCCAGTACCTTATAGACCACACCCATGGTCACGCTGTTGGTCGCCGGCCCGGCACTAAGCAGTATGAATGCTGCACCGCCGCTGAGACCGCTGGCAATGAGTGAAGCAGCAATGGGCAGGGATGCTGTCGCGCAAATATAGAGCGGCATGGAAAAGAACAGTATCAGCAGGTAGGTGAGCAGCAGATTGTCACCGAGATACTGCATAATGTCCTTTGGCATAAAGGTCGTGATGAGCGCCCCGAGTACCAGTCCCCAGAACAACGGTTTGGCAAAATCCCTGAAAATGTCGAAGAGTGCATAGTTCAATGCCTTCACCGCACTGAATCCTCCGCTTTGGGTCTCTGTATCTGTACCGCAGGTGTCTGTACAGCCGCATGAAGTACAGGTCTCCTCCTCCCCTGTATCGGGTACCTGTCCCCAAAAGTTTTGCAAGATACCGGCGACCATTGCGATGACCAAAGAAGTGACAACACGGTAGATTGTAAAGATCCATCCGAAGAAACCGTATGTTGCCAAGATGGAGTCTGCACCTGTAATGGGTGTAGAGATGAGAAAACTCAACACTGATCCGCTGCTTGCCCCTTCTTTTTTAAGACCGGTTGCAAAAGGGATGACGCTGCAGGAACACAGAGGCAGCGGAATACCAAAGAGTGATGACTTCACGACAGAGCCGAAATTGTCTTTGCCCAGATGCTTTGAGACAAAGTTTTCGGGGATCAACTGCTTGAGAACACCGGCAAAAAGTACCCCTATGAGTATGTAAATTGCCATATCATTGGTCAAGATCCAGAAATTGGTTAAAAATGCTTGGATGAGTTCCATGGTCATCCTTTGCATTTGTGTTCAAGTGCAGGGATGTTAAGACCAAGACAGGCGATCTCTGCAAGTATGGTCTGCCTGAAACTGTCCAGTGGGGTTCTGATACTGTAGTAAGCCCATCTTCCTTCACGCTCAACCCGCAGGAAGCCTGCATCTTTGAGTATCTTCAAATGGCGTGAAACCCTTGACTGTATCATATTGAATGAGTTTTCCACATCACAGACACATACTTTCTTGTTAATGTCAATAAAGTGCAGCAGTTTCACGCGTGTTGCATCGTTGACGGCACCGACAGTATTGAGAAAATTTTCCATCTTTTACCTTTGAATTTTTTGTTGTATTGTACGAAGTATAGTAAAATAAGCTTAATATATCAAGATATATTGATATAATCATCTTGTTGTTTCTAAAACTTTTTGATATAGTTTCTCTTAACTATCACCAAGGAAGAGGGTTTTTTATGGATAAAAAGTTGAAGTTTTTAGTATTGATCACCATTATTGTACTGGGTACCGTCTGGTTTCTGTCTGTAGAAAAAGATAAATTCAGAAAAGAAGAGCTGAGCCACATCGGGCAGAAGCTGAAAGCCGACACCATGCGGGACTGCCTGCACAAAAGCGGCTACAGGACAGCAGAAGAAGCTGATCCAGAAACCCTTAAAACCTGCCGTCTTCTTGCCGATGCAAAGTGGCAGGAGGCGAAAATACTGAATGAAAGTCATTGAGGGGATGAAATTTTCCCCTCGGCCAGCAATAAGCCTGCCGTATATCCGCTGGCAAAGGACCATTGCAGGTTATAGCCTCCGCAGGGACCGTCAAGGTTCATGAGCTCTCCGCAAAAGTAAAGTCCTTTTATTTTTCTGCTTTGCATGGTATAGGGGTCGATCTCTTTCAGACTGACGCCTCCCCGTGTGATCATCGCCATTTTGAAGCCGTCGTGTCCGTTGATGGTCAGGGGAGTGGCTGCAAGAAGGCTGATCAGCCTGTCTCTTGTCCGGCCTTCGAGTTTTCCGAAACTGACAGCCGGGTCAGCCTCTGCAAGACGGCAGAGTTCACGGCTGACCGACTCCGGAAGCAGGGTACTGACCACTTCCAGAGTATTCCTGTGCGGGTTTTTGGCCCATTCTTTTTTTATATGGCTGCGTATCTGTTCTTCATTCATCCCTTTGGTCAGATTCATCAGGACAGGCACTTCCTCATATTTTCCTAAAAGCGGGGTGATCTCCCTGGAAAAGTCCAGTACTACAGGTCCCCTGATACCGCTTCGGGTAAAAATGAGATCTCCCTGGGCTTTCAGTCTTTTATATTTTTTCATATTAACTGTGATGGCAACCTTTGCAATGGTGTCAGCTGTACAGTTCGCTACCCACTTCTCTTTAGTCTTCAGCGGCATCATGGCAGGGAACACTTCCGTGACTTTGTGTCCGACAGATTCAGCCAGACCATAGCCGTCACCCTCTGCACCCAGAACCGGATAGCCTTTGCCTCCTGTAGCGACGACAACATGTTCCGCCTTGAACGTATCTGTCAAAGTTTCTGCTCCGGTGATCTGTGAATCGGTATAACTAAGCTCTGTCACTTTTTGTGAGCAGCGTATTTCTATGCCCAAACGCTGCATCTCTGTTTCCATAGCACTGATAACGGTTGAGGAGCTGTGTGTCACCGGAAAGACCCTGTAACCGTCAGGTGCATGGCTCTCCACGCCGATCTCTCTGAAAAAAGCTATGAGTGCTTTATGGTCGAATGCTTCGAGTGCAGGCATCATGAATTTTCCGTCACGCCCGAAGCGCGCCATGAAAGTTTCATTATCCAGGGTGTTGGTCAGGTTGCATCGGCCGCCGCCAGTGGCTTTGAGTTTGGTCCCGATCTTGGAGAGTTTTTCGAGTAAAAGCACTGTTTTGCCGTTTCTTGCTGCGGTAATGGCAGCCATCATCCCTGCCGCACCGGAACCGATTACGATAAGGTCATATTTCTCTTTCACTGCTTGCCTTTGGTGCGGTAATATTGGTAGATGTGGAATGATACCGTAAATAAATTACCGCAGCAACTACAGGGTATCACCTATTATTAGAAGTCCCCTACAGTCTTCTCCGAACCTCTCGACAGAAAATAGTACTTTTCATAAACGGCAGCTATTCATGCTATAATCTTTTTATGATATTTACGACAGAGACGATGCAGGAGATCATTCCCCGGCTGGAAACAAGCCTTGAAGAAACGGATACCGTGACCTTTTATATTTTTGATCCTGATCTGGGAAACGGATATGCAGGGCAAACAGCGGAAATAGAAGGCACTGTATATATCTACCGGGGACTGAAAGCCTGGGTAGATCTTGCGGAACTGCTGAAATGCAGGATCATGCTGCCTGAAAAAGCGGAATATCCGCTTGTGGCTTTGACCTTTAGAAAGCTTGAAACACACAATTCTTTCCATGATGATACCGACAGAGACAGGGAAGAGAAGTATGGTGTTGCATCAAACTTTTTTGCCCTACAGAAAATGGAAGAGCCGGCTTTTCTCTACTATTATATTCAGGCGCTTACGAATGCCGGCATAGGCGGACGCCAGCGCATATTGGATCTGGGTGTGAACCGCGGAGATGAGTTTGGTGTGGTACGAAAAATGTTAAATATTGATGAATATGAAAACAAGTCTTTTACGGGGATAGACCACAGTGCAACGGCTACAGCGTATGCAAAGGAATGTTTTCCTGAAGAGAATGTAACATTCTTTACGGCAGATATCACAAAACTTGACGATTTGCAGCTGGGACACTTTGATCTGCTTATCAGCATAGGTACCCTGCAAAGCCCGGAGATCAATTTCAAACCTTTTTTTATGAAACTGGTTCAGGAATATTTGGATAAAGAAGACTCTGCACTGATACTCGGTTTTCCCAACTCACGGTGGGCAGGAGGCGAAATGCTCTATGGTGCCAAAGCCCCCAATTATGCGATGAGTGAAATGAGTCTGCTCTTCAATGATGTGATGTTCTGCAAGAAGTATTTGCAGCAAAAAAAGTATAGAGTGACCCTTACGGGCAAATACTATATTTTTCTTACAGCGACAAAAATAGGGAGAAACAGAGGATAGTACATTGGTGTGGGCATGGTTGCCAAACGCGAAGATTCCGAGCGGCGTATTGATGGAATCATAGATAACATGCAAGCCGTCCAAAGGCTACCATGAACCTCCTCCTCCGCCACCGCCGCCGCCGCCTGAAAAGCCGCCTCCGCCTGAGAAACCGCCACCGCCGCTGCTGCTTGTGGACGGAGGGGTGATCGCTTCATCCATATAGCTGCCGAAACTGTTTATGTTATGGATGTTCCCGTGGTACCAGTATGGCGTAGTGACCTGAAGCAGGTCATAGAATGTAAGCCAGTGGTCTGCTGCTTTGAAAAGCACGGCATACGGCAGCATCTTTTCAAGGTAAAGAGGATCCGCTTTGAGGCGTCTTCTGATCTCATCTTCCTTGACCCGTATGACAAACTCTTTAAGACCAAGCAGGTGGGTATGCGCATAGGCACCTTTCTGGGTAAATTTCCCGATCTTTCTGTACACATAGAACATACCGCCGGCAATGACGAGAAGTACCCCCACCGGGCCGAAGAGAAGACTTTTGAAATCGACCCCTTTGTCCTGCATCATCAATACGGGGAGCAATCCTGCAGCGATAAAAACAAGGCCATAGAGCTTTTTGAAAATATTCTTATTGGCCAAGATCATACTGAAGCCGGCCGAACCAAAGGCTATCGGGAAAATAAGCATAAAGATCGCATCTGTCCCCAGTTTTTGCCATAGCGAGTACAGTATCAAACCTATGACAGGAAGAAGAAAGAGCATAGATCGCACAATAAAGTTTTTCCGGGTACGTTCAGGGTTTTCCCTCATATAGCCGTTGGCAACCGACCATGTATACAGATCGGTATTGATCTTTGCAAATCCGCTTTGCAGTGCTTCGGCTCTGCTTTGGGAGCTTTTGTTCAAGGTAAAGGCTTTTTTGCCTTTAAAAAGTATATTTTCCAGAAGGTACTGCTGGTCCAGTGTCAAACCTTTGGCGGGTTTGTCCGTACGAATGAGAAGAGGTTCTGTATGTTTGCCTGTCTGTTCGATCTCAAGATATCCGAGATATCCCAGTTCAAGTACCGCAGCAGCAAAATCTTCATTGTCCGCAAATTTGTCCAGCAGAAGCCCTGACTGTAAAAGACTAAGCCCTTTGGGCGGTTCATACTGTACCGCGATGGAACGCTTGTCCTCAAAACCGCTATAGCGTTTGAGTACATTCTGAAAATAGAACAAAAAGCCTATCAGGACTCCCCAGTACCAGTTGTCCCGGAGCCGTTCCCACAGTGTTACCTGCACATTTTCCTGTCCGTTCTGGCCCAGGGTATCGGCAGGGTAGGCGAGTTCGACTGTTGCCCCTTCATGCGGCCCCAATGCAGGGATATATACTTGAAGGTGCTGCGGGGAAAGCCATTGTGTGGTGACATGGGATGACGTAAGACTGCCGTAATATCCTGTATAGGTGGAAACAGCTGTCATGGTACGATTGAGGGAAGGAGGCAGAAAGAAATTTGCTGTGATATTCTTTAGGGGGATGTTCCACCCGGTACCGATGATATTCCACCGGACCGCATCGGAAGTTTCATCCTGTGCAGCGGGCAGTACCCCTTTGCTGACATGGTACCGGATGGTGTAACGGTGTTTTCCTGTGACATATGCAGCGGCAGAACCGATTTTAAGGTGTATGAGCCTGCCGGCCTGTGCAGAATGGATGACAGATTGTTCCCAGTTGACCGGCCGGCCGTCCATCTGTACCGAAAAACGGTTCATGCCAAGGTCTTTGATGTATCCTTTGACTTTAACGGTAAAAGGGATATCTCTGAAAATACCGTGTCTCGAAGCACCTTCAAAGTTATATATTATAGCTTCGACAATGGAAAGTTCACCGCTTTGTTCCACGGTAATATTGATATCGTAACGGTCTATTTTCTCTGCAAAAAGCAGGGTAGCAAAACCTGCAAAAAATAGTACAAAGAGCACTTTTTTCATGGCTATGGCTTTTACAGGTTTATTTTGGGCATTTTTTTCACTGCTTCAGCTTCACTCTCTTCGAGTTCAAAATAATCACGTTTTGTGAAATTGAACTTTTGTGCAATGAACAGATCCGGGAATGATTCTATTTTTGCATTGTAGTCACGGACGATGGCATTGTAGTAACGCCTTGCATTTTGAATGGCATTTTCCAACTGGCTCAATTCATCCTGCAGTTTAAGAAAATTGGTATTGGCTTTAAGGTCCGGATATGCTTCCGCGAGGGCAAAAAGTTTTCCGAGCGCACCGGACAGCATATTGGCAGCGGCTGCTTTTTCATCCATCGAGTCTGCTGTCAGCCCGACCTGCCGTGCTTTGATGATTTTTTCCAGTGTATCGGCTTCATATTCTTTATAGCCTTTTACCGTATCTACCAGCGCCGGTATAAGGTCGTAGCGGCGTTTAAGCTGTACATCGATGTCTGACCATGCGGCATCTATGCCGGCTCTGAGTGACACCAGTTTGTTATAGATAGTGACAAGATATGCACCGATCCCCACAATAATAAGCAGAATAATATTTCCAACACTCATTTTCTCATCCTTTTAAATTAATTGTTATATATTATAGCAAATATTTGTGTCAAATATGTGTCAAAACTATTTTTACCATCAGGGTTTGTGCTATACTTCTTTCAAAAAAGAGTAGTGTATGGCATATGATCTGCAGAACAAACTGGTGATCGCTATTTCGTCACGGGCACTTTTCTCCCTGGAAGAGGAGAATGCCATTTTTGACAAAGAGGGCCTTGAAGCCTATTACGAGTACCAGCTTTCCCATCTGAATGATCCTCTGGATAAAGGCTCCGCTTTCCGTTTTGTGCAAAACCTTCTGGCGATCAATAAAAAATTTGACAATAAACTCATCGAAGTGATCATCCTTTCGAGGAACAATGCGGCAACAGGTTTGAGGATAGGGCGCTCCATTGAACATTATGACCTTGATATCGAACGCACAGGATGGACCGCAGGTACTCCGGTGGCACGTTACCTTGAAGCATTCAAGGTAGATCTTTTTCTTTCTGTGCATACTCCAGACGTGGAGGAAGCGATTCGGTCAGGGGTGGCTGCCGCAACGATCATCCCGCATACACCCGTTACTACAGAAGAATCAGACATGGTCAAGATCGCTTTTGACGGTGATGCTGTGATCTTCGGTGATGAGAGTGAGCGGGTATATCAGGAAAAGGGATTGGAAGCTTTTATAGCATATGAGCGTTCCCATGCCAAAAATCCTTTGAGCAAAGGGCCCTTTTTCAAATTTCTCAAAATGATTTCAGAAATTCAGGACCGTTTTCCGATGGAAGCTTCTCCCCTCCGTACGGCTCTGATAACCGCAAGGAATTTCTCTACCCATGAAAGAGTCCTTGGTACACTCGAAGGCTGGGGTGTACGTGTAGATGAAGCTTTTTTTCAGGGCGGTGTACAAAAATATGAAGTTGTCAAGGCATTCGGTGCAGATATTTTCTTTGATGACCAGGAAACCCATCTTAAAGACACCTCAAAAGAAACACCTTCTGCAAAAGTACCTTATGTTAGATAGCTTTTAAGCTGTTTCTAATGTTTTTATAAAATTTTATTAAGATTCTGTTATTCAGCGATTAACTTATCTTGTGTATCATTTCTCCTAATAAAAAATGTCGGGTGTCATTCAACACCTTTTTCTGATATTTTTTATCTCTATTGTTTTTCACAACCCAATTAAAAAATATAATATTAACATTAAAAAAAGGATCTTATCATCGGAGTACCAATGTATAACACTGAGCACGACCATAACAACACATTTCTTTCAAAACTTTCGGCCATACGCTTTACACATAGACTTTATGTTATTATAGCTGTCTTCCTGCTAACGACAGCCGCTTCACAGGCCAATGCGCATTTGGCCAAAACTGCCGGCATGAGTCCTGCTACACTGAAAAAGATCGTTAAAAAAGTTGTCAAAATAGAATCAACTACCGGAAGTTACCATGCCAGAAACCGTAAAAGCGGCGCCTACGGACGTTACCAGATCATGCCGAAAACAGCCAGGGCGTATGCCAAAAAACTTCATATTCCCTACAGCAAATGGAAACGGCCCAGAAATCAGGACAGGATATTTGAAGCGATCATGGCAGACAATATACGCAGTCTCAAACGAAACGGGCTTAAGGTAAACGCTTTTTCCATTTACGGTACACACCAGCAGGGCGCAGGTGGTTTTAATGCTATCATGAAAAAGAAAAAGTTGAGTAAAAACCTCGAAAGAAACCTCAGACACAATCTGCCTAAAAGATTAAGCAGAGTACCCAGAAGCAGACTAAAGCTGGCGTGGGTAAACTACTGGAAAAGAAAATTCGCATAACAATATTATCGCTCCTGTTTTCTTAAAAGCAGCTATTTTGGCTGCTGTCTTATTCCTCCTCTCTTTAAAAATGATGTATCTCTTTCCCTGGAAAAACTCCCCTCATTATCAGGCTCGTAGAAGACGAAAATGATTATACTTAAAAAAGTACCCTGTACAGAAGTACTTTTAAAGGAGGAAAAATGAAGAAGAACAGATTTGTGATATATGGAATTTCCGCTGTTGTATCGGTTATAGTAATGAATGGATGCAATTTATCTCATACAAATATTAATCCTGACAATAATAATTCAAAACCACCTCTAACAGAACCTGCTGCTTTTACCGGTTCTGCAGTGAGTTTTGTTTTGGAAAACCTGGCAGCCGGTATGCTGAAAACAGTAGGTGGAAATGTAATGGGAAACCTTCTTGTCCTGCTTGGCTGGGGAGATTCCGGGAATATCCAGCAGCAGAAAACACTGGATAGTATTGAAAAAAAGATTGGAGGTATACAGTCTGAAATACATTCTTTGGAAAAAGGTATAACTGCTTTGATGAAACAGATTAATTTTACAGATTATAATATAAAAGAATCTGTGAACTGGCCAAGACAGCCTATAACAGATATTTTCAGTGTATCGAGAGATTTAATGCAAAAGGCAGAAAATAAAAAGCCGGGTGATGGTAATCGTACAGAAATCAAAAATTTTGCAAACACAATTCTTGATCCAACGAATGGGATCAGACCGGATGTTGATGGAATCTTTCTTGCAATCAAAGGTAATAATGTAGGTATTTTGTCAAATCATGTAAAACTCATGCTTACGAAACTTTCCTATAATGATCCAAACCTAAAAGTTGCATATAAAAGTCTTGAACACTTTACCTCTACCTTGTTGAATGCTCAGCTTGCAGGGGTAAACCTGGTGATAGAAGCCTATAAAGCACAGGACAATAACAGCAGTGCAAAAATATATTTTAATGATTTTGTAAAAAGCAATGACAATGGAGATGGAGTCGAGGCAGAATTGTATGATGAAGTTGCAAACCTTGATAACAGTTACAGTTTTATATACAATGCTGTTAATCTTGTCCTGGAAAATGCTCCGCTTTATGGTCAGTTTCTTTCTGACTCAGCAGTATCAATCCTCAAACAGGCCGAGTTCTATCGTCTAATTTCAGCGAATACAGATCATAGCAAATTCGGATTGCATCTGTTCCATATCAGTACGATGGATATGAAAAAAGCACCTGATATACTTTATGTAGCAATGAACAAAACTGGGGATTATGCCTGTAAATCATCTACCCATACTGTAACAGGCCGGACGTATGACTACTGGAAAGATGGAAATGTCAAACCGTCAAGTGAATATAATGTGGTAGAGTATGATTGTGGAACCGTGCCGAATGGAAATTATGATATTTTTGTTTCGGAAAAGTTAGATGCACCAAGTATAGGAACAGTTAAAGTTGAACAATATGATACTAACTATGATCTCAATAAAAGCGGAGATATCAGTTATGGTTTTGCTCTGCTTACAGATCGTATTGATAACCGCTATAAGCAGTCTTCGGATAAGTGGACAACATATAAGCCGAAAAAGGATAATTACAACTCCTATACTAAAGGGGGTGCCAATAACTGGCCAATTGTGGTAAAAGCAATTCATAGTCAAGATGAAAAATCTGTAGATACGGAGAGTAAAGCCCGTATGGAACTGCAAGGGCACTTCAAATTTACAGGAAAGCAGAACCCTGATGCCCCCATAAAGATGAGTGTCAAGTATCATGCAGGTTTTTACATGGAAGCTTATGCCCCTTTCATTAGTGGAGAAGGGGGAGGAGATGCCTGGAGCGGAGTCAAGATCGGTATATGGGATGAGAGCAGCAGTAAATTTGTAGTTCACGAGAAGTCTAAAACTTTACATGCCGATACGGATCATCCGCATGAAACCTTAAATCCGTATGATAGCTCTGGAGCATTGACATTTACACCTGAAACAGGGCATGATTATTATATTTATTTTAATATGTATTCAGAGCAATGCTGTAATGATGATTATTTTGCTATGACCAATCTCAATACAGTGTTTCATGTGTATACAGAGTTTTCACAATAGTCAGTTAACGGTCTGTAGAGAAAAAGTGTGAATGCCGGCAGCGAGACCGCTATTTGCCTCTTTTTCTGTAGAATTCTGCTTTGAAAGTATCAAATTTCCTTGAGAGGATTGCTTCTCTCATCTCTTTCATCAAATTCAAATAGTAATACAGGTTGTGAATGGTCGCAAGTCTGAAGTAGGTAATCTCCCTGGACCTGAAAAGATGTCGCAGGTAGGCGCGGGAATAGGTCTGGCAGACCATACAGCTACATTCGGGGTCGATGGGGGCTGCATCGGTCGTGAATTCGGCTTTTTTGATGTTCACTTTCCCAAAAGAAGTGAAGAGTGTACCATTTCTTGCATTTCTTGTCGGCATGACACAGTCGAACATATCGACACCCCTTGAGACATTTTCCACAAGGTCTTCCGGTGTGCCTACTCCCATGAGATAGCGTGGTTTGTTTTCAGGCATGAACTGTGTGGTCCATGCTACCGTATCGTACATATCCTGATTGGCTTCTCCGACACTCAACCCGCCGATAGCAAAGCCGTCATAGTCAAGCCTGCAAAGTTCTTTGGCAGATTTCTCCCTGAAAGCTTTGTCTGTGCCGCCCTGGATGATGGCGAAAATATTTTGCTTCACGCCTACACCCTCTGCCTGTCTGGTTCTAAAGTAGTCTATGCTCTCCTCGGCCCAGCGTGTCGTCCTTTCTATGCTTGCCTTAATACGCTCCTGTGTTGCTGGCAGGGCCACAAGGTCATCGAGGATCATCATAATATCGGAACCGAGGTTATGCTGTATGTCAATAACCTTTTTGGGTGTAAAATAGTGTTTGCTTCCGTCAAGATGGCTGCGGAACGTAATGCCGCCTTCATCGATCTTGACATTGTCTGAGAGGGAAAAGGCTTGAAAACCGCCTGAATCGGTCAGAAAACTTTTGGGATATTGGGTGAAACCGTGCAGTTTGCCCATTTGGGCTACAACCTCGTCACCGGGACGGATATACATATGGTAAGTGTTGGCAAGAATGATCTCCGGCCGGATGAAAGTAGCAAGGTCTGTTGCATCAAGGGATTTGACGGCACCTACCGTTCCTACAGGCATGAAAACAGGGGTTTGAATGGTCGAGTGGGCCGTCTGGATCGTACAGGCTCTGGCTTTGCCGTCGGTTTTATCTATCTGAAATTGCATTGTGTTATAATATCTCCCAAATTAATGGTGGGATTATACCCAAATAGGTCATAAATGAAGAATATACTCATACTCGCTGACGGTAGTATCGCCAAACATTTTCTCGAATGGCTCGACAAGAAAAGGGTAGCGGACAACCGCTATTTTGTGGCCTACTATCATGAAGATGTAATTCCTGAGAAACTGGGAAAAAATATTACATTGATGGAAGCGGATCCTACCAGTTACTCCAAACTTGACAAAATCATGGAAGAACATAAATATTCACTTGTTTTCGTAGTGATGCAGGATATTGAAGATGCGAAATATACATTGGCCAACCTCCGTCTCATTGATGACAAGGCCAGGATCGTACTCGTAAACCAGTGGGATGGCGAGCCCATAGGAGAAGAGGTCGAAAATGTGACGGTACTGCATTCATTTGATCTGATGGCCGCGCACCTGTATGACCACTTGCCCAATGTTCCCGTGGTGGCGCAGAATGTCGGTCTTGGACAGGGGGAGATCATGGAAGTGCATGTCCCTTTCGGCAGTACCTATGCGTTCCGGCATGTAGGTTCTATTTTGCAGCGAAAATGGAAGATCGCTGCGATTTACAGAGCTGACAAGCTGATCCTTCCTAACAATGCCACGATGATACGCCCCAACGATACCCTTCTGATCCTGGGGAAGCCTATTGTGCTGAACGGTGTCTACAAAACGATCAACAAGCGTATAGGTCTTTTTCCTGAGCCATTTGGCCGTGACCTGCTTCTGATCCTTGATCTTCGTTTCGACCATGACAATGCACTGCTTTATCTCAAAGAGAGTATCTATCTTCTGGAAAAACTTGAAGAGAAAAAACTCTATGTCCGTATTCTCTATCCGAATGATTTTAAAATGATGGAAGAGCTGAAAAGCTATGAGTCTGAGAAAATCATTATTTCTGCCTGCTATGAGGACCAGGATCTCAGAACACTGATCGAGTATGAAATTCAGCAGTATGATATCGGTCTGATACTCAACAGTATTGAACGTTTTCAGTCTGAAAATCTGCAGGAAACACTTTATGCCCTTAAAAAAGTGGTCTATCTTTTCGGTGATGACTTGCTTTACAATGTCAAAGAAGGAGTGGTTCTGATGCAAAAAGAGAATGAGAAAATGGAATCAATCTCTTCTACGGCATTCGATATTTCCGAATCTCTCGAACTGAAACTCTCACTGTGTGATTTCGATCCGGAAGGTGATTTTGAAAGTAAAAAGATGATCATAGAACACTATGAAACACTGACGCATATTTTCGGAATGGATATACAGATCGAACAGAAAGTAGCGAATCCTGTCAGGGAACTGGGGAAAATGACAGATATTCTGCAAATCGTACCGTTTGAAAAAGAGTTTAACCGTTTTAAGGTTCTAAAACTGCTTTCCACCCGGGTTCAGGATTTCCTTCTTACCACACAGAAACATCCCAAACTTCTGGTTCCCTATGCACTGAGCGAAGGATAACAGGCTCTTTATCTGTGATCCCAATGCTTGTTGAAAGCAACAATGAGCTTTCCGTCATATTCTCCGATCATATGATAAAAAGAAAGATCACTGTTTGGCATATTTTTTGCAGCAAGTACCATTTGGGATACTCTTTTACAGATATAGGTTGCATTTTCCCGGGGATGCCAAAGTACATTCCGGCCTTTCTCCCCGTTGCAGTTCATCACAGTTTTGAATCCTGCTTCTCTGGCAACAGGCACCCATCGACCGAATGCATCCAGGTTTTCAAGCGTGTTTCCCGCAGAGATATGATGTATTTTGGCAATAAGCTGATTGCGTTTTTTGATATCGGTGTCAGAGGCATACAATATTATGCCTTTATACTGCGCAGGGGAATTTGGAGATTCTGAAAGCAGCCTGTCATAATAGGTATTTGTGATCGTTCTGTACCACTGCAGATTGTGATGATTGTCCAAATACAGGGTGAATGTCAAAAGAACAATAACAGGAACCAGAACATATATTTGCCATTTTTTGACAAACGGAATAAAAAATGACATACCGAATATTCCTATCCAGGTTGAAATAGCAGTTCTGGGTGCTATATCGATTCCTACAGGTACGATGACAGCATAATGGACAATAAGTATTAAGAAAAATAGGGTCAAAGGAAGAAAAAGGATGTCCTTTCTTCTGCCTGTAATGGATACTGCGAATGAAAAAAGAAATAGAATGATAAACCAGTGATGGGAGAAAACCAATTTAATATGTTCTTTTAAAAAGTGCACAGAACGTTGTATATTTTCCCCTAAATCATGGAAAGAATGAATATAGTGGGGTGCCCGCCAGCCTGCAATAGTAATAAAGTGGCCAAAATCCATATAGACAATCACTTGTGCCACAACATAGCCCGACACAAACCCGGCTGCCCATGCCGGTATTAGTTTGTATACAAAAAATACAACATTCTGTTGGCTGCTGTGATCGAGAAAATAGCGTAAAAATAACAGGGGTAATAAATAATAATAATTGCTTATCGTTCCAAAAAATAAAATTCCGAATAAAACGAAGTATAAAAATAGATTGAGTTTTTTTTGTAAAAAAACAGCTAAGAGCAATACTGCCAATGCCGGTGCTGACGTTGCCGGCCACAGTATTGCATTATATAACGGCGGAAACTGTATGAAGAACAGGGACACCATAAGGGAATAATAGTGGTCTTTTGACCATTGACAGAGTGCGGTAAATATAAAATAGCCAAAAGAACATACGATAAATATCGATAGCATTTCGCCGGACAGACGGGTTAATATATTAAAAAATATATAATTGATCCATCTTCCTTCCGTGGCAACTTTGAATCTATAGTAAGTATCGGCATCAGTCATATAGTAGAGAGAATCATGCCGATAAATATGTATTTGCAGCATATCGTACACCATGGAAAAAAATAAAAAAATACTCAAGAGCAGGAATACGGCAAAAAGATGGTTTATCTTGTCATTACCACCCTTCAAACCTAAAAATGTGATTATTTTATCCATAAGGACTATCCTGTATTTAGTTGGTGCAGCACTATCTTATCTCAAAATTGTTTGCAGAGAGATAATCATCGGCAGAACTTGCTTTAAGGGCATATAAGATAAAATAAAGCAAATTATTATACCAAGGTTTTCCCGATGATCGTCCCTATTGAACTTGTTCCTTCCCAGCCTGTCAAATATGATATCACCATAGACAAACTTCCCTGTCTGACATTCCAGACCAAAGTAGTGGTTGTTACCAATCCGACTGTGGCGGGGTTTCATCTTGAAACACTTTTAAAACATATAGAAGCGAGTGAACTTCATATTGTGACCATTCCGGACGGGGAACAGTATAAAACACTTGAAACAGTAGAGAATATCCTCAATGAATGTTTTGAACACAAACTGGACAGAAAATCCATGCTGATCGCATTTGGCGGCGGTGTCATTGGTGATATGACGGGTTTTACCGCCAGTCTCTATCAGCGGGGGATCGACTTCATACAGATCCCTACCACTCTTTTAAGCCAGGTCGATGCCAGTGTCGGAGGGAAAACCGGTGTGAACAACAAATACGGCAAGAACCTCATTGGTGCATTTTATCAGCCCAAAGCGGTCTATATAGATCCTGCGTTTCTGAAAACCCTGCCTGCAAGAGAATTTGCCGCGGGTGTGGCGGAGATCGTTAAAATGGCTGTCATGTTCGACCAGGACTATTTTGAATTTCTTATGGGGGCAGACCTTTCCGAGGAAGAAGTACTCAAGGAAGCCATACGCAGAAGTGTTGAGCTCAAAGCCTGGGTCGTGAACCAGGATGAGAAAGAAGCAGGTATCCGTGCGGTACTGAATTACGGACATACTTTCGGTCATGTCGTGGAAAATGAGACCGGCTATACCACCTATCTGCACGGTGAAGCGGTTGCCATAGGGATGGTCATGGCCAATGCACTGGCAGTTGAACTCGGCTTGATGAGTGAAGCCGAAGCGGCACGTATTAGAACACTTTTGGAGCGCTTTTCTCTTCCTACCGACTATGTGATCAGGGATGTAAATGATTTTTATGAACATTTCTTTCTCGATAAAAAGAGTGCGAACAACAGCATTAAATTCATTCTGCCGCAGGGTATAGGAGGACACAGGATCGTTCAGGATATTGACGAGACCGTAGTCAAGAATGTTTTGAAAAAATTCGGAGCACAGGTATGATGCACAGATTTCTTTCTGTCTCTTTATTCTGCAGCCTACTGCTTTGGGCTGCACCGGCGACAGAGGAGAATGCGACTCCGGCCATGCTTCATCCGCTTCACGAAGTGAACCAAACCGCGGCACAGCCGGCAGCCGGACAGAAGAAACTGAAGACAAACCGCATCAATATGCTTTTAATGGAAAAAAAAGTATTGGAGAAAAAACTGCTCGACAATAACATCTGGTCGAAGATATACAGCAATTACCATGTCTATCAGGAATTGAAAAAAAATGAAGAAAAGCTCAATGACAAGATCAACGTGCTGAACCGTACGCATATACGTACAGCCAAAGAAGAGCGTGAACTGGAACAGAAGATCAATGAGCGTGAGATACTTCAGGGCAAGCTGCAGCTTCTGCGGGAATATGAAAAAAATCCTTTTAAAAAATTCCTCACACCGCCGGAAATAGGAGAAACACCGACCGTAGGCAATCCATTTGCGGTGATCTCCGCACTCTCCTATATCAAAAAACTGCAGAGTGACCAGGAAGAGTATGCGAACCGGTACCGTTCTCTTCAGACGATCATGGAGAAATTCATGAAAAGAAAACGAATACTTGAGGAACTGACAAGCCTCGACAAAAAAAACGAACACTTCAAGCAGGAACTCAAAGACAGTACAGAAAAGATCAATACGTTCATACCGATACTTGAAATTTTTAAAACCACGCAGGAAGTGTATGACAAAAAAATAGATGAAATCAAGCTCAATCTTCGTGCAGATATCAAAAAAGAGATGGAAAAGGCTACTGTCACGGGAGGGATCATCCTTTTCTTTGTATTGTTGATCTTTATTATCAAATATCTCGTCCGTCGCTATATGTCGGACAATGAACGCTTTTACACCATTAACAAAGCTCTGAATATTACATTTGCGACACTGCTGATCTTTATTCTGCTTTTTGCCTATATTGAGAATGTCAGTTATCTTGTAACGATCCTCGGATTTGCCTCCGCGGGTATCGCGATTGCCATGAAAGACTGGTTCATGTCCATTATGGGATGGTTCGTTATTATTATAGGCGGATCCATTCATGTGGGTGACAGGGTAAAGTTCGTTCGGGGCAATGTCGAGTATGTAGGGGATGTTGTAGATATTTCACTGCTCAGAATGACCATTCAGGAAGATGTGACTTTGACTTCCTATATGCATAACCGAAGGGCCGGAAGGATCATTTTTGTTCCCAACAACTTTGTGTTTACCGATATGATCGCCAATTACAGCCATGCCGGATTAAAGACGGTATGGGATGGTATTGATTTTATGATCACGTTCGATTCCAATGTTTCAAAAGCAACTTCCATCACCAAGGAGATCGTAAAAAAATATTCCAAAGGATATACGGACATCACCCGTAAACAGCTGAATAAACTCAGAAGCCAGTACAGTATGAAAAATACCAATGTCGAACCGCGTGTCTACAGTTTCATAGAGCCCTACGGCATCAAGGTGAGCGCCTGGTACCATACCAATGCCTATGCGACGCTGACGCTGAGAAGTACTATTTCATCAGAGATCATCGAACGGCTTCAGGCAGAAAAAGATATTTTCCTGGCTTTTCCTACACAGTCTGTCTATCTGGATAAAGATGTGCGAAAACCTTTGCCTCCCGAAGAGATCCAGGATGATGAGGAGACTTTGGCATGAGCAGCAAAAAAGTTTTTTTTAAAACCTTCGGATGTCGGACGAACCAGTTCGATACACAGGTAATGATGTCAAAACTGAAAGAGTTCGAACTTTCACAGGATGACACCCAGAGTGATATTATCGTCGTCAATTCCTGTACGGTGACCAACGGGGCGGACTCTTCGGTGCGAAACTATATTTCATCAGTCAAACGAAAAAACCCGAATGCCCGGGTCATACTTGCCGGATGCGGTTCGCATTCCAAAGGCGAAGCACTTTTTGGGGACAACAAAGTCTTTGGCGTGATGGGACATTCCGAAAAAGAAAATATCAATGAGATCCTTAAAAAGGAAACGCGTTTTTACGAGATCGGCGACCTTGAACATATTGATTCAACGATCGTAGAGGAGTTTGTAGGAAAAAGCAGGGCTTTTATCAAAATACAGGAAGGCTGCGACTTTCAATGCTCCTACTGCATTATCCCTGCAGTGCGGGGCAATGCACGTTCGCACAAAGAAGAAACGATCCTCGAACAGATCGACAGACTGGCAGCCAACGGATTTGGAGAATTCATACTGACGGGTACCAATGTAGGAAGCTACGGACGGGACCATGGTACCTCTATGGCAAAACTGCTGAAAAAAATGAGTATGGTCCGCGGGGTACGGCGTATACGCATAGGCAGTCTTGAACCCATTCAGATCGATGATGAGTTTATGGAACTGCTTGACGAGCCGTGGATGGCGAAACATTTGCATATCGCACTGCAGCATACTTCAGACAAAATGCTTGAAGTAATGAACCGCCGTAACCGGTTTGCAACTGACCTGGAACTTTTTCACAAAATAGCCCAGAGAGGATATGCATTGGGAACAGACTATATCGTCGGACATCCCGGTGAGGATGAAGAGGCATGGAAAGAGGCTGTTTCCAGGGTGAAAGAGTTGCCTTTGACCCATGTGCATGCCTTTTCCTATTCCAAGCGTGACAATACTGTTTCGGCAGCAATGAAGCCGGAGATACGCGGCAATATTGCCAAAGAGCGCCACCGTGAACTGACAGAAATCATCAAAGCAAAGAATTTCCTCTTCAGGCGGGAACACAGCAATGGTCTGGAAGTGTTGCTTGAACACGGCAAAAATGGTGTTTACAGCGGGTTTGACCAGTATTTCAACCGTGTAGAAGTCAAAAGTGATGAAGATCTCAGTGCAAACTGGGTACTGCTCAATCAGGTGGAGGTGGGACATGAAAGCAACAAGGCACAGCTTTAAAACCAAACTGTTCGGAAAAAAGAATATCCGGATCATTCTTTCCCTGCTTGCGCTGATCGTATTTCTGCTCGCCTATGCCGCTTTGCGTGATTCGGACACACTCATTACCCACAAGCAGGCAAACCTCCTCTACAGCAAAGACAAGATAAAAAAAGTGATCGTGGATGGTGACTATGTGCACCTCGTCACCCAAACACATCGCTACAAGATTTATAAAGATGCCATCAATACGGCGGCCTTCTTCAGCAAATACCCTGTAGAGGTCAAAGAAGACAAAGGCTACCTCTTCGATATTCTTCTGCTTGTGATCCTTCTTGCTTCTATTATTTATCTGTTCAACATGATGAGAATGAACCGTCTTCAGCAGATTCGGCAGATACGCGGTGAAAGAGAAGAGCATGCAGAGATGTATGAGCCGATTCAGGCACTCAAGTCTCATGTGACATTCAAAGATGTTGCCGGTATCAAAGATGTCAAAGAGGAACTTGAAGAAATCATTGATTTTCTCCGTGAGCCGCAAAAATACCGTGAGATGGATATCCGTCTGCCCAAAGGTGTGCTGCTTGTAGGCCCTCCGGGTGTAGGGAAAACGCTCATCTCCAAGGCGGTTGCAGGGGAAGCCGGTGTGCCGTTCTTCTACCAGAGCGGTGCATCTTTTGTCCATATTTATGTAGGAATGGGAGCCAAACGTGTCAGTGAACTTTTCAAAAAAGCCAAGCAGATGGCGCCCAGCATCATTTTTATCGATGAAATCGATGCTGTAGGTAAAAGCCGCGGAGAATTCCGGAACGATGAACGTGAAGCGACACTCAATCAGCTTCTCACCGAGATGGACGGGTTTGAAGAGAGTTCCGGCGTGATCGTTATCGGGGCAACGAACAAGATAGATGTTCTCGATGAAGCTCTGCTCAGGGCAGGGCGCTTTGACAGACGTATCCATATTTCCCTGCCCGATCTTGAAGAACGGGTTAAAACACTTGAACTCTATCTGGCGCACAAGCCAAACAGTGTCGATATAGAGAGCGTGGCGCGTATGACAGTCGGTTTCAGTTCGGCTGCACTGGATACACTTACGAACGAAGCTGCGATCTATGCGATGCGGGAGGGGCGAAAGATTGTCGAGAACAGTGACTTTGAAGCGGTAAAGGAAAAAGTACTGCTCGGCAAACGGAAAATACTCAGTTTTACCGAAGAAGAGCGGAAAATACAGGCCATATACCAAGGGGCCAAAGCGGTGGTAGCGACCTGGCTGGATGTGGAGTTTGAAAAAATAGGCATCGTCAATACCCAGCTTGTCCGTCAGGAACATGAGATCCTTTCACGCTCCAGGCTTATGAATCGTATCAAAGTCTATCTTGCGGGAAGTATTGCGACCAAAGAGCACTACAATGAGCAGTTCACCAATGCGAGTGCCGATATAAGACAGGCCAAAGAACTTCTTAACAAAGTGATCTATACCTATGCCATGAGTGACAATTTTGTTGTTACCCCGCTGCAGGAAGAAACGCTGCTCAGAGAAACGGTTTCGGAAGTGACTGCCCTTGTCAAGACACTTGACAAGGCAATTGCCGAAGTGTCAGACTATTTGCTTCAGCATGAGAACATCAGCCATGAAGAATGCCAAGAAATTATGCGGGTACTTTTTTAAACAATGCATTATTTCAACGGTTTCTCTCTGCGGGGAGAAGAAAGATTTTTCAGCGAATATCTGGTGAAAAGTGATTTCTGTGCAGCCGGTTTCAGTTTTGGAGCGCAGCAGGCGTTTGAATATGTTTTAGGGCATCAAAAAAGGATAGATCGTCTCATCCTTCTCTCTCCTGCCTTTTTTCAGACACAAAAGAAAAACTTTCTGCGTACACAGCTGCATTATTTTCAGGCAGACCAGGCTGCCTATATCTCCCAATTCCTGAAAAATGTTTCCTATCCGTCTTCTGTGGACCTGACAGACCTCCTGCATGTCGGCTCCAAAGAGGAACTTGAATCACTCTTGTCTTACCGGTGGGAAAAGGAAAAGGTCATGCAACTTTTGGAAAGAGGTGTGACCATTGAAGTGTTTCTGGGAGAACAGGACAGGATCATCGATCTGGAAGCGGCTTATGCTTTTTTTAAACCCCTCGGGGTCACTTATTTCATTAAAGGAGCAGGGCATCTGCTCCTGGAAAAGGAACCGGGAAATAACTGCTGAACAGCAGAGATCATTTCTTTTCTATCAGTTTTGTCAATTCGTAGTATTTTTTCTCTATCTGCATATTTTCAAACGGAACGATGCTGGGTACCTGTATCTTGCTGACTTCCGAGAACATATTCCGGCTCTCCGAGATCAGTTCGTACAGGTCTGCACTGAGGACAACGGTTTTATAGGTATTTCGCGCCAGCATAAGGTTTCTTTTTGTGATCTTCATGGCATTGATCATACTGATCTTTGATGTAATGAGATCCTGTTTGTAGAGTTCTGCCACATGTGCGGTAAGCTTCTGTGTCTGCATATTTTTTTGGTAAATACGCCTGCGCCGCTCGCTTATTTCAGAGTCGGCAAGACGTTGTGTTTCCCCTGCCATCTTTTGGGCTTCGAACATAATGGCATCGATTTTTGGAATGTAGCGGCGGTCGACTTTGTCGATGTACTTTTGCTGTATATAAACGACCAGCTCCAGGGTAACGAGGTGCAGACCGTAGTATTTTTTGGCATAGCCGAGATCTTCATGATTTTCTTTCATCAGTACCATGATCTGACTGGTAATATGTTTAAGTACATCCATCATCAGTGCCATTTGTATGATGTCATCACCGTCTACACGGCTGAGCAGAACATTGATCTGTTCAGGGGTGAGTGTGACACCTATGTCCGAAAATTGTCTGATCAGTTTCCCCTTGACCTGTGTGATACGTGTCTGATATTGCCGGTTCTCTCCCTGTAAGGCTTCGATTTTTGCCGCATAGTCCGCTTTGGTTGTCTTGATACTGCTTTGAAGCGGTGCGCTGATCTTTTTTTCTCTGTAAAAAGCAACAGTGTTCTTGTTGGCTGAAATATCCTGTTCCAGACTGTTTATCTCTTTTTTGTATGCCATGAAATCATCTTCGATAAGGGTGTTGATGATCTTGTTGAAAACCTTGTCTATATCTTCCTGGATATCTTTTTTATCCGAACCGATCCAGGCAGATTCCGGTGCTTTTTCCAGCTTGTTCGTATAGTCCAGACCCTCTTCCAGCTGTGGCAGCAATGTATCCCAAAGGGCATTCATATGGGCTTCTTCACTCTCTTTTTTGCCGGGGACGGCGGGTTTGAGTTCTTTGTAGAGTGTAACGGTTTTGTTTTTAGCATTGTTGTACAGTTCTGTACCCTGTTCGAGCATATCGGACTTCCAGTCCGCCTGCAACAGCGTTGCTGCCGTTAAAAAAAGCAGAAAGTCTTTTCTCATAAATAGGTTCCTTGATGCATTTCTTGTGTGTATTATATCACCGTTTTCCTATCGTCTGCGTCTGCCTCGGTATCCGCCCCGGTGTGATGCCCCTCCGGAACCTCTTTTGTTTTGGGTATGACAGCTGTCGCAGATGGAAAACCGGTAGGAGAAGTCAAGTACTTTTCCGCATTTTCGGCATTTTTTGGTAAAGTGCCCCTGCCGCAGTGAATTTTCTATATAGTGGTTGAGGCGGATACGTGCCTGTATCGCTTTTTCGACATCTTCAAAAATGTCCGGAAACTTGAAACTCAGCCAGAGATAGAGCGATATTTCCCGTACACGGTCTTCGGCATTGAGAAGCATATCGTTGGTCTGCGCAAAAGCCGGAAGATCCCGCGGCGGTATATAAAGTACCTTTTTACCTGCTTCGATCTGTTTAATGTAGCGGTGAAAGACAGATTCGATGTAGGGAGAGGAGATACTTGCCGGTGCGCAGGCAAGGTAGAAACGTGTTTTAAGATCGAGCTCATATTCATCTACAATGGCTGCGATCTCAAGCATGGAGTCAATATTGGCTGCCATAAAGGGGCCGTCAAATTCCATATTGTCGGCAAAAAAGCCCAGAATAGCAGTAATGTTCTTTGTTTCGAGTATATCGCCTATGAGCATGACGTGTTCGAGATTTGCCATGACAGAGACAGGCATTTGAATGTCCGGAAGCGGTGCATGGAAAGCTTTGGTAACCGTATCGAGAGCAAGCGGGTCAAGTGCCCCCACGTATCCTTTTTCTTCAAAACCGTATCTTCCGGCGCGGCCGGCGATCTGCTGCACTTCTGAGGGGAGCAATTCACGGCGGCGAAGTCCGTCAAATTTGTTGTCCTTGGCAAAAAGCAGGGTTCTGATGGGAAGGTTGAGTCCCATAGCAATGGCATCAGTGGAAACAAGTATCTGACTTTCTCCTTCCCTGAAACGTCTCGCTTCTTCACGTCTTACTTCGGGGGAAAGATTTCCGTAAACCACGGAAACAGAATACTTTTCAGAAAGCTGCTGTTTGAGGGAGAGAACTTCTCTTCTTGAAAAAGCGACAAGGGCTGTCTGCGGTTCTATCTTCCGCATTGAAACAGGATATTTCATCATGCCCAGTTCATTTTTACGCTCAAAATGGATGACTTCAAGTGTTTCCCCGAGATAGTCACACAGTACTTCAACTGCATGCAGTGCATTGATGGAACCGGTAAGGATCACTGTCTTTGCCGGCGCACCTATCAGTGCGTTTGCCCAGGCCCATCCTCTGTCACGGTCAGAGATCATCTGTATTTCATCGATGACACAGACATCGACATCTACAGAGCTGTTCATCATTTCAATGGTTGAAGAAATATGGGTGGATTCTTCGTCAATGATCTCTTCTTCACCGGTAATGAGAGAAACATGCACCCCTTCTTTCCTGAGGTTTTCGTAGCCCTCAAGGGCAAGAAGACGGAGAGGAGCAAGATAATAGCCGGTAGTGGCTTCTTTGAGTGTTTTGAGTGCGCTATAGGTTTTTCCGGAGTTGGTCGGTCCAACATGAAAAATAATTTTTCGCTTCAATTCTCTGGCAAGGGGGAAAAGGTTTTTAAAATCACGTATTGTTTGTGCCAGAAGTGCTTCACGTTTCTGTTTTTCAAGAAGCGGTTTGATGTATTCACCAAAATGAAAAAGAATACGCCGCCGGCTTTTTTCTTTGAATTTCAAAGTATGTGAGGTACGTATCTGGGGTTCTACAAAACGTACGATGAATTCATGCAGCGTCTCTTCTTCAATATCGAGTTTGGCACTGAGTTCTTTCATTTCGTCGAGCAAGTCGCTGATAGCCACTTTAAAATGTGCCAAAAGGTCATCGTTGACACGGTTGATATCTTCTTTGACCGGAAGATCCATTCCTCTCCAGACGAAAGAATAGAAAAGCGGTTTCTCGTAGGAGGCAGAAGTATTGTAAAACAGCGTAGTTCCAAAGAGATCGTAAAATTTTTCTTTTTCTACAATAATATGGTCCGTACTTTCGAATACCTCGTATTTTTCACTGATACGATGCAGAATGCTTTCTATGGTTTCGAGAGGAAGTGGAGCATGATATACCTGTGATTCCGGAGGCATGCGCTTCAATGCTTCTGCCATCTGCTGTTCGGTAAGGTAGGGATGTTCTTTCTCATGCAGAAAGCTAAGAAAACGGCTTATCTCATCTGTACGTGCCGAGACAGCTTCTGCTTTGATTTCCTTCATTCGCGAAAGGATCTTTTCATCGGACAGTTCCCACATTTCCTCCAATGGCAGAGGAGGGGTGGTACACTGAAGCAGTTTGTTGAAATCAAAGTGGTTGAACGTAAAAACAAAAGAGTGGTAAAACGTCATTTCATTCAGTGTGTTGAATTCTACTTCAAGAGATTTTTCCAGCAGGGCAAGCCGGCCTTTCATTCTGAGATAATGCAGTTTTCCTATGATCTTTTCCGGTGTGACCTTGGCACTTTTGACATTTATGAAAGCATCGAGAAGCTGATTTTCCTCCTCTCTGCTGTGTTCGACTTCATCAAGGATATGCAGTATTTTTTCTACTTTGTCCAGAGGAGCGGTACGTTTGCTCTTATGTACGGCTTTATGACTCCGGGTAAGATAGGAGACGATGAGCTCTCTGGCACCTGCTCCCTCTTCACTCCAGACACGTCTGAGTGCCCGTATCATATCATCGGGTTCATGGGTATCGAGGTCAAGTTCAAGCAGCATCACAAGTTCAATGAGTTTGTCTTCACTCAGTGTAGCGACCCCTTCGTCAAAGGGAAGACCGTTAAAGTAATTCCGTATTTTATTGTTCAGTTTTATCAGATATTTTTTCTTTGCCATACGACAGTATATCTAATCTACTGTAACAATATCTACCAGTTCCACACCTTCGCATTCTTTCCTGAGACGTTTGTGTTTTCGTGCATCTTCTTCTGCCAGTTCAAGAAGATCGGCGAAATCGTTTTTGCTTGCATTGAATTCAAAGACTGTTTTATGGCTTTTGATCAGAATGTCAACAGGCGTACTGCTTTGCACATCGATATTACGCAAGCCTTTGGCAAATTCGCTTTTGATCGCTTTGAGTACTTTTTCATTTTCGAGCAGCTGTTTCAGCTCCAATTCTATGTAGACATCATTTTTGCACATGACTGTATAGCTGACTTTTATCATACCTTCCATCACATCCTCCATTTTTTATTAGGTATCATAGTCAAATTTCAGAGAAAAAGAGAAAAAAATGTCATATTGTCATATTATTTACTGACAATACCTTTGTTGATGTAGTAGACATCCTGGTAAATACTGAGTCCTGCCGAGTCTTCCTTGGCTCTGTATTCACATACTGTCATCCATCCCCGATCGCTCCGTTTGAGAGGAGAACACCGGCGTTCCACAACAGCATCAGGATGTTTAAAATGTTTTTGCCAATAGTTCCTGACAAGCAGCGGTGTACCTGTCTTGTACCTGACCTTCGGTTTTTCTCCGAACTTCTCTACATATTTCCTGAGGGCTTCTGTTTCCCTGGCAGAAAGTTTTGTCGCTTCCTCGTTTTTTTTCTCAATATAATTGTCTATTTTACTTTCAGAAGGAACGGTAGAATGATCTATCATCCAAAAAGGTGTAGTGAGCCACAATAGTATGCCGGCAATTATTAATAAAACATATTTCATCGTTACTGCTTCTTTCATCTGCTTATAGTGTATTGGTCTAATCATAGTCTATTTTTTCTTTTAGCCATATTTATGGATATGTCATTCAAAATATGCCGATGATTGATTAACCTTAAGTTTAATATAGGGCCGTATAATACTTCTGTATATTAATATAAATATGAAGGACATAGGATGTGGAAATACCCAAAAGATGCACATGCACTTGAAAATTTTGGAAAACATGCAAAAACGGCAGGAATTATTTTAATGGTGATCGGAGCTATAGGGGCGATGTTCCCCATAGCAGCCTCACTGACGACATTGGTGTTCGTATCGTGGATATTGGTTTTCGCAGGAATACTGACAGGATACTTTACCTACAAAAGTAATGCCGGAGACTGGACGGGGTGGCTGAAAAGTCTTATTTTTCTCGGGGTAGGAATTTATATGCTTGTATCTCCTGCCGGAGGTATTGCAACACTGGGGCTTATTTTTGCCATTTATTTTTTCATGGATGCCTTCAGCGGTTTTATTATGGCCAGTTCGTTCTACCCCAATAAAGGCTGGGGGATATGGACATTGAATGCTGTACTTTCGCTTGCTATGGCTATGATCTTTGTAATAGGGTGGCCGCAAACCTCTATTCTTCTGATCGGTCTTCTTGTCGGGTTCAGTCTCTTTTTCGATGGACTTGCACTGGTCATGGGAGTCAATATTGTGAAGAATCTGCAGCAAATACGCCCGGAAAAAGATACGGGTGATGCAGAGAGTACAGAAAATAATACAGCCAAAAACAATAACGCTGAGAATCATAAAAATGAAAGCAGTACTGTGGAGCCGAAAAACAATGACGGACACTAAAAAAGCCTTTGGAGTCTGGAGTGCCGTATTTCTCGGTATTGGCTCCATGGTGGGTGCGGGTATCTTCATCGTTATCGGTCAAGCCGGTGCCATTGCAGGAAACCTTGTGTGGCTTTCTTTTATCTTTGGAGGTATTGCAGCGCTTCTGAGCGGATACTCTCTTGCCCGGCTCGCAATCACCTATCCATCGAGAGGGGGTATCGTCGAATATGTCGTGCAGGGCTTCGGTGAAGGGGTTTTTTCGGGAAGTACAGGGGTACTGTTTTATTTCTCACAGCTGATCGTCATTGCCGCTGTGGCAAAATCGTTCGGTACGTATGCCGGTACCTTTATGCATGCCGATGCCATGATACAGAATCTTTTTGCTTTGGGCGTGGTGGGGCTTTTCATTCTCATCAACCTGATAGGGGCTTCCCTGGTAGCAAAGTCTGAGAATATCATTGTTTTTATCAAAGTGACGATACTGGTTATTTTTACCGGTGTGGCACTTTTTTATGTCAACCCGAAGCTGCTCAGTACTGCTGATATGCCTCCGCTTAACAGTATGCTCTTTGCGGTGGGACTGACATTTTTCGCCTATCAGGGTTTCAGTGTCATTACCAATACCGTTGAAGATATGCAGAACCCGAAACAGACGATGCTTAAAGCAATGACCATTGCCATTTTATTTGTAGGAGTACTTTATATTTTAACCAGTATTGCCGTACTGGGAAACCTTTCGCTTCCCGAAGTGATCAAAACCAAAGATTATGCCTTGGCACAGGCGGCAGAACCGATCTTCGGTCCCATTGGTTTCAAGATCATGGCTGCTACAGCGCTGCTTGCAACGGCATCGGCCATCAATGCCACACTGTATGCGGCAACGGAGATCGGCTATACGCTGGCAAAAGACGGGGACCTTCCCGAAGATTATACGTACAATGTATTTCACTCTTTTGAGGGACTTGTCATTTCGGGGCTGCTGATCATACCGATGATCCTCTTTTTAAATCTTTCGCAGGTTACTACGATCGCCGCACTGGTTGTGCTTATTATACAGGGATTGACGCATGTGGGGCATCTGCTGCGCATCAAAGAGACCGGTGCCAACTTTTATGTGGTGCTCGGAGCAGCGCTGAGTATGTTTGCCATAGCCGGCTTGACCCTTTACTATACCAGTATAAAACAGATGCCTATGATCGCATTTTATATTTTTGGTGCGTTTGTCCTGGCATTCGCGGTCGAAATACTTTTGCGTTTGACTACAAAAAGAGTTATTAAAATTCAGACAGATGTCAAACTGATCGAAAAATTCGAAAAAAATGTTGAAAATAAGTTTAAAAAAATGATAGGAGAATAAACACATGGATGAAGAAAAAAGAGTCATTATTGGCGGAATTGACATACCTTTTATGGATTTAGTGGTATTATTAATCAAATTGGCTTTGGCTTCAATACCGGCTATGATCGTCATATTCGGTTTCATAGCGTTAATGTCGACTGTTTTTGGAGGGGTATTTAACCTCTTTATGTTCAAAATGTAAAGGAATACTATGAAAAATGCGATGAGATCGGTTGTTTTTGGTTTTAAAGAGATCCTCAACTGGCATACAATGTACTATGCCCTGATCAGCGGCTTACTTGTTACCGCTGTATGGAC
Source organism: Sulfurovum sp. (assembly GCF_015493435.1). Taxonomy (GTDB): domain Bacteria; phylum Campylobacterota; class Campylobacteria; order Campylobacterales; family Sulfurovaceae; genus Sulfurovum. The sequence continues at coordinate 60,898 of NZ_WGDD01000026.1, forward strand.
AGGTATCGGATTTTATTTTTGGGACGGGCTGATGTCTCTCAGCAGTCATATTATTGGACTGGTGCCTTTTTCCATGATACGGTCAAACGGGGCATGGATGCTTTCAACCTTTCTGTGGCTGCAAGCTGTTCTGCTGACATTTGCATTGGTTTTTGCCTTCTTTGGCAATCTTATTCTGCGACGTGTCTCAAAAGAGAAATATACATATTTTTCTCTCATCGTAGCGGGGCTCAGTGCCATACTTTGGGCTGTTGTATGGTTTTTTAAAGGTAACTATATTTACCACCAGTTCCTCAAACTGCTTACCTGGCTTCCGTTTGAAACCATAGATAAAGGTATTGCTTTTCTCATCGGCTTTTACCTGATCTACAATGCCATTGTGATGACACTGCTTTTTGTTGCAAGTATTTTCAGTGAATCCATAGTCGTTTCGGTGGAAAAAAGACATTTTGATGATAAAGAGGTAGTGCGTGACCATTCTTTCAATGTCATAGGCTATACCCTTAAAGACACTCTGATCTTTGCTGGTATCTCTCTGCTGGCCTTTCCGCTTCTGTTCATTCCCGTGCTGAATATTATTGTGCAGGTATCCCTTTGGATCTGGCTTATCAAAGATACGCTGACGTATGATGCTGCTTCTCTCAGTTATGAAACAGTAAACAAAGAAGAGCTCAAGGCACATAAAGCGGGGATTTGGTACATCAGTCTGATGACAGCATTGTTCAACTTTATTCCCGTACTTAACCTCTTTGGCCCGTATTTCGGAGAGATCGCAATGTTTCACTATATGAAAAGTGTTCAGAAGCAGTAATGGGGGAATATTACCTTAATCTGCTTGTTTTTGTCGGACTGGCCGGATTCTCCATCCTCCTTTTCTGGCTTTTCTTTGCCTACAGAGAAAAAAAACAGCTGCAGCAGATAGCTGCATTGCCTTTTACCGATGAACAGCGTGCCTATCTTGCGCACCTTTCACACTATCAGCATCTTCCTTCGGAAGATAGAGAGCGTATCGAACGTTCTATTCTGCGTTTTATCCATACCAAAAAATTTATCGGTTCGAAACTGGATGTAACAGAAGAGATGAAAATCATCATTGCGTTTTATGCTTGTTTGCTGCTGCTGCATATAGAAACAGGCAACTGTTATGACAATCTTCAAACCATCATCGTATACAATCAGCCTGTGGTCATAGACAAAGTACAGAACAACGGCGGTATCTTTTCACAAGAGCAGTTTCTCATCGACGGACAGTCTGCCAACGATACTGTGGTCATCATTTGGCATGATGCCAAGAGAGAAGCGTATCATCCAAGAAAAGACAATGTTATTGTGCATGAGTTCGCCCATGAGATCGATTTTATGGATGGCGAGATAGATGGAATACCTCCGATGGAGCGTTCCAAATATCATGAGTGGACCAATGTTCTTTATGGGGAATACAAAAAATTAAACAAGATTGCCCTGAAGAACAGAGACTGGGGCGACTACAAGTTTATCGGTGAGTATGCAGCGACAAATGAGGCAGAGTTCTTTGCCGTAATCAGTGAACGTTTCTTTGAATCACCCGTCAGTTTGAAAAAGAAATTCCCTGATCTTTACAATGAACTCAAAACTTTTTATAAAACCGACCCGGCTGTTTTGTTCAGTTAACTTTCTGGGAACCGAGTACTTCCTCTTTTTCAAGGTCTTTGTCAATATAGGGTGCGAGTCTTTTCTTCTTTAATGAATAGTAGGTGAGACTGAAAACAGATACAGCAAAAATAACAATGCCGCTTGTTATAAGCGATCTTGGAGAGTGTATCAGGTTGTGCCCGATTAGAACAGCAGTTGCACTTATGCCGAGCAGTGCTCCTCCGCCGGAAATGAAACGGTTGCCTCCCGTCTCCCTGTAGAGTTTGAAATTGGCAACATTGACCAGTGAAAAAACAACAAGAAAACCGATACTCCCCGCAACGGAAATATTGTCAAGGTCAAAAGAGGTCGCAAAGATGACACCAAGCAGGGCGATAATGATCATGCCTTCATAGCCGTTTTTGAACTTCTTTTCAAATCTGCTTGGCAGCTCGCCGTAGCGTGCGACCAAGTAACTTGTACGTCCGCCGCCGTAAAGGGTTGCATTGATGGCGGAAGCTGTTGAAAGCAGGGCGGCAATGCCGATAATGATAAAACCTGCCTTGCCGAAAAAAGGTTCTGCTGCCACTGCAAGTACATAGTCCTGTGCCGTTTTTGCTTCTGCAAAAGTAAGGTTCCCTACCGTTACTGCTGCTATCCAGACATAAAGAATGATGACGAAAATAACGGCAGAGTAGTATGCCCAGGGAAGTGTTTTCTCCGGGTTTTTCACATCACGTGCTGTATTGGCTATGAGTTCAAAGCCTTCGTATGCGAGAAAGATGATCAGTCCGCCTGTTACAACAGAAGGCATGGGCATCCACTGCTGCGGTGCCATATGTGTCATATCGATGGAAGCAGTACCCACGGCGGCAAAAACGATCAGGATAGCCAGTTTGATGAATACCATGACATCTTCTGTCCGTCCGGTCATGAACGCACCAAGCAGGTTGATAAGCATAAAAACCAATATGACGCCTGCGGCCAGTGCCTTATGTATCCAGACGACATCAGTACCTGCTATCAGGGCAGAACCATAGCTTCCGAACGCATAGGCATAGAGTGCCAGCATGATGACATAGGAGATAAGCAGGAGGTTGTTGATAATAGAAGAGAAGAGTCCGTTGCCGAAAGCCTGGACAATAAATTCAATGCTTCCGCCTTCACTGGGATAGCGCAAAGAGAGTTTGACATAGGAATAGGCGGTCACAAGGGCAATAAAACCCGCGATAAAAAATGCAATAGGAGCAGCCCCTTTGGCAAGATCTATCGTCAAACCGAGCACGGCAAAAATACCGCCTCCCACCATACCGCCCACACCAATGCTGAAAACTTCGATGAAGCCGATCTTTTTTTGCTCCATTGGGTATCAGTCTTTAACGTGGCATTTTAAACTTTGTGCTTTGATCGCATGGAGGCGGTTGAGAATATGTTCAAATTCGCCGATATCTTCCTGATATTTTTTTTCAAGAGTCGCTTTTTTCTCTTCTATCATTTTGATCTGTTTTTCAACATCTTCGGGTTTGGCATGACACTCTTTGGCTGCATCCTGCTCTTTTTCCAGTACCCAGTCCATTGCTTTTTTCATAAATTCCATCATTGTTTATCCTTTTGTGTTAATGTTTAAATAAGGCCAAGTTCCGCGAGAATTGCTTCTACCTTGGGAGAAATACGTGCCAGTTCGTTAATGAACGTCCCCCATGCCTGGTCTTCTGCATACCATTCTTCAATGTGCTTCATGGAATTGCTCTTTTCTTCGGGACTCAAGTCCGCAGATTTGTCAATATTTTCCTTGATCCGTTCCAAGTGTTTTAAATTGCTGTTACTCATTGCTTTCTCCTAATATTCGTCGTATTTTCCCTCTTTGACCTCACTTTTGAGCTCGTCGAGTGCTTTCTGTATTACATCGATAATCAACTCTGCCGACTGTCTGTCGTCATTTTCGGGAATATCCCAGTCAAAGATTTTCATATTGGCTTTAAAAAGCAGTCTAAGTTCTTTTGTGATCTGAGATTTCATCATTTCTGTTTCTTTTTCCTGCGGTGTCATTAACCACTCCTTGTAATAAATATGGTCGTATTCTATCACTTTTATATTAACCATTTATATCTTTTTAGGGTAATATGTCAGATAATATACCAATACAAGTCCAAGGAGAGGGTATGAGAATACTTTTTTTATCTTTTTTACTGACGTACAGTCTGTTTGCGGCTAATGCCGCTGAGGCAGCCAAGACACTGGGGGCGGAGAATCGTTACAGCAGTGCAGTGGCGAAAGCACAGAAAGAGAAAAAAATGCTGATCATGGTGATCGTGAAAGAACATTGCCGCTGGTGTGATAAAATGGTTGATCGGACATTGTCTGACAGCACTGTCAAAAAAGCAATGGAAAACTATGTGACACTGATCGTAGACAAAGATGATGATTTTCCTACGGATTTCAAAGAGAATTTTTTCCCGTCTACTTTTTTTATTGATGCTGCGACACAAAAAAGTGTGTATGAAAGTGCCGGTTTTGTGGGAACGAAATGTTTTTTGAATGACTTGAACGAGTCACGTAAAATACGTGATGAACTCTATTAGAGGGTGAAGTGGTGTCCCCGGGAGGACTCGAACCCCCAGCTAGGCCTTAGGAGGGCCCTGCTTTATCCGGTTAAGCGACGAGGACTTCATTGTACAGACGGCATTATAGCAAAAGATGTTTTGATTTTCCCACACCCATGAAACAATTCAGTCTATTTTTTTGGCTTTCTAACCCTAATAAGCTATAATACGAAAAAACTTACAGGATATAATCATGGCAACCTATATTTTCGGACATACAATACCTGACACTGACTCTATTGTCGGGGCAATATCACTTTCCTATCTTAAAAACCATCTCGGTGAGGACTGTGTACCTGCACGACAGGGAGAAGTGAACCCTGAGACGAAATGGGTACTTGAAAAATTCGGTTTTGAAGCACCGCAGCTTAAAACTTCCTATGCGGGAGAGCATGTTTATCTTATTGATTTCATGGAACGCTCCCAGAGTCCGGAAGATATCGATGACGCAACGATCCTCGGAATCGTTGATCACCATAAACTGGGAGACCTTACCACCAAGACACCGCTCGAAATGTGGGTACGTCCCATAGGATGTTCCAATACCATCGTTAAGCAGATGTTCGACTACTACAAAGTGGATATTCCCAAAGATCTTGCAGGGATGATGCTGTGTGCCATTTTAAGCGATACCGTGATCTTCAAGTCACCAACCTGTACCAAAGAAGATACCAAAGCCTGCAAAGAACTCGCAGATATCGCAGGGATAGAAGACTACAAAACAGTAGGCATGGAAATGTTCATTGTCAAATCGGATGTACTGAACGCAACACCGAGAGAGCTTGTGACACGTGATTTCAAAGATTTCAACATGGGCGGAAATTCTATCGGTGTAGGGCAGCTTGAGGTAGTGGACCTTTCAGTCTTTGACAAGATGAAAGCGGATCTTTTCGAAGATATGAAGAAGCTCAAAGAAGAGGGCGGGAGACACTCTGTCCTGCTGATGCTTACAGACATTATGAAAGTCGGTACACAACTGCTTGTCGTCAGTGATGAACCTGAAAAAATAGAACATGCATTCAATATAAAACTTGAAAACGGTGAAGTCTGGCTTGATGGTGTTATGAGCCGTAAAAAGCAGATCATTCCTTTTCTTGAAAAACAGTTTGCCTAATCTGTTTCGGTGTTGCGGGTGCATGGCACCGGCAGCCTGTACACTTTGGGATAATTATGCTATAATGCCCCACAATTTAAGCGTATATCGGTCAACTCTCAAATATTCCCTGATCAACGGGAAGAGCTGTTCTCTTGAGGACATTTCATAGAAAATCAAAACATTAACTCAGCCTAAGACCGACCTATATGATTTTATACGGTAGGCTCGTTCACAAGGTATTATTATGTCATTCACCACACTGGGGTTGTCAGAACCTCTGCAAAAAGCAGTAAAAGAACAGGGCTATACAGAGCCTACACCTATTCAGAAACAGGCTATTCCTGTGATTATCCAAAAAAAAGACGTACTCGCGGCGGCACAGACGGGCACCGGTAAAACAGCCGGTTTTACACTGCCTCTTCTTGAAAGACTGGCACAGACGGAACCTCATATGAAAAAGCAGCAGATCAGAGCACTGGTGCTTACACCGACACGCGAACTGGCAGCACAGGTAGCCCAAAGTGTCAAGCTTTACGGAAAATATACACCCTATAAGTCGACTATGATCTTTGGCGGTGTGGGCATCAATCCGCAGCTTGCAAGCATTCGCAAAGGGGTAGATATCGTTATCGCAACACCGGGAAGACTGCTTGATATCGCCGGGCAGAAAGGTATTGATTTCTCTGCGTTGGAAGTACTCATACTTGATGAAGCAGACAGAATGCTCGACATGGGCTTCATTCATGACATTAAAAAACTGATGAAAATGATGCCCCAGAAAAAACAGACGCTGCTTTTTTCTGCTACTTTCTCACCAGAGATCAAAAAACTTGCTTCGGGACTGCTGAATCATCCGAAAACTATTGAAGTGGCACGTCAGAATACGACTGCTGAGCAGATCAGTCAAGTGGTGCATTATGTGGATAAGCATCGAAAGAAAGAATTGCTTTCCCAGCTCATCAAGACAAAAAAGTGGGAGCAGGTACTTGTGTTTACCCGTACCAAACATGGTGCAAACAAGCTGACCAAACAACTCGAAGAATCCGGCATTACGGCTGCTGCAATCCATGGAAATAAAAGCCAGGGAGCAAGGACAAAGGCTTTGGCGAACTTTAAAGAAGGTAAAACGCGTGTACTGGTGGCAACCGATATCGCTGCGAGAGGTATAGATATTGACCAGCTGCCCCATGTAGTAAACTATGAACTTCCCAATGTACCTGAAGATTATGTGCATCGTATTGGTCGTACAGGACGTGCAGGTCAGAGCGGTGAAGCTGTTTCCCTGGTCTGTGTCGATGAACATAAACTGCTTTTTGATATTGAGAAACTGATCAAATCGGAAATCAACAAAGTGCATATTCCGGCCTTTACACCGGACCCGAATATCAAGGCCGAACCTATACAGAACGGCAGAGGCGGCGGACGGGGAAAAAATACCAAACGTCAGGGAAACAGCGGTACTTCGCACAATAACAGCAATGCCGGACGAAACAGCAGGAACAGAAACCGAAACGCAAACAGGTCAGGCAGGGATAAATAGGAACGTATCTTTTTCATCCCATCGGATAGAGAATATTCTCATGTACTTTGTCACAGGCTCTGAGTATTTCATCGGACAGTGTCAGATTCATGGCCGCGAGTGAGGCATCGAGCTGTTCTGCACGGGTGGCACCGATGATCGTAGAAGCAACGAAACTGAACTGTTTGGACCAGGCCGTAGCAAGTGTGATCGGATGCATGCCGGCATCTGTAGCGATCTTGAGATATTGTTGCGTCGAGGCCAGTGTTTTGTCATTCATAAAACGCTGTGCCATGGCACGCTGTCTCTGATGGGGTGACTTCAGGTAGTCGGCAAATCTTCCGTGTGCCTCTTCGGGTTTCATGGCCTGGTTGTATTTACCGCTGAGCACACCGCCTGCCAACGGTGAATAGGGCAGCAGGGAAACCTGTTCCTTTTCGCAAAGCATTGAAAGTTCATCCAAAAATCGGCGATTGAGCAGGGAAAAATTGTTCTGTATCGATTCGAACCGTGCCAACCCTTTGCAATGCGAGGTCATCAGTGCTTTGGTCGTACCGTAGGCAGTATCGTTGGAAGTACCGAGATACCGGACTTTCCCTGATCGTACCAGTCTGTCGAAAGCTTCAAGTGACTCCTCGATGGGTACGATCGTATCGGGCCAGTGCATCTGGTAAAGGTCGATGTGGTCGGTATTGAGTTTTTTCAAGCTGCCTTCTACCGCACGTTCGATGTGAAAACGGTCAATGGCGGTCAAACCATGGCGGATGGGAGGTACGAACCATCCGCTGGCAGCGCCGGCGACTTTGGTCGCCAGAATGATGGAGTCTCTGGGCTTTGTCTGCATCCATTCTCCCACCCATTGCTCTGTAATACCGGCAAGGTCTGCTGCCGGCGGGACAGGGTAGAGTTCCGCTGTATCGTAGAAGTTCACTCCGTGTGCATAGGCTTTGTCCATGATCCTGAAGGCTTCTTTTTTGTCGCACTGTGTCCCAAATGTCATCGTTCCCATGCAGATAGGGGAGACACGTAGTCCGGTTCTTCCTATATATCTGTACTGCATTGTCCACTCCTGAATTTTTTCACTATCATAGCATATTACTGTAGTGGCAATACATGGTATAATGTCATAATTATTGCATCGACTAAACATCTTGACTTTTGATGCGGTAATAAAAAGGAGCCTATAAATGCAGGATCGTTATGTAGCAGATGTAGGCGACTTTGGCAAGTTTCAGCTTTTCCGTTATCTTTTTGACCAGGAAGAGAGCCCTATGTCAGGGAAAACGCTTTCACAGATATGGTTTTTGCATGAAGGTGAGGGCGAAGAGAACAATGACGGAAGACATATAGACTATTTTGAACGCATGATGGGAAGCGACGAATATCTCGAAACCTCATTGATGGACCTGCTGATGCGCAACAGGCGTGAAGTGGAGGAGCTTGAAAAGCTCAAGCTCCTGAAAAATGCCCGCTTTTTTTACGACAAAGTACCCAAGGCACTCGAAGACCGCTATCTTTGGCTCAACAGGGCACTCATGTTCTCAAGCAGGTCACAGATAGTCGCTGTGGCGCCCGACAACGGTATGGCACTCAAATGCAAAAGGGCAGAGAAAACATTCGAATTCCTGACACTCTCTTCGCACTATGCACAGAAGGTCTATCCCCACAAATATATCTTTGCCGATGAGATCAGCTACTTTTACAGACTGCCGTACCTTGAAGTATGCATCGTATACCAGCACCTGGGACGCTGTTTCTCCCATGAGGAACAGATACGGTCATTGTTGTGCAGCATGAAGAACGAGTATCATGATGTATTGGCGATCAAACACAAGCCATACTCTCCGCGTGTCTTCTTTTTCCTATGCAAAAGCCAGGTGATCAAAGAGAGCCTTGAGCTGAGACTGCGTATGTTCGAAAAAGAATTCGGAGAGTTCTGGAAGCTTTACGTATGAGTACGATTGCTCTGTTCACTCCCATATCATATACTTTCAGACGATACACAAAGGACACTTTTTGAAAAAGCTACTTCTCCTGACCCTTCTCTTTACTTCGATACTCCTGGCGGGCACGACACTCGATACTTTCATCGACCAACAGATGAAAGTGGAAAAGCTGCTGCTCGAACAGAACCTGACAAAGAAGGAGAGGCAAACCATAGAAAAAGACCAGGACAGGGAATACCAGAGTTTTTTCCTGCAGTATGCGACCAATAAAAAAGAGCATCTCCTGGCATCGAACCCCTACAGGACACAGATAAGCAAACTCAAACTCCGCCTTAACAGAAACAAACAGAGAGGCAACAGGACGGCTGTGCTGAGGGATGAGGCGATCCTGCATGAGTACCTGGTCAGGAATATGATCAGAGGGGTTCTCACTGACGTACTGCGGCACACGGAAAACAAATCAAAAGCCTTTTACGAAGACAAGGTCGATGAGATACTCCTGAAACATTTTTCAGAGTACAAGCCTCTGGATCCAAAGATCTATAAGGTACTTGAAGCGAATGCAGACAAGGGGAGCAGTCTGATCAGAGAGATCCAGGAATCGGTAGAGCGCAACAAACTCCTCGCATCGGTGAGCAGGACCTTCAGCGCCAAACTGGTGGAGAATCGTCTGAATATCTATCGTACCGCGAGGCTCTCAGATGCGAAACTCTTCGCTTTTGCCAGCAAAGTGAACGCGTCTGCCCTGGGACAGCAGTTTAACCGCTACCTTACGCCATTTGGCCTTGACAGCAGCAAACTCACTGTATTTATCGTGGTTATTCTCTTCATTCTTCTGATACAGAAACTCATCTATCTGATCACGAATATCGTATTGAAACATTATGAAGTCAGTGAAGACGATGTCAATTACATCCATAGTCATATCACCAAACTGTTCAATATCATTGTAACACTCTTCATTATCCAGTTGATATTGGTCGTTTTTTTCGGTGTCGATACACAAAGCGTCATGATCAGCAAAGGCTTTGCAATACTCTATATTATCCTGTTCACCATTCTCATCTATCGGAGCAGTAACTTCCTTGTACATATGAGGCTTGAACACATACAGAGTAAGAAATACCTCAAAAAAGAGGTCGTGAACCTGGCTATAAAAAGCTTTAATATCGTTATGATACTGATTGCATTTATCCTCATTCTCTACATCCTCGGTGTTGACCTGACCGCCGTCCTTTCCGGTCTGGGTATCGGTGGTTTCGCCGTGGCATTCGCGGCAAAGGACAGCATCGCCAATATTTTCGGCTCCATCTCCATTCTGGCCGGGGATCTTTTCGAGCAGGGCGACTGGATAGAGATAGACAATATGGACGGTACGGTCGTCGAGATCGGCCTCAGGGCCACGACCATACGTACGTTTGACAATGCGCTCATCTCCATTCCCAACTTCAAACTGGTGAACGAAGGTATCAAGAACTGGAGCCGAAGAAGTATTGGAAGACGTATCAAAATGAAGGTCGGTGTCACGTATGAGTCCGATTTCAACGATATAAGAGAGGCGGTGGAAGATATACGCACCATGCTGAAGGAGCATCCCGGTATCGCGAATGAACGAACAAAGTTCCAGTCCTACTACAGGCAGCCGAAGATCATTTCGGCAGAGGATTTCAAAGGGGTAAAACGGACCACGCTTGTCTATATGGATGAATTCGCGGATTCATCCATCAACATTCTTATTTACTGTTTCTCCCGTTCGGTCGTCTGGCAGGAGTGGCTTGCTGTCAAAGAGGACGTCATGTACAAGATTGCTGAAATACTCAAAAAGTTTGACCTTGATTTTGCCTACCCGGCAATAACCGTTCATCAAGCCAGAGAAAAAGAAATTTGTGAAAAGAAATCTGAAGAGAAATAAGCGATTAATATATGATTTACACAAAGTAAGTAGAATACTGCTATTGAAAAAAAGACAGAAAGTGATGAACATGAAAGAAAAAATGATGATAAGTGCCATGCTGCTGTTTGGTACGACTTTGGCAGAGGCCTCCGTAGGGGAGCAGGAAGGGGTGTTCGTGTGGCCGGTTGTGCTCAGTGCAGCTCTGATAATACTTTTTTTGACCTACCTTGTCATTTTATATAAAAACAGAATAAAGCGTCAGAATGCACTGCTTGAGGAAAAAGATGAAAAGATCAAATGGTTCCGGGAAGTGTCAGCAAAAAATGAATACAACAGAACCAAAAAAGAACATGAACTGGAAAAACAGATTGTGGAGCTTAACCATACCGTAGAGATGCTTGAAAAAAAAGCCAAAGAGGGAACCAAAAACCAGGTCGTTGCAAAACTTGAGGCACAGCAGAACAAAAGAGCCAGACTGCTTGAACGTGCCGGTATGACGGTATAGGCTGGATAAACGGATGAATAAGACAAACCAATCAGCCGAATATAGTGACGCAGAAGACACACAAAACCATACGGAACACGAAGAATTAGCTCTTTCAGGCATGGGTAACCATAGTGAATATAGTTATCTTTCGCCTGCAGTATTGTCGACAACCGATATGCGTAATACCATTTCTCTGATTGCAAGAGAAATCGAAGATCGTTACAAAGAGGGTGTTTTTGCCTATATTGATGCGGTGGCGAACTATACGGAGGAAATCGAAAAACTTAAACACAAGATCCTGCTGCAAACCCAATTGAATTCCGAAGATGAAGCAGCATTGCAAAAATTTCAAAATGAGATATTTTTTGAAGAACGTACGCTCGAAAGACTCAATGAACAGTTTGCCCAAAAAGCCATTTCCATGGAAGAATTTAAAACTCAGTACAGCACTTTTATGGAAGAGGGGGCCCGACGCCAGATACTTTCAACAAAAGAGAAAGAGATTTTAGCGCTGAATGATGAGATAGAAGAATTTGAAATGAAACTGCTTGCGCAGGAGCTTGAACGTTTGAATCTGCTTGAAACACTGGAGCCGAAACGACAGGTACTTTTGGGTCTTGAAGAAGCGTTGGAAGCATTAGAGTGGAAGAAAAAACATTTTGAGTCTACACAGCTGCAGCAGATTCATGCGCTGCCTTCTGTGAAGGAAGTCTCCGCAGAGGAAGGGAATGAAGAAGATATTGTCGATACCAAAGCGTATTAACATCCCATTAACAAAACCAAAGTACCATTGTAAACCAACACTATAAAAAGGAAATCTTATGATCAAAAAACTGACACTTACTTCACTCACGGCACTCTCCCTGCTTCTTGTTACGGCACAGGCGGAAGGCGGCATGAAATGTGCTGCCGGAAAATGCGGTGCAGGTATGATGCAAAAGGGGAAAATGGGCGGAAATAAAATGGCTATGAAAAAGAAAATGATGAAAAAGAAAATGATGAGAAGAAAAATGAACTCGCCTTTTCTCATTAAGCACGGACTTCCCCATTTGACAAGAAGCGTAATGCAAAACTGGGATAATCCCGCATTTGCACTTACCGCTGAGCAGAAGACAAAACTTACTGCGGTCAGAAAAGAGACAATGGGAACCGTACTGAAGGTAAAGCCTGAAGTGATCGCACTGAGAAAAGAGATCGTACAGGCAAGTATGTCCGGTGCAAAAGCTGCTGACCTCAAGGCAAAAGTTGACAAACTGGCATCACTGGAAGCAGAAGCGACCATGGTTCATTTGAACTGTATAGAAAAAACAAAAGATATTTTGAGCAAAGATCAGCTCCTTTTCCTGCTTGCCAACAAAAACAAACATCATGGCGGAAAAGGGAATATGATGAAAAAAGGCATGGGTCAGGGCAAAGGTATGAAAATGAAGTGCGGTTCGGGAAAATGCGGTGCGGGTATGAAGCAGGGTACAGTCAAGATCGAGACACATTAAGTTTCATGTACTACAATAGTGTAAAGGAATATTATTATGCATAAACATCATTTTATCGGTCTGACCATACTTGTTTCTGTCCTGGCACTGAATCCGCTTGCCGCTACAGAACTGCAAAATACCATTCAGACCAAAACAAAGAGCAGTAAGCGCATTACAAAAAGTATTGCTTCTCTTTTACACCAGAGAGGACTCGATGAAGATGCGGCAGACAGGATCGCCGCATCATTCATGAATGGAAAAGAAGAGCTTCTCGCTCAGATGGCCGATAGGCTTACCTCTGTGGTAAGCCATGACGAGATTCTTGAACATCTCAGCAATGCCGCATTGCACAGAAAAGACGTCAGACTGGATTCCTATGACTATCTTGTCAGTATGGTGTCAGGGATCAGACAAAAAAAGTTGGATAAAAGTACTTTGGCACATTTGAACATCGTCGCAAAGTTAAACAGTCAACTGCTCGGATAGCACAGTCCGATCGCTTCGGGAACTTTATCTCTTCTTGGCAGTGGTACCTTTTATCTTTGGGAAAAGACAATACCCGGCTCCATGCTCAGCACAGGTCTTACGCTGATCAAAGCTGCGGTAATACTCACGATCCATACACCGAAAAATCCCAGCAGCGGTGCGAACCACATCATGCGAAACGGAAAATCCGCACTTGCAACACTCTCTCCTAACAGAGCACACACCCCTATTCCTATACCGCTTCCGATGATCACACCTATAAACGCCTGCGTGAACACCATCATTGCCAGTTGCCTATTGGATGCTCCCATCGCTTTGAGTACAGCATATTGTCTAAGGTTTTCGTATGTAAACATATAGAGCATGACACCGGTGACACCAAATCCGACCAGCATGGCAAGAATGACCATATTGATCATGTCGCCCACATCTTCGGAGTTTTTTAAATACCACAGCACGGTTTCTTTTTTAAAAGCATTGTCCGTAACAGCTTTCAGTCCTGTCTGCTTTGTAATATTTCTGGCTAAATCAGCGGCAGATATGTTTTTCTCTGCTTTTGCCATAATGAATGTAA
>NZ_WGDD01000027.1 GCF_015493435.1 Sulfurovum sp.
AATATACGCTTTTATCCAATGCCTACCTTGTTACACATGCCGGTGACGGCTATTTCTGGTTCAAACAGTATGGCACCAACCCAAAAAATACCTATACGACATTCTATACGATCATGGCCGGGTATCTGGAAAAACATACTGTGATGAATCCAAAACCGGTGGACGGCCGCCTAAACGTTATACATTGAATATCTTTAGGCATGAGAAATAATATCTCACCAGCCTCCAAAGAGATACTTCTGTACCGTCTCCGACTGGTTTATCCGAACAGTTTTGAGAAAAAAGATTTTTTCCCCGCCAGTTTGTCGATGATGTTAAAGTAGTACGCCGCATCTTTGACCCCGAGTTCCGGATATTTCAGTTTTCCGCCGGGCATAATGGCAATGGTAAAGGGGACGGACTGTATTTTAAATGCAGAAGCAAGTTTCGGGTTTTGGCTGACATCACATTTTACTACGGGTATGTCATTCTCTTTCCCGTATGTTTCCAGCCGTTCATCGATGAGCTGCATCAGCATCTGGCAGGGGCCGCATGTAGGGGAGTAAAAGTCTACAAAGACTGGTCTGTCATTGTTCTTGATGATCGTTTCATAATTTTTATCTGTAAGTTCCATGGCCGTATTGTAGCGTGATTTATGTTACAATAATAGACAAACCCGGAATAGGTAACAGAGATGCCAAAGAGGGCTGGTCTCCAGTGTACAATCCGGAATAACACAGAGGAATAAGTATGACACCACGAGAGGCGATCAAAATAGTGTTTCAGCGTATGAACCAGGAAATTATAGGTCAGGAGCATATTGTAGAACGTTTTATTATGGGGATGCTGGCAGACGGAAATCTGCTTGTTGAAGGATTGCCCGGATTGGCAAAAACCAAAGCGGTCCATGCGATGGCCGATGCGATTGATGCGAAGTTTTCGCGTATTCAGTTCACTCCGGACCTGGAACCTGCGGATGTGATAGGAGAAGAGCGGCTTTATATAGAGAACGGGAGCCGGACATTCAAGTTCCATGAAGGTCCCATATTTGGAAATATTATTTTAGCGGATGAAATCAACAGGGCCCCGGCCAAGGTACAGTCGGCCATGCTTGAAGCAATGGAAGAAAAGCAGGTAACCGTAGCGGGTATCACCCATTCCCTGCCCAGGCTTTTTGTGGTGCTGGCTACCCAGAATCCTTTGGAACAGAAGGGGACGTACCCGCTGCCTGAAGCACAGAAAGACCGTTTTCTGATGCATGTAAAAATTGACTATGTCAATATGGATTCAGAATACAAAATGGTACAAATGATACTGAATGCATCTGCCCATCCGAAAAAGCAGTATGAAAAAGTATCGCAGGAGATGGTCTTCGCCGCCAGAGATGAAATTGCCGGGGTGCAGATAAGCGAAGCGATAGGAAAATATATTGTGGAACTGGTATTTGCTACACGGTATCCGCTTCGCTACAGCAAACAGCTTGGTGTTATGATCGATGTCGGTGTCAGTCCGAGAGGTTCACTGGCTTTGACCAAATGCGCACAGGTGCACGCCTGGATGAGGGGACGACAGGAAGTGACTGCCAAAGATGTACAGGGTGTTATACATGACGTTTTTCGACACCGTATCGTTAAGAGTGAACATACCAAGTTCAGTGGTATCCACAACGATAAGATCATCGATATTATCGTGGAGCAGGTTCCCGATCCGACACCAAAAAGGGAAGAACAGCTCAGGCAGGTCAGAAAGAGGGAACCCAAACCAAGTGAGATAAACAGCCAATGAAAGAGATCGAGATCACGCTGAAACCCGATACGGTTGAAGCACTGCTGACCTTTTCCGAAATACTCGACAAAGATGCCAGCAGCATGATAGAAGAGGCACTGGAACAATATTTTGCCGCACAGCAGCAAAAGCTCATGGAACAGAATATAAATGACGAGAACGCTATGACCAATTTAAACTATGATGAATTCTGGGATGGGCTGGATGTGGAATAAGAAGTGGCTCAAAGAAATAGTCATCGGGGGGATTGCCATATTTATATTATCTAATATGATAAGTTATATCCGTACACCGGAACTTGATTCAAAAGTACTGCCTGCTTCGACGGTACGACTGGTAGATGGCAGCAGTTATGCACTGCGCAAAGGGAAGCCTTTGCTCATACATTTTTGGGCAACGTGGTGTCCCACCTGTAAACTTGAAGCAGCAAATATAGAGCGTGTTTCACAAAAGTATGAAGTTTTGACCATAGCTGTCAATTCGGGCAGTGATGAAAAGATCAGGCATTTTCTACAGGAAAAAGGCTTGCACTACAGGGTTCTCAATGACAAGAACGGGGAATGGGCAAAACGTTTTCGGGTCGAAGCGTTTCCCACGACTTTTATCTACAATACACAGGGAATATTGAAATTTACTGAAACAGGATATACCACGACCGCAGGTTTGCTGGCAAGAATGGCACTTGCTGAGTAAAAATGTTTTATATCTCTCATTTAACATTCCGATTTCATTTGTTTTTATGATAAACATAAATTGTTTACGTTAGCATAATGTCTAATTAGATTCATTAAAGGAGAAAGAGATGAAGCTTAAGACCAGATATTTAGTCAAACGGGGAATTGCGGGGCTTTCCATCGTCTGTGCATCGCTGATTATGCTCGGGACAAGTCCTGTTCAGGCTAAAGGACCGGTTCCTGCAGTGACCAAAACAGAGGTGAAGAAGACTTCGCTGACAGAAGAACATATCAACGCGGTGCTCAAAGAAGCGTATGAAAAGTTCAAAGCGAGTCAAGGAGGAAAAAATGCCGACTACATCAAGGCACTGGCTGAAGTAGACCCGAAGACGTTTGGTATCACACTGGTAACACCCAACGGCAAAGTCTATGAAATTGGCAATACGAAAGCAGAAGTTTCCATCCAGTCGATTTCCAAAGTATTTACCGCCTGCAAAGTATTACAGGAAAGAGGGGCAAAGTTCCTTCAGGAAAAGATCGGTGTCAATGCTACGGGGTTGGCATTCAATTCCATCATCGCTATCGAACTGCATGACGGAAGCGCTTCAAATCCGTTTGTAAATGCCGGTGCCATTCAGGCGACGTCATGGGTTGAAGCGAAAGATTCCAAAGAGAGATGGGCCAAGATTAAGCAGAATATGGATGACTTTGCCGGGAAAAAACTTAACTTCAACGAAGTGGTCTATGATTCCGAAGTGAACGACAACAAGAGAAACCAGGCGATCTCCAAACTGCTCGACGCATACGGAAGAATGGGTTCCGACCCGCTTGAAGCGACAACAGTCTATACCAAACAGTGCTCTGTCAATATTTCTTCACATGATCTGGGTGTGATGGCAGCGACACTGGCCAACCACGGTGTCAACCCGGAAACGGGTAAAAGAGTACTTGACCGAAAGTATGTACCGAAGATCCTTGCTGTCATGGCAACCGCAGGACTGTATGACAATGCAGGCGACTGGCTCTACCTGACCGGAACACCGGCCAAATCCGGTGTGGGCGGCGGTATCTTTGCAGTAGTGCCTGGGAAAATGGGTATCGGTGTCGTCTCTCCGCCGCTTGACAAATACGGCAACTCCGTAAGAGGACAGAAATCGGCGGCATATATCATCGAAAAATTGGGCATCAATCCCTTGGCACAGTAAAGGGATAGAGGATGAAAATTTCGTATTCCAAACTGACAGTGGCATTGCTTTTTGCCTCTTCCGTATCCAGCGCACTGTTCGCATCGGAAGCGATCGACAGCAAGAAAAACGATACTGTGGATGAAGACCATGCCTATGAAACGGTTACGCATGAAAATGAAAAAAGCGACGGGTATGACATAGGCGGCGGCTGGAAGATCACAGGCGACCTGCGGGCCGGATACCTGAACTATGACTACAGCAACCCTCCTTCACATATCGATCCAGGCAGCGGTAAAATCATTCCGGTCAATCCGGACACAAATAAGGGCCACGCCGATTCACGAGGTGTCTACCTTGTTCCGAAGATCTCCCTGAGTTCGCCCAACTACAACGGTTTCACTTTCAAGATCACCGGTGCGGGTGCGACGGACTTCGGTATCAACGATGAGCTCTATGAGCAGCGAACCTTCGTTTTCGATTCGGTAGAGCGTAAATCCTTCGCCATCCTTCAGGAAGCCTACATCGCGTACGAAACCGCAGACGGTGCACACAAGTTGCTTGCGGGTGCAAAAGAGATCGTCACCCCGATGGTTGATGCGGATGACTGGTACATGCAGGCGGACAGTTTCCAGGGTGCCTACTACATGAACAAGAGTTTCGAGAACATCATGATGGCCGGAGGATACTTCTATAAAATGGCTGGTGTATGGGACAGTGGCGCTAACGGAACAGAGTGGCACACTATGTCTGACGCCAGTTTTGTGAACGGTGCCTACAAAAAGATCGCAGGAGATGAAGGGGTGTGGACAGGTGTATTCCAATATTCAGATGATACCCATAACCTTCAGATCTGGGATTACTACATGAATGATTACTATAACACTTTCTTTGCGCAGTATGACTATACCGGCAAAGGGGAGAGTTTCAAGTATGATCTGGGTGCACAGCTCATTGACTTCCAGGGTGTCGGTGGTTTGAAGAGCTACTATGCCAATGATATTGACAATGGAGATGGTACATATGGCGGCAGAGCGATCGACTACAGTATTTATTCGATCCGTGCCAATGCCAGTCACGACAATGGCTTTGACGTCGCACTGGGTGCATCGTTCTATACGGACGGAGACGGTACGGGCGACACGCTGGGTGCATGGGGTGGATACCCTTACTTCGCCAACGGGATGATCTTCCACTTCTTCGAAGCGGGCAGCCTGAGAAATGCGAACTCCTACAAAGCGCAGCTTGGTTACGACTTCGGGAAGCAGGGCTTCGATGGCCTATGGGTCGGTGCGAGATACACCTACTTTGACCTTGACCCGGAATATTCAAAGTCCTCTTTGAACGGAGAAGGGCAGGAGTATCAAAAACTCTATGGTCTCCGTGTAAGTTACAATAACCCCAACGGTGTTTACTTTACAGGAACCTACGAGTATGTCGATCTCGATCAGCAGCCGGATATCTCTGCGCTCAGACTGATCGGTGGATACAAGTTCTAAGAACGCTTTTGACAGAGAAGGAGGAACGGTATGCATATAGAAAATATCAATGAATCGATCCTTCCTTTTCTGCATGACCATCTCGACCTCTCCTTTTTCCTCGTCCTCGGACTGGGGTACCTCATAGGAAAGGTCCGTTTTGGTCCGGTCTCGCTCGGCTCTGTTGCCGGTGTGCTTTTTGCTGGTCTGATCTTTGGATACTTCGGTTTCAAGATCTCAAGTTCAGCCCAGATGATCGGTTTCTCCCTCTTTATCTTTTCCGTAGGCTATCAGGCCGGCCCCGGTTTTGTTGCAGTACTCAAACAGGACGGACTCAAGTATTTTGCTTTGGCGGTCGTGGTAGCTACGACAGGTTTTCTTGTTGCCGCGGCATGGGCCTATTTCCTTTCCCTGCCACCGGGTATGTCCGCGGGACTGCTCTCCGGCGGCCTGACCTCTTCCCCGACGCTTGCGGCGGCGCAGGATGCGGTACAGTCCGGTTCCATAGCCATGCAGGAGGGGTGGACCGCCGATCAGCTCATCAAGAACATGTCCATGGGGTATGCGGTCACCTATATCTTTGGCCTGGTAGGATTGATTATGACGATACAGTATCTACCGAAATTCCTTGGTATCGACCTGTCTGAGGAGGCAAGACGTTTCAGCAGTTCCGATGAAGAAAGCATTGCTTTGCCGGACAATGTCGTTCTGAGGGCCTACCGGATCACCGATCCAAAGATCGAAACCCTCAGTCTGGACGAGCTGAAAGAGAAGTACTGGGATCACCGTTCCGTAATAAAGATCAAAAGGGAAGAGAAGTTCTTTCCTGTGGATGAGAATGGCCTACAGGTAGGCGATGTCATTGAGGTGCTTGGACCATGACGATATTTTGCCGAAAAAATCTCCAGGATAGCGGAAGAGATCATACCTGAGTGGATCAGTGAGGATGTACAGGACAGCGCACAGATCATTGTAGAAAATGATGCGGTCATAGGGCGACCCCTTTACGAACTTGCCATCGGAAGACGTTTCGGTCTAATGCTGATGGAGATACGCAGGAGAGGCAAACGTATAGTGTATGATGATAATACCGTTTTGGAAAAGAATGATGTGCTCACGGTACTGGGAACCCCTCACCCAGATAGAGGCTATGGGCGAATTCATGGGTAAAGTGGTGCGTGACGGTGTGGAGACCGACATGGTCACACTCTCCTTCGGTATTGTCATCGGTTTGCTTATCGGTACGCTCAGCGTAACGGTCGGAGGGGTTTCCATCGGACTGGGATCGGCAGGAGGA
>NZ_WGDD01000028.1 GCF_015493435.1 Sulfurovum sp.
CCAGCTCCAAAAGCACATACCCCTTGTCATCTCGTTTGTCCGCGCTGCTGGTACGTTCAGTAGAGCCTGCATAGTAGACATTGGGATGTTTTCCTACAGCACCAAACCCATGCCAGTGCCCCAAAGCCACATAGTCCATTTTCTCAAAAATATCTTCACGCTCTTTAGGATAGACCCACTCACCGAACTCATGCATCAGATAATGTGCCCCGACCGAACAGTGCATCATCAGGATATTTTTCTTTTTTAGGTCTATATTGGCTTCTATTCTGTTCAATTCATCAGGGATAATGCGTTCATCGTTGATATGGGGCAAAGCATGAAAAATGATATCATCAAACACCACCGGCTCATAGCGCTGCTTAAATACAGCATATACATTATCAAGGGTGCTGAGGGCTTTGAGTATGGGAGAAGAGCTGGTTGTTCTGGGAGTGGAATGGTTCCCCGCAATGATAACAAACGGAATACCAACTGTTTCGATACGTTTAAGCTGCGTCAGGGCAAAGGTAATGGCACGGTTGGACGGTGAAGCGCGATGAAACAGGTCTCCGGTATGCATGACATAGTCCGGCTTTGTTTCGATGATGGCATCAACCACATTTTCAAAAGCCTTGTAAAAGTCCGCCTCACGCTGATTGATACCCTCATCATTAGTAACATCTAAATCACTAAATCCTAAATGAGTGTCTGAAAAATGTATGATCTTCACTTGTTTTGTCTGCCTTCTTTTAATTATTTTAGCTAAAAAGTATCAAAAAAAGTCAATAAGTTGCATGAAAAATGTGCATATTTAACTATAATAGAAGAAAAAAAGGAAATCCTATGCGCCTCTTCATCGCCTCCCCTGTCATCTTTGATGATTATGCTGCCATTCAAAAAGATTTTGAAGACATCATCGAGGGGAAATGGGTCGAGGAGGAAAACCTGCATCTGACCTGGGTCTTTCTCGGAGAGTGCGAGGATGCAGAGCCGATTAAAACACAACTTGCCTCCGTTGTACCGTTGGAAGAGGAGGTACCTGTTACAGGGCTTGGATATTTCGGCAGACCACCGCGGATATTTTTTGCAAAAGCGGTGTCAAAACTGCTCTATGACAAAGCCAGAGAGTTCAAGGCAGCGGGGTTTGACCTCTACCGTTTCAAACCGCACATCACGCTGTGCCGCATCAAACAGATACGTGATTACAGAGCCTACAAAGAGGTACTCACTAGTTACAAGGAGAAGCCTTTAGGCAGCATACTTCCGCAAATAGTACTTTACAAAAGCAATCTTGACAAAGACGGGGCGCACTACACAAAACTGTGAGGATTTTTGATCGTATGTACTCCTCTATGCGTATCCACAAATAAGCTGAGAAACAAGCTTATGTTACTTTAATACCTTGGTATGATACACCTCTTCTACCATCGCTTTCCAATCTGGATCTAAACTATATGCCGAGCCGTCATCTGCATGCGTAGCAGGGTCATTAAGCCAGTCTAGCGGAATGCGCCCGCCTTTATTGTCAGATGAAGAGGCAGAATAGAAAGTAACATAGGTATCACTCTTGTCCAGTGCACGTTCCAGTGTGGTTTTCATATCATTGAGTCCTACGGTATTGGTAGTGTCAAACTCAGGATATGAAGGGCTTGCCAATGGTTCATTGGAAACCATAAAGTTTACCTGTACTTCTGTAGCCCACGTGGCACGCTCTTCTGGTGGGACTATCCAATGCTGGGTGGCATCTACGGCATCATTGGTAGCATTTGAGGCAATGGTGTATTTGCGCCAAGCATAAGCATCGTTAAAATGCGCCTCTGTTCGCAGTCGGTAGTCTTCGCCCATATCATGTAGTGTTGCCTGATGTGACAGTCCTTTTTTCAATCCCGTAAACATAGCCCCTGTCCACTCATGCTGGCGCTCCAACCCTACATTGACAACCACAGGGTGTCCATTGATACCATGGTCAGCTTCTATATGTCCCTCCACAGGAGAGTGGTAGTAAAGCACATCGATAGCGGGATATTCACTCACCATTGCTTCCATAATCTGCTGGAAACGTGCTGTAATCTTGGCTGAGTGTTCTGCAAAAGTATAGTTAGGATTTCTATAGGCATCATCATCGTACCACGCATTGCCATGCTTGTAGTTGATCATTTTGTGACTCTCTACATCATAGGCTTCATCATCATAGACAATCCCTCTGTAGCCTAAGTTTTTGGCTACTTTTGCCAGAGTTTTAAAGTTTGCTATGACATTGCTCCATACAGTATCATCCCAAAAATCTCCTGGATAATGCATATGTACTGTTAAAAAGTTTGATTTGGTAGGATACAGGTCTTTTACATCTTTCACTTCATCCCAAATATAGGTATATGGTAATAATGGAGTATTGGACTCCATCACCCTGTCAGTATAGGAGTTACCGACCATGGTAAATCCAGAAAAAGGCAAAGTGTTAATATAAGCTGCCCTTGAAGCAAAATTACCTGCCATCATAGGGAGCCAGTGCCCTTTTTGGTGAAGAATCAACTGTTTGTTACTGTACCACTGTGCCATATCGCAGTAATCTATGGCTACATTGATATCATAATCACATTTATAACTATAGTCATCGGTAGGATTGACTGTCTGTATGCCGTTACCATAGGCATAAGGGTCGTCACTTCCCATTTCCAGTGCCACATCATGTGCTGAAGCCGTACCTTTAAATGTATATTCCATCAGTGCATCCAATGGTTTTAATATCCCCTGCATCTGGCTATAGGGTTTGTTTCCTTTAGGATAATGATGGTCTGCATTCTCTACTATCTGCCAATCTTTTTGATTGTTTGGTATGGAATCAAGCATATAAAACTCTGTCAGTGTGATACGAGGGTCAGTATCGTTTACCGCATTATTCCCTCCTGCACCATACTGTTGCATCACCACATTGGTATTTGAAGGGAGATGCTGCATCTCTTGTTTAGTGAGATCATAAGCATAATAGCCTTCCAGCACCATGACAAATCTACCATTTGTACCATACCCCCTATCTGAAAAGTGTTTGAGTATATTAAAAGTATAACCTCCACCCAAAGAGTGTCCCATCACTCCAATACGCGTAGTGTCAAGCTTAGGAAGTATCCCATTGGCATTGTCAAGCATCTTATCCAAATTGGCGAAGACTTGACTCCATGCGTGTTTGGCGTAAATGACATAGTATCCATGACTGGCAACAAATGTTAAAAGAGCCTCATAATCTCTTGCGTCATCCGAACCATACCCAGAGGCAAAAAAAATGACGGGTACTTTTACCCCAGCAGGTATATCGGTAGGATAATAGACTGTCGTCATATTGGCATCTACTTCATCATGATGAGCGACGGGATGAGATCCTGCCTGTCCATAGATATAGGAAATTTTCCTCACCTGCACAGCCCTTGTTACCTCGTCAGCCTGATTGCCTGCAGCATCAGAGACATTGTAAGTGACGGCATAGTTTCCTTCTTTGTTGCTGTCGACATTGGATGTGACCTGTATCTTATCAGTAATATCTCCATCTTTGTTGTCGTTGGCTGTAGCACCCGCATCAGTATAGTTGTCTCCTACCGTGAGATGCACCTCTGCACTGCCCAGCAGCGTAATGACGGGTTTGACTGTATCTGCAGCAGGATGACCCACAATCCATCCGTCAGGTACATCACAAGGTGTGGGAAAATCCTGTTCGGCTCCTGTAGCAGGATCATACGCATGGGTAATGACCTGAGCACAGGCAAGTCCAAGATCATCAAAGAGTGCCTGTATCTCCGCACGGGTATCAACATCATCATAGGTAAGCGCTTTTACAGCCGCATTGATCTGAGCAAGGTTGTTCTGTGTTACCCCTTTCACACCGGCATCGGTATAATCTTTGACCGTGGGGGTATTCTCACCGTTCTGTGCATACTCTGCAATGGTCTGTATGGCTTTTTGCTGATTGGTAAGTGTTGTGGAAGCAATAGTGTTTGTACTACCATTTCCTCCGCTGCAAGCTGTTAAAAAAAGTGTTGCAAGTATGATGAAAAGTACTTTGAGCATATTTTTATTCATGTGATATCCTTTCGATTTTTGAAGATATACTGATATCTTACATAGAATGAATGACTACAGTATTTTTGATCCCGACATTTTCTCCAAGGTCTATCTTTATCTTCTCATTGCTGATAGCTACACCAATCTTTTGGAACAGGTCTTCATTATTTTCTGCCTCTGTCATAGGAACTCCTCTGGCCTATTATAACCTATTATGAGACTTGCTTCAAGTCAAACTTTCATCCTCACGCAGGAATCAACTGTGGGTGTTCCAAAAGACAGATCTCGTCAAACAGAGGTAATACACTTATACTTTTAAGTAGATCTATTTGGACAGTACTGAGAGAATATAGTCCGTACTGTTTTTTAGTAGAAAAGAGATATTGGTTTAAAACATTACCACACTAAGTAAATACTTTAAAGAAATGCCAACAAAGAAGCAGTAACAGCCACATTGAGGGACTCTACCCCTCTTTGCATAGGGATGGCAATGCTTCCATTGCAAAGTTTTTCCACCTCTTTGCTTACCCCTTCACTTTCATTACCCAAAACAAAAATCGTTTTGTCACTGTAGTCCTGTTCTCTATAACTCTGTTTGGCATAGGAAGAGAGTGTATAAAGATTGGCACCATCTTTTTTAAAAGACGCCAGTGTCTTTTTGAGGTTGGAAGTTTTAATGATGGGCATTTTAAAAAGCGTGCCCGCACTCGCTTTAATGACCAAAGGGCTTATCTGTGCAGTACCTTTAGTCGGCAGAAGGATTGCATCTACATCTCCTGCTGCACAGGAACGGATGATCATTCCCAGATTCTGCGGATTGGTTACACCATCCAGTGCAATAATACGGTATTTATTGTGTGCTGTTTTAAAATTCTCTTCATCTCCAAACTGTTCCAGAACAATATCAAGTGCCACCCCCTGGTCCTGCTTGGCATTTTTGGAAATGCGTGAGAGAGAAGCCTTGTCGTGATAGACGACTTCCAACCCTCTTTTTTTGGCGATGGATTTCATCTGCTCCAGTACCGGAGCGTCTTTGTTGGACTTCGAGAGATGGAGTTTATGGATAGTGATGTTCGGGTCTTCCAACGCTTCCAAAACAGCATTACGTCCATAAATGGTCAGCACTTTGTCGAAAAAAGCTTTTTTGGCAAGGTACTCAGCAGAGTCCTGCTTCGAGCGCTGAGCGTTGAGCGTTGAGGAATTAGACATTCGCTTAACTTTTCAAAACAGGCAAAGCCTATTTTGACTCCCCATTCCAGGCAATATGCGGTTTGCCGTTCTCATCGAATTCAACAGCAGGCATTCCCATAATGTTGAATCCGCCGTCTACATAGTGGATCTCTCCCGTAACAGCCGAAGCAAGGTCTGAAAGCAGGTACATACCTGAATTCCCCACTTCATCAATGGTCACATTCTTTTTCAGCGGTGCATGTGCCGCATTCCATTTGAGCATGAAAGAGAAATCACCGATCCCTGCCGCAGCAAGTGTCTTGATGGGTCCTGCGCTGATGGCATTGACCCTGATACCGTCACTTCCGAGATCTTCGGCCAGATATTTTACCGTCATTTCAAGTGCCGCTTTTGCCACCCCCATAAGATTGTAGTTGGGGATGTACTTCTCTCCGCCGTAATAAGAGAGCGTCAGAACAGAAGAGCGGTCAGAAAGAATAGGCTTCAGCTCTCTCGTGATCTCGATGAGTGAATACACGGAGATATCCATGGCCACATCGAACGCCTCTTTGGAAATGTCCACAAAACGGCCGCTGAGTCCCTCTTTTGGCGCGAAGGCTATGGAGTGTACGATGAAATCGATCTGACCGAAATCTTTTTCAAGAGATTCCCTGAGCGCTGCAATCTCTTCGGGTCTGCTGACATCACAGGGGTAGAGTCTCGCAGCACATCCGAGGTCTTCTGCAATGGGAGCGAGTTTTTGCTCAAAACGTTCGTTAAGAAATGTAATGGCCATTTCAGCACCCTGCGCCTGACATGCTTTGGCAATGCCGTATGCAATGGATTTCTTGTTGGCGATTCCGAGAATGACGCCTTTTTTACCCTTCATGATCATACTTCTTCTCCATAATTTAAATTCCCGTATTTTATCATCATTGAGGTAAAATAAAAGAAGTTCACACAAAAACAAGGCACAATATGCAAAAAACACTGATTATCAGCACAGGCGGCACTTTCAACAAGATCTATGATCCGATCAAAGGAGATCTTGTCATTGATGAAACATCCGCTGCCGTAAGGGAGATCGCATCCAAATGGCTGTGTTCCTTCGAACTCATGAACATCATAGGAAAAGACAGTCTCGCTATGACAAACCAGGACCGCCTTGAACTTCTCTCTATAGCCACTCGGACAGAATATGAAAAGATCATTATTATCCATGGTACCGATACAATGCATCTGACAGCCGAGTACCTTGCCGATGTTGAAATGGAAAAAAAGATCATTCTCACCGGAGCCATGGTTCCCTTCAGTGTTGATCCCGTAGAAGCTACCGCCAACCTTTGTTCCGCCCTGGGGTATATGCAGCTTCTTCCCGCCAACGGCGTCTATACAGTCATGAACGGTCTGTTCGGTTCCCATGAAGAGATCATGAAAGAAAAATCCGAAGGCAAATTTGTTTTTAATGTATAATATCTTTATCAAGATTGGATATAATCATACTTGAGATTAACTATACTGAGGAATACAAAATGAAATTAAAAATAGCGGCAGCAGGGATCATGGCCCTGGCTTTGTCCGGGTGTACGAATTCAATCGTTTCACCGGAGGCTCCGGCACCCGTAGTACAGAAGACAACCTATACCCAGGCTTCACCTGAAAAACAGGAACGTTTTCATAAAGATATGATCGCCGTGGCTACCAGCACGAAAAGTGACCCGAACTACCACAGAATGGCGCTGGATACTCCGGAGAAAAAAACCTGGTTCAGAAACCTGATGTTCCAGCTGTGGGACGGGCAGATCACCAAAGCGCAATTTGTTGCAGAAGGGCTTAAAGCCTATCCGAACCACAAATATGAATTCAATTTCATAGCCGACGGATATGCAAAACGCAAATAAAAATTCTATCGTATAGGTATCTTCCGGAAAGATAGCCTTAATATATTCTTTTTTTGATAGAATATATATAAAAAAAGGCTGACCGTGGAAGCACATTCTCTGGCACAGATACTGCTTACCTATACTGTTATCATACTCTCAGGCATTCTGGTCTTTTCGGCGATCAGCCATATCCTGTACCAGAAGCGCTCTCCTGCCAGTATGATCTCCTGGCTTCTTGCCGTCTTTTTCCTTCCTATTATTACTGTACCGCTCTACTTTCTCATAGGCATTCGGAAAAGAGCAAGCAAGCAGATGAAATCATTTGTCACCTTTGAACACACCAACCATCCCAACAACATAGAGAGCCAACGTCTTCCCCTGCTGCAAATACTCAAAAAAGACGGTATTCCCCCTGCCACCAGCGGAAACAGCTATAAGCTCATCACCTCTGACACAGAAGCATTTGAAACAATGCTTCAGGAAATTGAACAGAGCAGGCAAAGCATTGATCTTTGTACCTATGTTTTCACCTATGACCAAACCACAAAGACCATACTCGATGCCTTAAGCCGAAAAGCCGCAGAAGGGGTCAAGGTACGCCTGCTGCTGGATCTCGTCGGTTCATGGAGTGTCTACTTCAGACAGGGATGTTTTAAAACACTGCGCAGCGCAGGAGGAGAAGTCGCTTTTTTTGTCCCCCTTTTCCAAAAACCGTTCCAAAGCTACGTCAATTTGCGAAACCATAGAAAGATCTACCTGTTCGACCGCACCAAAGTACTGAGCGGCGGAATGAACCTGAGCAATGAATATATGGGAAAAGATGACGGCAGCAAACGGTGGAAAGATATTTTATATCTTCTTGAAGGACCGGCTGTCTACAACTTCTATACGGTATTTATCAATGACTGGAACTATGCTACCGAAGCGTCGGAAGCCATACAGCCGCAAAGCATGGCAAAAAGCAAAGGAGAAAATATTGTCCAGGTCATCCCTTCGGGCCCGGATATTCCAAGAGATGCTCTTTATGAAGCCCTGTTGAGTACCATTTACGGTGCCAAGGAACGCATATGGATCGTTACCCCCTATTTTGTCCCGGATGAAAACCTCATGAAAGCGCTCATCATTGCCAGGCACAGAGATATTGATGTCAAACTCATTACACCGAAAGAATCTGACCATCTTATTGCCGACCTGGGCCGCGGTGCCTATATGCGTGAAATCTATGAGGCAGGGGTGGATGTACGGTTTTACGAAGGTGAGATGCTCCACGCAAAAGCCATTCTCATAGATATGACGGGCGGGATGATAGGGTCGGTCAACCTTGATAACCGAAGCCTGTTTCTCAATTATGAGATAGTGACCTTCGCCTACTCGGAGACACTCATAGAACAGATCGAGAACTGGATGCTGGAATTGATGGAACATTCCGACAAAGAACTCTTGTACCCATCCAAAACGAGAGAGGCCCTAGAAAATATTATGAAAGTGTTTACCCCGTTATTATGATATTCACCCCCTCTGTGCTTCATCATCAATCCTGCGGAAAGCATTGCAATCTTTATTTTCCCGATACTTTTTCTCTGCTCTGCTGGAATGTGCACAAATCGAACAAAAAGCATCCTGCTTTCAAACCGTTCATCCAAAAACTGCTTACAGAAAAACATCTTTATCTGTGTATGTTCCAGGAAGCAGAATTTTTGGGAGAAACGTTCATCATTGATGAATGCGCCTATGATGCTGCGGCGAACCTGGAGATGAAAAAATATTTTTACGGTGTACTGACGGCATGCCGGACAGAATCTATCAGTGCAAAAGCTTTTCTTTCAAAAAAGAAAGAGGGTATGGTCGGACCGTATAAAAGCCTGCTTTTAAGCACATACCCTCTTTCTGAAGAAAAAACCCTGCTGGTACTCAACATCCATGCTATCAATTTCCGAGAGAACAGTACCTATGCACTGGAACTTGAAACGTACGCCAACAAGGTAAAAGCACATAAAGGGCCGATGATCGTTGCAGGTGATTTCAATGCGTGGAATAAAACACGCAGGGAAGAACTGCAGAAACTGTGTAAAGCACTTTCACTGGAAATGGTGGTCTTTGAAAACACGGGAAAAGTCAAATCCTTTATGGGATACCCGCTTGATTTTGTGTTGTACCGGGGGTTGAAGTGCATAGAGAAAGAAGTCATTGACGACCATGGCATTTCAGACCACAATCCGTTATGGGTGACTTTTCAGGTATAGCTATTTCTTTCCCCTGCTTCCGCGTCTGCTGTCTTTACGTTTGTCCGTTTTCGGCTTAGCCGCATCAAAGGCTTTGAACCCGTCGCGTTTGGTTGTTTTTCGTTTCTTTCCTTTTTGCGTGATTCCAGGTGTCTCAGTTCTTTTCCTTTGGGAGGCGGTTTTGCGTTTTGGGCGCAAGGCAGACAGAAAATAGCCTCTTGCTTTGGCTTCTTTGGGTGCATATTCGGGAAGGATCACTTCTTTGATCTTTCCGCCAAGTACTTTTTGCAGGTCGTTGAGCTGTTCGGTTTCGTCAGGGCTTACCAGAGTAATGGCCATACCTTCCTTCCCTGCCCTTCCCGTACGTCCGACACGGTGAATGAAATCATGCTTGACATGGGGAATGTCGTAGTTTATTACCACATCAAGATCCGAGATATCCAGTCCCCGTGCTGCGATATCTGTCGCGACCAGGATTTGGTACTCTCCCCTGCGAAAGGCATTGAGTGATTTTTTACGCTCCTGGTGACTGCGCTCACCATGCAAAATACCTACTTTGTAGTTCCACTCCCGCAGGTACGCTGCAACACCGTCGGCAAGTTCTTTTTTGCGTACAAAAAGCAATACCTTTTCAAAATGGTTTGAAGAGATAAGCCATGCCAGAAGCGCCTCTTTTTTACTGCGTACCACCGGATACAGCATTTGCGTAATCGTATCGGCAATTTTACCGGGAGGGTCAAGCTCTATGCGTGTAAGCGGTTTAATATAGGTTTTTGCCAGTTTGACCACCCGGGGTGTGATCGTTGCCGAAACAATGATCTTCTGCGATCGGGGTGACATTTTTTCAAAGATCTTTTCAAGATATCCGACAAATCCCATATCGAACATCATGTCGGCTTCATCGACTATAAAGTGCTGGATGGACCTGATATCGATGTGTCTTGCTTCTATGTGCTCCAGGGCCCGCTGCGGTGTAGCCACCACAATATCTGCACCGCTTTTCAAACGTGCTGTCTCGGCGGTACGTCTTCCTCCGCCCTGAAGCAGTACCGCTCTGAGATCTACTGCGGCAGCAAAAGGCTTTGCCACTTCATAGATCTGCTGTGCCAGTTCTTTGGTGGGAGAAAGCACAAATACTTTGGGATAGTGGTGTTTCACTTCTCCTGCGGCATAGATCTTTTCCAGAACGGGCAGCAGAAAAGCCAGTGTTTTGCCGCTTCCCGTCTGTGCAGACACAATGACATTTCTGCCATCAAGCAGTACAGGAATAAGTCTCTTCTGTACAGGCGTAGCCAAACTGTACGCTTTTTCATCAAGCACCTTTAAAAGCGGTTCGGAAATTTTCAGTGCG
This sequence comes from Sulfurovum sp., assembly GCF_015493435.1. Taxonomy (GTDB): domain Bacteria; phylum Campylobacterota; class Campylobacteria; order Campylobacterales; family Sulfurovaceae; genus Sulfurovum. The sequence goes on from NZ_WGDD01000028.1 coordinate 10,662, forward strand.
GAAAAAGGTATGCCGGAGTGTTCTGTTTTTTTTGTTGCCACAGTATGCCTTGTAAATTGATAATAAAGAGTGTATTGTAGCAGATTTAAAGTATGAGTTTGAAAGAGGAGAACTTTTATGCCAGTCTATAAAATGCAGAACACATTCCATACAGAGAACTGTATGGAATGTGAAAAAAAATGTCTAATCGTTACGTTCTTCGTACAATCTGACACCCAGTGTGGTTCCTTTAATCGCAAGAGAAGCACCTCCAGCCAGAAATGCAACCAGAAGCAATGTTACCGGAGCGATCCCGATAATAGATAAAATACCCAAAGTAATAGTAGATATACCTACCAGTATTTGAATATCAATAGCCACTTTTGCACTTTCATATGAAATACGATGTGCTTTAGTCAGCTCGGGAGCATTCAACTTGTTGGCATTTTCACGTGCATCAGTAGCACTCATTGCCAAAAATGCCATACCCAGAACAATAACATCTGCACCCAAAAGTACTGCAGGATCCATTTTTAACAGACTTAAAATACCCAATACGATAGAAGCAACACCTGCAATTGTTTCCAACCCGATACCGACGGTGAACATTCCTGAAGAGGTATACCTGCCTCCTTGTGTGCTTGCCAGAATTTTCTTCTTTTCTGCAGCAACAGCAATACCTGCAAGTACCAAACTTACACCAATAGCAATTGCCGCGGCAGATACCAATACGATAGGCAGAATACCCGCCAATCCGATAATTGAAAGGGCAACAGCGGCAGCACCGGCTACCACAACAGTCATGTTTCCTGATTCCAGAACTTCTAATTCTTTTTTGTCCATAATAACTCCTTTAGGTTTTTGTGTGTTTGTGTCTGTAACGACACTCTCTGATTCTTTGACATCCATAATAACTCCTTTTGTGTTATTTGACTTTAAAGACAATTTAATTATAGGATAGTAAAAAAATTTTATCTGTCAGTTAGCTAACAATTTGCAGTTTATTGGCATATTCTTTTATAACCGTTATGCTTGCCGTGTTTAGACAGTACAATTTGCCATACCTGACTCTGTCTTGTACGAAAAGTCGCTGCAGACGATAAAAGATAAAATTTCCACATTTTGTAAAATCGCTCATCATACGTATCTTTTAAGCGGGGCCATGCTTTTTTAAAATTGTCGTACCATGTTATAAGCGTCCGGTCATACTGAATGCCGAAATTATGCCAATCTTCAATGACAAATAATTTTTCAACAGCCTTGGATATTTGAACAGCAGATGGCAGCACGGAATTGGGAAATATATATTTGTGTATCCACGGATCTGTTATTTTGGCACTTACGTTCGTTCCTATGGTATGGAGTAGAAAAAGGCCGTTGTCTTTTAAGTTTTTTTCAACGATTTTCATATACGTTCTATAGTTTTTATATCCGACATGCTCAAACATACCAATAGAAACAATATGGTCAAATGTTTCATGAATATCACGATAATCCTGCAGTCTAAACTCTATGGGTAAATCTCCTTTTGTTTCATTGCCTCGTTTGACCTGTTCATTTGAAACAGAAATACCCACACAGTTGACACCGTACTTTTCTGCAGCATAGCGCATAAAACTGCCCCAGCCGCAGCCAATATCCAGCACCTTGTCTCCCGCTTTCAGATCTAATTTTTGGCAGATCATATCAAGCTTGTTTTCCTGGGCAGCATCCAGGGTATCCGCTTTTGCCAAATTGCCGTATTCATCCCAGTAGGCACAGGTATATGTCATACGCCTGTCAAGCATTTTACTATACAAGTCGTTACCTACATCATAATGGACCTGCCCTACTTCAAACGCACGTTTTCCTTTTTGAATATTGACAAAATTTGCTTTTAGCAAATACGGCAGCATTGTTATGGGTTTGATTTTATTTTCCAGGTTTGCATCAAAAACTTTGGCTAAAAACACATCCAGTTGCTCTACACTCCACCATCCGTCCATATATGATTCGCCAAAGCCCAATGAAGCGTACTTCAACGTTCTTTCATAGAAATTTTCATTATAGACCTGTATATCCCACGGTTTGGATCCGTTAACCTCGATTCCGGCTATTTTAAACAGTGACAAAGCTTTCTTTTTAAATGATAGCATTTATATAATGACTTCCCTTTTTGTGTTTTTTTACGCCCATAAAGGAGGATTATAAAGTATAAAAGAGATTTTATCAGTCAGTCAGCTAACAATTTGGAAGTGTTGACAGTACAGAATCTGTCTTAAACGTACTCTTACAAGTCTATGTACTTGGCACACCTGTCTTTAAGTTGCTCCAAGTCTTTGATCATTATTTCTGCATGCTTATCCAGTATTACACCATCTCTTTTCAGTTCTTGCAGCTGAGTAGTGACAACAGAACGCACACTCCCTATCATTTCGGCTAAAGTTTCATGGGAAAATTTTTGTGCTACTTGGATTATTTTACTTTCTTTGAGTCTTTTTTTCTCTTTGAAAGCATATTTCAGTATCAGGTTTGACAAACGTGTTTTAGTGTCATAAAACACAATGGATTCCGAAAAATTTTCCAATTCACGTAGCTTTTTAGACAAACATTGCAAAAGATTTATAGTAATTTGCGGATATTCGTTTACCCATTCCCGAATAAAATGTGCTTCTGTCTTTAAGAGTACACTCTTTTCAACAGCGATATAGTCTGCCATATTTTCTTTTCCATCTATGATGGGTAAAATATCGAATGCTTCATGCGAAGAAAGCAAAAAGGGGGCTATACTTCTGCCGCTCTCAGGGTCCACATGTATGATTTTGACACTTCCCTCATCAATAATATAAAAATATTTTAGTGTTTCTGCACTGTCTATATCATCTGATTTCTTCATTCGAACTTCTTGGAAATGGGAAGCTGCCATTTCAAAAAAATCATCTCCCATCCCCTCAAAAAAAACAGCGTTTTTCAATTTTTGGATCATATCATTCTGATGCTCTTCGTTTCCCATACTGCACAACCTTTTTTAATCATTAGTCCAAATTCAGATCGCCGTTCTGCCGTCTTCGCTGCAGGCGCATTTTAAGTTTGGCAAGCTCACGCATATCGACGTGGGCATCGCTTTCATCGACGATCTCGACACCAAGAATCGTTTCAACACAGTCTTCGAGGGTAACAATGCCTTCTACCTGGTCGTATTTGTCCAGTACCAGAAACATATGCTCTTTCTTCTCTATAAACAGATCAAGCGCCCAGGAGACAGGTACCTGTTCATTGATACGGTAAATATCTTTCTGAATACTTTTAAGCTGTACGCTGTCATCTTTGAGTGCCTGTGCAAAGAGCTGTTTGGTAAGAATCATCCCGGTGACATTTTCAATATTACCTTCAAACACAGGAATACGGGAATATTTGAAAATATCTGCCTCATTCTTGATAATATCTGCAATAGTACGATTCCCCTCAAGTGCAAATACCACACTTCTCGGTGTCAGAATATCCTGTACCTTGATATCATCAAGCCTGAGGATATTTTCAATAATGTCCGACTCCTGTTCATCAAGTACCCCTTCATCTTCACTTAAAAGTGCACTCTCAAGTAACTCTTCTTTGCTCAGACTGTGTCCTTCGTCACCTTTTTTAATACGGTTGGTCACAAAAAGGGTCATAATAATGATTGGATAGGTGAACCAGATGAAGAACCGGATGATGTAGGCTGCCACAGGTGCAAGCTGCTTCCAAAATGTCGCGCCAATCGTCTTTGGAATAATTTCTCCCAAAAAGAGGATAGCAAAAGTCAAGACAGCAGAGACCCAGAAAAGTGCTCCTGAACCAAATACGCGCTCTGCCTGTGCACCCACGGCTGCGGCACCAACGGTATTGGCAACCGTATTCAAAATGAGAATCGAAGCAATCGATTTATTGATATTTTGCTTATGCTGTTTTAGTAGCAATCCCGCTTTCGGCTTCTCTTTTTCCATCACCGAAATGAATGGCATCGTTACAGAAAGCAACACGGATTCAAGTACTGAACAGACAAAGGAGACAATAACCGCTCCAAGAAAATAGATGACTAACAAGTCCATAATATTTAACAATCCTTTTAAAGTAGAATAATGGTCGCAAGACCCAAAAATGCAAAGAAACCGACAATGTCAGTCACAGTGGTTAAAATGACGGTACTGCCAATGGCAGGATCCACACCAAACTTTTTCAAAAGCAGCGGAATAACAGACCCAAAGAAGCCCGCACTGAGCAGGTTGATAATCATTGCCATCGCAATCACAACTCCCAGCATTCCTTTATCAAACCATATAGCTGCGATGATACCTATGATGACCGCAAACAACAGCCCGTTGGCAAGTGAAAGAATGACCTCCTTTTTAATCGTCCGATAGGCATCATGTTTGGCAATTTCACCAAGCGCGAGCTGACGCACAACAACCGTAAGCGACTGTGTTCCCGCATTTCCGCCCATAGATGCAACGATGGGCATCAGTACCGCCAGGGCAACATAACTCTGTATCGTCCCCTCAAAAAGTCCAATCACAAGCGAAGCGGCAATCGCGGTAACCAGGTTGACCCCCAACCATACAGCCCTGGTCTTCCCTGCTTTGTACAGGTCATCATCTTCTTCGGCATCATCATTGACACCCGCAAGGTTATACATCTGGTCGGTGGCCTGTTCACTGATAATATCATAAATATCATCCGAAGTAATACGCCCGAGCAGATAGCCGTACTCATCTACGATCGGCATGGAATTCAAATCGTATTCTTTGAATTTTTTGACGATTTCATAAATATTGTCATGGTCATGACCTATGACCGGCTTGTATTTTTCCGGATTCTCATTGATGTTTTCTCTCAGTGTCCGGTTAAAATCAAATACCAGCAGATCATCCAGTCCGACACCATAGCGCAAATGGCCGTCTTCATCCGTTACAAACAGATAATTGACATTTTCAAGTTGATCCTGGCGCTTGAGTTCTGCAAACTCCTTCACAACTTCCTGCACTTTATGATCCAGTTTGGCCGCATAGACTTCCACCTGCATATAGGCACCGGCTTCATCTTCATCATATTGTTTAAGCTGCAGAATATCAGCCTGGTCGTCTGCATGAAGCTGTTCAAAAACTTCTTTTGCTATGGTGTCATCAACTTCTTCAAGTTCCTGGATAAAGTCAGTCTGGTCATCCGATTCCATATCGGAAAGTGACTGTGCGATCTCTTCGGGGGTGAAAGATTCGACAACATCACCAAAGTAGCGGTCCGGAAGCTCAAGCGCCACATCGGCGATCAGCTCTTTGGGGATATGAGTAACCGCATCATCAAAGCTCTTCTCATTCATATCTTTGAGAAGAGAAGCAATTTCGGAAGGGTGCAGTTCATCTGCGGGATGGGTATTTAAATAGTGTGCCAGTTTATCCATACGCTACCCTTTGCATGTTCATGAGTGTGAAATTAAAGAAAAAAGGGGAGAGAAGGCTCTCCCGAAAAAAAGTATTATGCTTCGATATCACATTTTTTTGTGATAATACAGAGCGGACAGAAGTTAGCCAGCCCTGCAACCAAAGGAATAATACCCAGATAGAACCACTTGATCCCTGTTACAACACCCGCTCCAATGAGAGCAAGCCCCAAAACGATCCTGATCGGTCTGCATATTTTTCTGATCTTGTTGACATCCATACAATAGTCCTTATAAATGGTATAAAATAACTTTGACAATATACAATAGATTTCTTAGAATAGCCCTTTAAAATTTTCTTTAGAACGGTATAACAATTCATCTCTTGTCACTTTCCTTTATTCTGGTGCGCATAGATCACAATGGCTACGAAGACACCGCCCTGTACCACACCGAGAATAACTTCGGAAATCACCGCTATCATTGCCGGAAGTGTCTGGGGAATCCAGTCACCTGATCCCAGTGTAGTGAACGTCACTGTGGAGATATACATAGAAGTGATAAAACTGTGTCCTTTAATGGCAGAAAGATTTTCCGGGCTCAACTGTGAATTGAGATGAAAGAGGGCAAAGACATCGAACATATTGAAAAGTACCGCATAAAAGACGATCGTAATGATCGTCACTTCAAGATAGAGCAGTACGATCTGCATCAGGGCAAGATGTATATGGTTTTTGGAGCGGCTGAAAATGTACACCGCAGTATCCAGCATTGTAAAGCGGGCAAGAACAATATAAATGATATTGGCGATGAGTATTTCATCACGATGCACTTCAAACCACTCCGGCTGCATCCCGTGTACAACAAGCTCAATTGCCAGCGGCAGCAATACCAGCGGAAGGACCAGAAAAGCGATCTTCTCGCTTTTAATGAAACGTTTCTCACGCTGCATGAACTTCGCTAACATATTATGTGTTTTCCTTGAGCCGTTTTTCAAATGCTTCGGTAATGGCTTCTGCCTGTACCAGTCCTTCGAGAAATATCTCTCCGTCAAGCACCAGTGTCGGGTCTGCAACAATTCCTTTTTCAACTGCTTTGAAGGTATCATATTCATAGGTAAATTCTATTCGCAGCGGCAAATGCTTGACCGAACAGCTCAAGCGCTTGGAAAATTTGGCCGTCGATACCCTGTCTCCGTATAAAACGGCATGAAAAAGCGGATATTCCGTTTTGTCCGCATTGAGTACTTCACCATGGTTCATAGTATGACATGCTTCGTTCATATGCATCCTTTCTGTTGTTTGTTTTTAGGGGACTTTTACTCTATTTTAGCCGGTTGGCAATCTGATAGAGATAATCATGCATATCAAAATACCCTATCATCGCTTCAAATATCATACGCCAGCACAGTTCCATACAAAGGAACATAATGACGAACATCACCCAGAACACTGTTTTTTGGCCGGAAGAGAAAGCACCGTAAAACGTATGGAGTTTCTCATTGACCGTTTTTAGGAAAGAAATATGTTCGATCAGATACCCTTTAAAAACGTACAGAACCACCGGCATGATCACTGCCCCGACATAATAAAAAAATATCAAAATATCCTGTGTGACAAAAGTATTGAAACTGAGTATATCCCGCATAAAATCTCTTTTTCCTGATATTATAGTATTTTTTTAGTTTTTAAATCAAAAATATACAGAATATATCAGAAAAAGAAGCATAAAATACTTCTTTTCAGCGACTAAAACAAATAGTTGAATTCCCAGCGAAATTCATTGTATGACCAGTCTTTTTTATACTTGGTATCACTCGGAGTACTGAGGTGCACCTGAACGGTATCGCTTTTGGCAGAGACATTTCCGTAACGCATTCTCATTTGAAGATTTTTGGTAATATTGGTCCATATATCCAAATGGATCACCTTGCTGTCAGACGGTACATAGTCTTTCCTGTCATCAAAATTCTGTATGGCATAACGCAGACTTGCTTTCCAGGTACTGTTGAATTTATAGACTGCTCTTACCATCCATGTCTCAGTATTGGCAAACCAGTTATACTGTGCCATCGCTCTGGTGAAACCGCCCGTAGGAAATCCTCTCCATGGGGCAACGATATCTGCCTTATCTGCCACGTTGGAGTAGCCAATCCTGAAGAAACCTTTTTTGTTCGGCATCAGAGTATCGACCCTCAGGTTGAGCAGGTTGGAATCAAGAGAATGGGCAACACTTGCATCGTAACCGAGTGCATTCTTTCCAAAGAGGTTTGTATAGCCGGCAATTGCTCCTCCACCGTCATCTCCCTGCAAAAAGTATCGGACACCGGGTCTTACCGCCCATCCGGAATCAGATACCGGAATTTTGTAGTGTGCTTCGACCACACCATCCTGCACGACACCGGGAACCTGAAGATAACTTGCCGTGAACTTTAAATTCTTAATATATTTTGAGCTGAAATCCGCCAGATACAGATTGTGATGCGGGTCTTTTCCTGCTGCGACAAATTTTTCATACGTCAGTCCTTTATGTGCGCCTGCATCATCATTGCCGCGCCACTTGTTCCATTTATTGCCCGGATCATCACCTCCGAAAGTGATTACATCATGGTGTGTTTCATGGTCTCTGAGTTTCTGATAGCCGAACCATGCAACCCTGACTGTACTTTTTGGCGCGATCTTCACTCCGGCCGAAACACCGTCAAATGTATTTGGGATCATCTTGGTATCGTTCGACTTGGTAAAGACCGATTCAAAAAGCTGACGACCTGCCTTGATATTGTACCTATCCGTTCCATATTCAAGATAAGCCTCCCCTAAAGCATATAAGCCAAATCCGCCGCCGGTTTTTACTTTATAGCGGCTAAATGTATCTTTACCTGCTTTTGAGAATTGTGCATCGGCGGCAGACGGTCTCCAGAAGGATGGGTTGAGAGATCCATAGTAACCAATCATAAAACTGAAGTTTTTATAGATACCGGATTTATAGATCAAACTTCCACCGACACCCATTTGTTTGGGCGCCTTGTTAGGCGCGCCGTCTACGGACCATTCCCAGTAAAAAGCGTTCATTCTTACTCTGCCGTAAAAGATACCTTTAGAAAACAATTCTTCTATAGTCTCGACATTTCCGGGTACGACGTTGTAATTGAGTGTCATATTGCCGTTGAGCGTTCTTTTTGGCTTGGGTACCGGTGCAGATTTGACTTTGACAGGCTCTTCTTTTTTTTCAACATATTCCATCTGGCCTGCTGCCACCGCATTGACACTTATCAGCAGTGTCGTTGCAGCAATGATGCTGAGTTTTAAATTTCCTTGTTTCATGTTTCTTCCTTTTGGCGGATGGTGACGAGAAAAGCTTTAATCCTATTTGGCAATCGGTACATACGCATACCCGTCATTTTGTGCATCGATCAATCCTGTCATAGCATTATGCACCACGGTGATAAACGGATAAAATGCTTCTTTTTTGAGATGATGGTGTTTCATACCTGCACCACAGACCCAAAACTCTACATGATAGCGATTGACCAGTTCATTCAATGCTTTTTGCAATGTCTTTTTATTGTTGACCACTGCAGGCTGGAAAGCATAGGCAGTATTGTTCAAGTCTTTCATAAAAAATTTATAGGCATCTCCATGCACGACTACACGTACTTTTAATTGTTCTTTTTTGCTTTGATAATATTCCGTATTGGAGATGATATTGTGTATCAACTTTTTTTTAAGTACTTTAATATTACCTGTGGTCAAATCATAAAGTGCTTTTTTAACACCTGTTTCATTGTTTGCAGAGAGTATTGAAGTACTCATGATAATTGTGATGAGAAGTGAGACTGTTTTTTTCATTTAAAACGTTTTCCTTTGTATTTTAAAAAGACGAAGAGAGACACCTCCAAAAGGTGTCTCATGGTTTAAACACGGATTAAAACTTCAGTGTTGCCTGAATAGAAAGAAGATCACCGGTATGATCCAATACTTTTTGCGCTTTGGCATTGCCTGGAGCATCCGCATCTCTAAAGGCATAGTTCACATCTATACGGGTAGGCCCTTTGAAATGATAAGAAAGTCCAAGTGTTGTCGTTTTAAATTTTCTCTCATCCACAACAGAATTGGTTAATCGGTTCAAATAGTCATAACGTACCATCGCTTCCCATTTTTTAGGGATAAAGAAATAGGCAAGGTTGATATATCCGCCGTCTGCCTCATTACTTTTATCTGCTGCGATCTGATATTCCCAGTTTTCACCATACGGGTCATGATCTACATCTTTTGCCCCGTTGTATATCATACCTTTGGCTTTGATATACTCTACACCTACACGTAAGCCGTTGTGAAAATAGTTCACACCGACACCATAACGTTCTCTGGTATAATCAACATTATTAAGCTGTCTTTTCCCATTCTGATACCAGGCAAATCCTTTAAGCGACTGTGTGTAATATCCTCTGCCTTTACCAAAAAGATATTCAGCCGCAAGGTAGCCGTAATAGGTTGGTGATCCGGCAGCATTAGATGAACTCAACCCTGTACCGCTGCCTATCATACCTGCCCATGTCAGCGTTGTTTTGTCTGCTACATACAAAGTATGGAAAAGTTCAACACCTCTGTCCCGGTAGGCACCTACAGATTCTTCCGGAGCGGCCTGAAAGACACCTGGTTTTATCTCTTTTGCATTGTTGGGCAAAAAACGCTCGAGCAAAAGCTGAGAACCTGCTGTGGAAAAGTTTCTGTAGCTGGAAGCAAATACGGCTCTTAATCCTTCTTCACTTCCGGGGTATTTGAATTGCCCCAACCTGATATTAAAATACGGAATACCTCTATAGGTGATAGACGCATCTGTCAGATAATTGTGGGAGCCATGTCCGGCAGGTTTGGTAATGCCGTCTTCTCCAAACTCTGTCATAAAGAAATAATCCAGAGTATTGTCTTTATCTATCATACCGCGCACTGCCAGTCTGGCACGATTGACTTCAAATCCGGATTGGGAATTCAAATTGGGAGTTAGCATAGAAAACGGCGTTAAATTCAACCCCGCCTTAGGCCCCTTTCCCGGGATAAAAATATCTCCGTAGTTTTTCTGATATCCTACCTGGACAAAGCCCCAAAGATGTGGCGTAGTATTATTGTTTTCTACTTTTTTTCCATCTATCTTTACAAATGAAGGCTCTGTGCCTGCAATAGAGAGCCAATCAGCAGCCTGCAAACTCATGGAAAGAGCGGATATTGCCAGTAATGGTAAAACAATGTTATTTTTCTTTACACTTTTCATTTTATTCCTTATTTTATTTTATGATCACCGCGAATTTTGTCTACATCAAGACCAAACTGTTTGAAATTACTGCGTACAGAGTGTGTCTCTTTCAGCACTTTAGAGTTGTAGTAACCCATTTTGCTTGCAGGGTAGAGTCTTTTTTGCAAGTTGAAACCGGCACGTGGCTGCGCATCGACATACAGCATAATATCTGCCGCTTCCTGATCTTTGAGTGTTCCACCCTGGCCAAGCGGCATATTTGACTGTACCCATGCCGCACCTTTGTTAAGTTTGCTCATACCGGCACCCGTATTGTACGCCAGCCACTCCCCTTTGCCATTTTTACCCCAAAGCGGAGGGAATGTTCCCATGCCTGCACCGTTTTTCCCGTGACACGATGCACATTTCGCCTCGTAAAGCTTTTGACCGTTTACATAGTTTGCATGGGTTGCTTTTTTCTGGATTTTTGCAAAATGCTTAGCACCATGCATCCATCGTTCCGAATTTAACGGACTGCAAGGCATTTTTGGATTCATCTTCATAGGCATACCTTCTGAAAGCCATGTTACATACGCAGCCATAGCAACAGAGGCCTTTGTATCAATGATAGGACGCTTACCATTCATACTTCTCATAAAACAGTTGTTGATCCTGTCCTGCAGTGTTTGTACTGATTTTTCTCTTTTTGAATAGGCAGGGAAAGCTGTCGCTGTCCCTATGAATGTAGCGATCCC
>NZ_WGDD01000029.1 GCF_015493435.1 Sulfurovum sp.
TGCAGAAGCAGCAGCGTAAACGGTGCGAAAAGAAGCTGCCCCATCACATTGCCAAACCACCATGAAAGCAGCGATTTCAGGAACTCTGCAGAATCTATGATTCCTCCCGCAAGCAGTGACAGGTTGCCGACAAGCGCACTGAAAGGCTGCAGCACCAAAACCACGATCAGCGTAAGCCCTGTCACATCCCTGAGTCTGCGAAGTTTCGTATCTATGCCGTAGAAATTGAAGAGCGATACAGCCATGACCGCTTCGATCGAATTGCCTGCCGAAATACCCAGTGCAGGGACCAGCCCAAGCCCGTTACTAAGCGCTACGGCAAGCTGTCCGAGAAAGATACCGGGCCATACTCTCTTGCCAAAATAGAGTACCGAACCCAGCGCTATACCTTCCGCTGCAAAAATGACGATTGTCACGACAGAGTGTTCCATAGAAACGGCAAAACTGAACTTGGCTGAGACAAGATAGAGCAGCGCTATCGAAAGTACAAGCAACCAATAGTGCATATGGGACAAGTTGTCACGCTTCATTGTGCCGATAATAGTTTTCATCATTTCAACCCTTCATGAGTACCGCTACCTAATCATACAATAGAAATCTCAACTAAATTACACTAAAATCTGTTAAATCTGTATTTTACCCTAAATGGCAATACAGCATCAATATCGGAGAATCACTAAGTATGCGAAAAATAAAAATACTTCTCATCGAAGATGATGAAGATGCAGCCAATATAATATGCGAATATTTCGAAAATTACGGTTTTAAGATAACGGCCGTTTTCAGTGTAAGTGACGGATTGTCTTATCTGAACAACGATGCATTCGATGTTTTGCTGCTTGATTTGAGCCTACCCGATTTCGACGGATATGAAGTGCTCAAAAACATCAAAGACCGTATCGCCGTACCGGTGATCGTGGTCAGTGCATACAGCGACAAACATACCAAACTGACAGCATTCAGATATGGTGCTTCCGACTATATGGTAAAACCGCTGGACCTGGACGAACTTGAAGCCAGAATATGGGTACACACAGGCAGAAGCAGAGGTATAGATATCGAAGAAAAAAAGAAGATATTCGAAATTAGGGAAAACAGCATACTGTACAAGGGTAAAAGACTAGATCTTACTTCGACTGAATACGGCATACTCTCCATGCTGGTGAAGAATATAAACACCACTGTCAGCAGAGAAAAACTGATGGCATCCGTCTCCGCTGTCAGTTCACACAGATCCCTCGACAACCACATCAAAAATATCAGAAAAAAGATTGAAGACAACGGGAATAGACCGAAATATTTGAAAACGGAATATGGTGTGGGATATAAACTGGCAGAAAATTAAAAATTAAAAGTTAGAAATTGTAGAAAATTTCTGATTTGCAGTAAATTTGAGGATTGTTGAGAGGGAGCATACGATCAAGTATACCCCACTTACGCTTTAGCGACAGGGGTATCGGCATTTAGTACCAGATGTGACCGAACAAACTCCCTCAAAGATGCGGTAAAGCAGGAGTTTTATGCCATTTGCTTGGCTACTTCAGCTGCGAAATCCTCTTCTTCAACCTCAATACCTTCACCCACTTCAAGTCTCACGAAGTGTACGATCTCAGCAGAACCGCCGGCTGCTTTTGCTTTCTCCTGAACATACTCAAGTACTGTCTTGCTGTCATCCATAACGAATTTCTGGTCAAGCAGACACTGTTCCTGATCCAGGGTAGTATTGTCAGAGATAAATCTTGCCAGTTTGCCGGGAAGGATCCTGTCCCAGATCTTTTCAGGTTTTCCTTCGGCAGCGAGTTCTGCTTTAAGCACCTCTTCGGCAGCAGCCATGACTTCATCAGTCAATTGACTCATAGAGATATACTGCGGAATATTCTTTTCTGTTTTACCCAAACGTCTAAGCTCTTCATTCTCTTTTTCAATCGCTACAATTCTTCCTTTGGTCTCTTCCTCTACAAATTGAGGATCAAAGTCTTTATAGGAAAGTGTACTTGGAGACATCGCAGCTGCATGCATTGCTATTTCTTTGAGTACAGGAGTCATCGCTTCCGCTGTTTTTTCCGAATCACACTTCGCTTCGATGATCACACCGTTCTGTGCGTTTGAGTGAACATAACCGTTTACCGCAGTCGTTTCATCTCCAACGAGAAGAGCTGCTCTTCTTACCACAAGTTTTTCACCGATAACCGCAATTTGCTGGGAAAGAAAATCAGCGAACGGCTCACCGTTGATCGTTGAATTGTTGATCGCTTCCGCATCAGCAAGATTGTTCTCGAACGCATGGTTTACAACGGTATCCATCAATGCTTTGAATTTGTCGTTCTGTGCAACGAAGTCCGTCTGTGAATTGATCTCGACGATTACGGCTTTATGCCCTTCGACTTTTACACCGATCGCACCTTCCGCCGCTACTTTTCCTGCTTTTTTAGCCGCAGCACCCATACCCTGGTCTCTCAACCATTCAACGGCTTTGTCCATATCGCCGTCCGCTTCGGTCAATGCCTTTTTACAGTCCATCATTCCTGCATCGGTCATTTCTCTGAGTTTTTTGATATCTTTAGGTCCAAAGTTTGCCATGATTACGCCTCCGCCAATTCTTTTGCAGATGCTACTGCATCTCTGAAGTTTCCTTTGAAACTGTACTTCTCTTCCATCACGTTGATCTGCTCATCCGTCATGTTCGCTACATCACTGAATGTGTAGAAACCTTCGTCATTGAGTTTGCCTGCATAGACTTTGCCGACACCTGCGATCTTGGTAAGATCATCACCTTTTTTTTCTGCCGCTTCTGCTTTGGGTGCTGCTTTCTCTTCAGCGAGTTTTTCTACTTCAGCTTCTGTCGCCGGTGCTGCTTTTTCTTCTGCCGCTGCTTCAGCCATGACTGCTTCCATCTCGCCTGCACTCACTTCTTCTGCTTCACCGCCGTTTGCTTCTGCGTATGCCGCTTTACCTTCAATGATCGCTTCAGCCATCTCTTTACAGAAAAGGTTGATAGATCTAATCGCATCGTCGTTTCCGGGGATAGGATAGTCGATCACATCAGGATCACAGTTCGTATCAAGCGGTGCAACCACTTTCATTCCCATTCTTTTTGCCTCTTTGACGGCAATATTTTCTTTAACAGCATCAATAACGAACATCATATCCGGAAGTTTTTTCATATGTCTGAAACCTTCGAGATATGAGCTCAGTTTTTCTTTCTTTCTCAAAAGCATCAATGCTTCTTTTTTAGTCAGCATATCAAGCTGGCCGTTCTCTTCCATTTGCTCGATGATCTCAAGTTTTCTGATAGACTTTTTCATAGTCGGGTAGTTTGTCAGCATACCGCCGAGCCATCTTGTCGCCACGTAAGGCATACCACATCTTTCGGCATGCTCTTTTACTGCCTGTCGCGCCTGTTTTTTGGTCCCCACGAAAAGAACTGTTTGTCCCTGGGCAGCTGCATCTCTTACTACATTGTATGTATATTTGAAATATCTAAGTGTTTTTTGAAGGTCGATAATATAAATGTTCTTTCTTGCACCGAAAATGAATTTCTTCATTTTTGGATTCCATCTTCTTGTCTGGTGTCCGAAGTGTACTCCACACTCCAATAAGTCTTTCATTGTTACCATTTTGTCTCCTTGGTATAATCATAATAGAATATTTACGCTGTAAATACTCAGTTAAAAGCATCGCTTCATCACTTGGTTTGATCCGCTGTAGTCCTCAATGTTCATCCTGAATGATCAGGATCACACAACCGTGCAAGGAATAACTACATGTGTTTTGCTTACCCTCATCAGAGAATAAGGAACGCGATTATACCGAAATGTTTTTGAAGATTGTTTGAAACGGGTGAAATTCGTTCTCTGATATGTGGTGCCGCCGGGAGACGGTCACCCTGTACGACATTCACTATGCACGGTAGGGTGCTGTACCCCTACAGCACCATTTTGCGTATGAAGAGCAATTAATGCTTCTGCAGTTCTTCAAGCTTCACTTTCACTTCATCTACATGCCCTTTAACCTTGACCTTCTCCCACTTTGCGGCTATCTTGCCGTCAGGATCGATAATAAATGTAGAACGGACCACGCCCATATACTCACGTCCGTAATTCTTTTTCAGCTGCCAGACACCAAATGTCTGGCAAAGTTCTTTCTCTTCATCGGAGAGAAGCGTGATCTTGAGATCTTTTTTCTCTATAAAATTTCTGTGTTTCCGGGGAGAATCCGGACTGACACCCAGAACAATGGCTTTCAGCCCTTCAAAATCAGGCAGGGCAGCGGTAAAATCACACGCTTCTGTTGTACAGCCCGGGGTATTGTCCTTCGGGTAAAAGTAAAGTACGATCCATCTTCCTTTGATATCTCTCAGACAAATCTCTTCTTCATCCTGGTTCGGCAGACAGAAATCAGGTACAGTATCACCAATATTTAACATGTTTTTCCTTTTATTTTTAATTTTTAACTGTTCACTTGTAATTCATCTGGTAGTATAACAAAAATGAAATGTAGGGTGGATTGTATGACCGCACCAGCCACATAACAAGGCAGCCAATGAACAAAACAAAAAAAGAACTGCTTGCAGAAATAGAAAAACTGATCGCATACGGCAAGGAAGACCCCGCCATCAACCCCGATCTGCTCGCCTACCTCTCTGAAGAAGACCTCATCTCCATCAAAAAAACACTTTTACAGCGCGTGGGGAACCTTTCTGAAGAAGACAAAACCTGGCTGGAGCAGTTCAGGAAGTATGAATAGCCGATACATCGTCCCATAATGCATGCTTCATGGCATCGATACTCTTTACATACATCTCATCTTCGTCAAACAGAGGGAACCCGGGCTGTTGCCTCAACTGGTGGTACAGTTTTTCTTCCGGAATATGCTCCAGAATGATTTCCTCCTTCAAATAAAGTTTTGAGAGAAACCACAGCATGACAAAACCGCTGCTGAGCGGTGCAAGACGATGCAGGGAAAACGCTTCAAAATCATTCTCCCCGCTGTTCTCAAACTCTTCAATGACCGCTTCGATCAGTCCCTTGAGATAAATCAGAGGAACTACAGGGAAAATAAGTCGCGCAGGTGATCCGCACCGGCTGTATATCCCGCCGATAAAAACCCTTGCCGCTTTCTGTGTCTCTCCAAATACATTGGTACGCAGCCCCACCAGCCCGATATCGGCATGATGATGTCTGCCGCAGCCTTTCAGACATCCGCTGAATCCGATCTGTATCTGGTATTTTTCTATCTTCTCCAGCGGAAGATATGAAACATCCGACTTGACATCCCACAGAGAAAGTGCACAGTAGTGGCTTCCTGCACATGCCGTTACGTTGGATGCACCCTTTATGGTTTCAAAAGGCACCCGTTTCTCTTTGAGTCCCAGAAGATACAGGTTCTGGTCCGTACCGATCCGCAATGCAAGTGCCTCTTTCTCTGCATAGGCCAGTACTGCCTTCAGTACCTTGATGTCAAGGACACCGAATCTGCTCTGACAGCAGTAGCCGTATGTGCCGTTTTTCAGTTCCCGGTAGGCAGAGGGTGCATTTTTCTGTATTTGAAGCGTACCGCCTTTGGAAATCTTTTTGGGATAAAATTCGGCGATACGGGCTGCAAATACTTCCAGGCCGATCTCTTCAAGCAGGTGGTAGAGCCTGGTCTTTGAACGGCTTCCCCTCAGTCCGTACTTCCTGTAGGCACGGGCAACAGCTTCAAACATCAGCGGGACATCTTCGGGCAGAACAAACATATCGGCATGCTGCGCCGTTTCAGAATTTTTGCCGCCAAGGTAAAGATTGAACCCCTGCATCCCGTCTTTTTCTGCAAGCCCGAAAAAAAGATCATTCGAAAAGAATGAAACATGTGTACTCTGTGTACCGCAAATAGCCGTATTGAATTTTCGGGGCAGCATCCCCATCCATTCCCGACGGTTCAGAAAGATATTCTGCATCTGCTCTATCATTGCATATGTCTCTATTTGGCTGTTTTTTTCCAGTCCGTCATAGGGATCGGTGACGATATTCCGAAAATTGTCTGTCAAAGTTTGCAACGTGGTGATATCGGCCTTTTGAAGCAACTCCCACACTTCCAGAACATTGTCGGCAGCAAGCCCGTGCAGTTCCAGCTGCGCCCGTGCGGTAATGAGAAGTTCCAGCTTATACCGCTCTGCCGTATCTGCAAGGACATGCAATACTTTCCGGCTGACCCTTCCTCCTGCAATACGCATACGCAACATAAATTTTTCAGGATTCAGTTTGATATTGTAGATCCCGTAGTTTTTGAGGTAAAACCGTGTTTCTTCATTTAAGTCTGAAAGATCAAGGCTTTCGAGTTTCTCGCGAAAATCATACGGCAAAAGAAGCGTTTTGGCTCTTTCTATTTTATTTTGTTTCATTTCGAAGGTCGATCGATCTGTCATACTCGATATTGTACTTTTGCAGTATATCTGCCTGTTTTTTCTGTGCATCTTCCCTGTCAATCACCATACGTACCCCGTCTTTGTCTTCGAGAATAATATATTTTCCCTGATCGGTACTGAGTCTTTCAAAAAAGGTTTGAAAGCTGTCAAAAGTCTCACCGTTGAGCTTCTCTATGGGCCACATGCCGACATTGTTGTTCCCGCGGCTGATATCCGAAGCAAGCACCTTTAGGAGTACTACCACTTCTTTTTTCTTTTTGGTGGGCCACTGTGTCGCAAAATAACTCAGGGCCAGCCTGTTCCTGTTGGTAGAAAGCAGCAGGTTCCTTGTCAAAGGAGAAAAGACATATCCTCCGTAAATATAATAGGTCGGCATCACATCATAACGGGTGGTCTTCACCAGGAGAATATCATCTGCCGTATGGGTCAAGTTGGCATCTATCTGCATTTTTTTTCCTTGACGCACAATATCGAGCTTTACTGTCTGAAACATTTGATCTCTATCCACATAATAGTTAAAGTCCGTATATTCATGCGGCCGGAAAGCGATTGTTCCGTCATTTTCAATTTTGTGACCGTCAATAGCCGTAAGGATGTCTCCCTTCCGGGCCACACCGTTAAGCGAGGAGTTGTAAACGATCTCTGCGATCAATTTGCCCGTTTCATTTTCATCCAGGTGATAATAGTGCCTGAGTGCCGGATTCTCCATATTTTGTGTTGTCAAACCAAGATCGGCAAATCCGTCACACTTCCCGTCTTTGACATCTTTCAGAAAATGTTTGACCATAATAACCGGTACCAGATAGCCAATATTCTGCGATCGCCTGATCACCTGCATGACCACACCGATGATCTTGCCGTTTGACAGTGCCGGTCCGCCGCTGTTGCCGGGGTTGACTGCCGCATCGACCTGGATCGCAAGGAACGATTCTCCGCTGTGTGCATACCGGTGGTGTTCTATGCGTGATACCACACCGATGGTCGCAGAGAGCGTACTGCCTCCCATCGGATAACCGTACACAACGATCTTCTGCTCTATATTGGGCAGTTTTCCGAACTGCAGCGGCGTCACTCCCTTGAAAAATGCTTCATCTTTCACCTCAAGCAGTGCAAGGTCCGCCTGATGTGACACAAATTTAACCTTGGCGATATAGCGCTTTCTCTGTCCGTAGCGCTCAACCTCTATAAAAGTATGGTTCTCTACGACATGGGCATTGGTTAAAATACGGTGACCCGAAATAATGGCACCTGAACCTGTTGAACTTCTGGTGGAACTGTTCCAGGGCTCCTGATAGTTGAGCACCTTGGAAACCGTATAAATTTTGACAATTGCCTGCTTGGTAATGTCTTCCTGTTGAAGACTGGCTGTCAGAGACAAGGTACTTAACAATACCGCTAAAATCATTTTTATCATTTTTTTTCCTTGCATGGGTGGGTGACAAATACTTCCGCATCAACGGATTCAATACCTCTTCTGAGTGCCTCTTTTGCCATAAGTCCCGCTTCTTTGTCACTGACAAGCACTTTGTCTCTGTTATAAAGCTTTGCAGAGCATACCCCGCAGCTCGGACTCCTGTCTTTTCCGACAAAAAGTGCAATATCGGGATGTTCATTGAAAAAATGTTCGGCATATGCTTCCACTTCACAGCCAAGATCCGTACCGTCTCTGTTGGAAAGTGCTTTTATCCCCCTGGGTGTCTCGGTCAGATCCATCGTTGGCCGGGGGCTTCCAAACGCAAAATCTTCGGGGCAGAAGGGTATGACTTCATCTCCTTCCAGTTTTTTGATAACGGCATCATTACGGTTGTCTGTCGCATCATAACGGCATTTTTTTCCCAGCAGACAGGCTGAAACGGCAACTTTTTTCATCGCTTAGAACACAAACAGCAGCAGGTAGACCCAGATTCCCGTGAGAGAAGTCAGGGAAATACCTATGAACGTACGTATACCGGCCCGTTTGTGCACATAGGAATCCACACCCGGAAGCAGCCCTCCGCGCCTGTAGCTTTTTTGTGCCGCAAGCAGTGTACTCGACCATATGCCCAGTGTCACTACAGCAATAACAATATGGAGCACCAGCACTGCCAGCAGATAATGATGTGACACATGTGTACCTTGTACCAGTGCTTCATATCCGCCTGCCAGACGCACACCATATTCAAAATATCCCACTACGATCAGAGAGAGCACAAAAATAGTACTCTGCATTATCCTGTGCAGCGTATAATGATGGTATCTGGCAACAAAGATTGCCAGACCGACAAGCAGTGGCAGAAGTGCCACGATCAGTGTAACAAAATCCATAAAGAAGGGAGCTCTGGTCCCTAAAAATCCGGGTTGAAACATATAGTCCATATCCATCCTTTAGCAAATCACAACGGATTTGATCTCTGTAAATTCTTCCAGGGCCCATTTCGGACCTTCGCGTCCCACACCGGAGAATTTGGATCCGCCGTAAGGCTGTACATCAAAACGCAGGGTCGGGATATCATTGATCACCACACCCCCGCACTGTGCCTCGTCAATAAAAGTCCGTGTCATTTTCAGGTCGTTCGTAAAAATGGAAAACTGCAGTCCGTAGGGAGAATCATTCATCTTCTCTACCGCTGTCTCATAATCGGGTACAGCCACCAGGCTGACGATAGGGGCAAACACTTCTTCGCAAATAATCTTCATCTCATCTGTTACATCTGCCATGACCGTGGGAGGGAAGAGACCGTCGACTTCTTTTCCTCCTGCAATGACCCTTGCCCCTTCCGCTTTGGCTGATGCTATCCAGTTCCCGGCTCTTTCTTTGGATTCACTGTCGATCAACGGCCCCATGAACGTATCCTCTTCATAAGGTGAGCCCACTTTGAGTTTTGCCGTCTCCTCTGCAATGAGCGTCGCGAACTCTCCATACACTTCCGCATTGACATATATCCTCTGCAGAGAAATACAGACCTGTCCGGAATTATAGAAAGCACCAAAGGCACAGCGCTGTGCTGCCAGTTTAAGATCGGCACTTTTATCAATATATGTCGCGGCATTCCCTCCCAGTTCAAGACTGACCTTTTTAATACCCGCCTGGGACATGATAATGTGGCCGACCGGTACAGAACCCGTAAAAGAAATAACCCGCGGAATACTGCTTTTCACCAGGGTGGAACCGACCTCTGCATCACCATAAACAACAGACAAAGCATCTTTGACCGCATAGGGTGATGTCACAAAAAGTCTGGCCAGCATATACGCAGTCATCGGTGCTTCAGGGGTAGGTTTGAGTACAACCGTGTTTCCCGCTCCCAATGCCGGTGCAATTTTGTGTGCGACAAGGTTCAAAGGGAAATTAAACGGAGTGATACAGGCAACAACGCCTACAGGTTCGCGTTTAAAATAGGCAAGTGTCTTCTTTCCGCTTGGCATAATATCTGTAGGAATGGTCTCTCCGGAAAGACCGGCAAGTTCAAGAACCGTCAGTTTGATCGTCTCGATACACCGATCTACTTCTATACGCGAAAAAGCAATGGGTTTTGCCACTTCTTTTGTCAGTGTCAAGGCAAAAGCCTCTTTGTTCTCGTGAAGTTTTTCTGCCACATCTTCCAGCCAGAGGATACGCTGTGAAAGCGGTGTTCCTGCTGCTGTTTTCGCTGCATTTCGGGCAATCTTCAGTGCCCGTGTCGTATCGTCTGCTGTACATGCCTGCGCGATGCTTACAACATTATTGTCATAGGGACTGCGGCGCTCTGTCTTGTCCGTTTTTGTCTCTTCCGTTGAACCGAAAAATATTTTTGCTTCATCAAACATTGCATCACCTCTAAGATAAATTAGTTTGATTATAGCAAAAAAAAATGTAGGGTCGATTGACAGATTGGGGATTACTTCTTTTTTGTCGTGTGACTGCAGGATGCACTGTCGCGGTAGCTCTTCTTCAGTACAAATTTGTGAATCATATCTTTGATCATCAGTAACAGACAGTAGACCCAGAGGATATCAATAATGATATTGTCTTTGTAGTCCAGTCCGAAACGGAGCACCGGCCATCCTATCAGGATAAGATACTTCATATAATAGAAGAAAAGGATGCCTACCCCGTAAATCTCCCTCAGAATCTTTAACATTTTACTCCTCCCAAAATGCGACCAGTCGCATGAGCTAACTGCTGAAGTTGACACAGTGTCAGCGTAGTCTTTTGGACTTTGTTCAAAAGGCGTCCTATTCAGATGAAAAGTTCGGTGTTCCGTCAGGCATATGGGCTTCACCGTCTTTTTGGGCTTCCTGTTCAGCTTCATAGGCATTCATCTGCATGCGCACCTCATTGATCTGCTCAGGAGTGACATTGTCGTCACTTGACCAGATCACTTCCACTGCACCGCCATACTCTTTGCCCAATTCTTCTATCTTGTCTGCATATTCATACACATCCAGACAGATCTCCGGTTCTGCATTTTCTTTCATGGTATCTGTCACTTCAATGTACCATCTTCCCAGGGGGCTTGTCCTGATCACCGATTCAAATATGCCTGCCATCTTAGAAGCCCAACTTTTTATGTCTCAGGTCACCGTGGTATTCAACATCTCTGACATCGATCTCTTCATCCTGAAGCACATCCGGTACCGGATTTTCCGCTTCGAGTTTTTTCACTTCCGCATCCAATTCATCTTCCTGGTATGTCATCATCATATCAGCTGCGATCACATACGCAAGCCGCTGTATCTTTATCAGCTTTTCAATCTCTTCTTCTACCCCTTTGCCTTCAACCGTGACAATGATCTTTCCCTTTTCTTTGTCGTGCAGATGATAGTCCGCATAATCCGCCTCCTTAAAAACCTCTACCAGGTCATCAATGTGTTTCGGCAGAGCTTGCACTACAATACTTGATACATTCATTTGTTCTCCTTTTTATTGCTTCATATCCCACACCATAACATGCGTATCATCACTGGCGGAATAAAGTCTGTTTTCATTTTGAAAAATAATAACATTAAGTGTACTCTTTTGACCTTTAAGCACAGCCAATTTTGACTTGCTGAAAGTGTTATATATGGAAATATCGTTATTTTCATCCATGGCAAAGGCCACTTTTCTTGCACTGGGGCTCAGTGCCGTAGCGTAGATAAAAAAATCTCCAAGAATATACGACCCTTTCCCTGTCTGCACATCATAAATGGCTCCTCTTCTGTCTTTGCCCGCTGCGGCAACCGTACCTTTTTTAAAAGCTACCTTATACACATTGTCAAGGTTTTGTCCCTGCAGGGTTTTTATTATTTTTCCGCTTTTGACATCAATGACTGTCAGTATTCCGCTCTCACAGGCAAAAACAGCCTTCGACCTGTCTTCATCCAATGCAAAGTCAGAAAATTTTGATTCACCAAGTACGACGCGATACAGTTCTTTGTTGCTTGTCGTATCCAACAGTGCCGCTTCATCTCCCAGGTATCCGAGTAAAATATGGGTTTTATCAACAAAACGGGCCTTAATAATGACTTTTTGATCCTTGGGAGAAAATAACTGTTTCAGTTTTCCGTCATAAAGAAACAGATTGGAATAACCGCCTTTTCCACTGTCACTAAGCAGCAGGTATTCATCACCGATACGATCTGCACTCAGAATCCTTGCAGGGATCACATCTCCCATAAAGTCTTTTATATCGGGAATAGAAATCTCTTTAATCTTTTTGTATTCCGGCACACTGTATACTTCAATATGGCCATTGTCAGTGGCAATAACCAGACTGTTCTCCGAAAGTACCATATCTTTTGCCAAACCGTTGATCTTGATCTCATGGACAGGTGTGAATGTCGGCACCGCCCATAGCGCCACTGCAATCAGCCATAGGAGCAGATGGCGTATCATACCATCCCCTCAACCATATCCAGTATCAATGCCGCGATCTCATCACCATTCAGGTTAGACTTGACTCCGTACAGGTCATGTTCGGAAGCCACAAAGTTTTCAAAAGCGTCATTTGCTTCAAGCTTTTCAATAAGGGGGGCCATCTTCTCTTCGCCCAAAGCATTCTGCACAGGTTCAGCAATATAGATAATAAAATTATAGTCTTCAAAATCAAACTCAAACTCTTCTGAATCATAATCTTCTTCATTTTCGTCAACATTTAACAAATGTCGTATCTCAATATCTTTATCTTCCAGTTTTTCAAATAATTTCGGGTATTGCTCTTCTAAATTCATACTAAATCCTCTTCATTTTTTAATGCATACACGCTATAACTTATTGCCTGTGTCGGACAACGCGATATACAGAACCCGCAGGCACTGCACTTTTCATTATCGATCACGGGATTGAATAATCCGTTAAATAAAATAGCATCATCAATACACGGTTCCTTGCAGGCATAGCAGATCACACCATCATGTGCCACACATGCTTCTGTAGAAATGCGAAATACCGCATTCAAATAGGCAGAGGTCCCTTCATTTTCCAATGAAAGAACCCCTGCATCACAGGCTTCGGCACACGCATCACAGAAAGTACAGCCATTCTGCCTGAATGTCAGCGCAGGTATACCGTCCTCCGCTATAAAAATGATCTTTTCATCACAGGAAGTAACACAGGCTTGGCTTTCGCAGCCAGGACACTCGCTCTGAAAAAGAGATTCACTGCTTCCATAAGGCGGCCGTACCCAAAGAGGAGTTTCCTCCCTGGTCTGCCGCAGCGGTTTGACAAAAGACTTAAAAAAATCTCTTCTGTCTGCCACTATTTTACACCTTCATCCATCATATTGGCAAGATTGGAATGTGATTTGAATTTACCGGTAAGTCCAGCCGGTTTAAATGTATTTCCTACAGCTGTTTTCACATCAGCCTGCGGTGCATGGCATTGAGTACAATTGTATCTTCCCTGATAAAGGTGGTTCAGTTTTTTGACTTTGGCCAGTTTGATATCTCCGACATTACCCATATCACCTTTTGCAATACCGACTACTTTGCCTTCTTTGACCAATTCTCCGTTTTTGTAGACAGTGGTCGGTCTGTAGTTCGTGAAGTGAGACGGAGGAATAGGCGTAGCCCCTACACTTTTGGCAACATCCGGCATATGACATCCAAGACACTGGTTATTTTTTCTGGTGATCGGAAGCATTCCGTCTACAGAGTGGGGAATCATTGGCGGTGCATTGACATAGGCCCGCTCAAACTTTGGTGCAGCACCCGGTGCAGGCCTGTCATATTTGATCTTTGCCGGTTCAATATTTTCATTGAACAGTGTAGATTTTCTCAAACCAAGAGTTGTAGTACTGACCACTTTCTTGTTGCCGAGATCTTCTTTTTTCAATCTTTGGGGAGTACATACTTTGGCATTAATGTCGATCACTTTTGCCTGTGCAACCGCTGCTGCCGATGCATGTGCTGTCGCTTTGTCCGTTGCTGTTCCGGCACCGCTTTTAATAGCATCGGCAATGGCTTTCATATCTGCATTGGATAAAGAAGCGACCTGCCCTTTCATAAGACCTTTCATCGCTCCGCCGTACGTACCGGCTTTATAGCCTTTCAAAGCAACCAGAATATCTGCCTTGCTCATATCTTTTACGATCTTTGATTTTCCCATTGCGTGTTTTTCAAAATGCTGTCCGTGACAGCCTGCACACGCTGCAGTACTTACTGCATAAGATGCAGAAGATGCAAGCAGTGAACCAAGCGCAATTACCTTTATAACTTTTGTCATTTCTTCTCCTTTAATGTTTCGTTTTATTTGTAAAACTTCTAATTCCAAATCCCAAAGCATCATCGTTACAGACATCGATGCACCGACCGCAGTTGGTACACTCACCGTCTGTGACTGAAATGCTCTCTTTGTTTATCATATGCAAAACCTGATTTTCGGGACAGACGATTTTACATTCCATGCATGCCGTACAGGCTTCATGGTCGTGTTTCACCCTGATAATGCTTGTTTTGCCTATGAGTGAATAGGTCGCTCCCAAAGGACACAGGTGTCCGCACCAGCCGTTCTTGACCCCGAAGAGGTCAAACAGGAAGATCGCAATCACCACTGAGATCCCTGCACCGAAACCAAAGATAATACCTCTTTGCATAATAGTGATAGGGCTCAGCACTTCAAATGCTGCAACACCCACTATGGCAGAAACGATCAATCCCAGCACCATGATCCAGTAGCGTGCCCGTCTTTTGAGGAAACGGTAGTTCACTTCTTCTTTATCTAAATTCAGTTTACGTCTAAGCCAGTTGGCCAGGTCCGTCACCATATTGATGGGACATACCCAGCTGCAAAAAGCTCTTCCTCCCACTACCATATAGAAAAGGGTAATGATCAATGCTCCCAAAAGCACATCGGACCCCAACACAAAACCTGTGGCTAAAACCTGCAGGGTCGTATAGGGATCAGCCAGAGGGATCACACCAAAAAGCAGAGAGGATCCGAACGTACCTTTCAAAATAGTCCAACCATAGGCATTTGCCCCAAAATAAAGCACCAAAAGCCCGATCTGAGTTACCCGTCTGAGGAGTAGATACTTTATATTTTTCATTAGTACTCTACTCCTTTGTTCAAATAATCCATTGGCGATTCTTCGCTTCGTTTTGTTTTAGTCTCTATTTTGTTCAGGTTGCGTTCACCTACCCGCTGCTGGTCTTTTTTGTCCCAGCCTTTGACATAGTGGTCACCCGCTCTTCCCATAGAGTACTCCCGGGGGAGTACAAAGATAGCCGGTTTTTCCGTCACGCATGCTTTTTCGCACAGTCCGCATCCCGTACAGACATCAGAATGAACGATCGGCAGCAAAAATGCATGTTTGCCCGTACGATCGTTTTTCTGATAATCCAGTGTCAGTGCCTCATCGAGCAATGGACAGGCTCTGTAGCAGGCATCGCACTGCAATCCCCAGTAGGCGATACAGGATTCTTTGTGCACTATGGCCAATCCCATCCTGGCTTTATTGATGTCAAGCTCTTTTTTCGCATTAAGCAGGCTCGGCATATCCAGTGCACCAGAGGGGCAGACAGGTACACACGGTATGTCATCGCACATATAGCAGGGGACATCTCTTGGCGCAAAAAAAGGCGTTCCGA
Organism: Sulfurovum sp.; assembly: GCF_015493435.1. GTDB lineage: Bacteria > Campylobacterota > Campylobacteria > Campylobacterales > Sulfurovaceae > Sulfurovum. The sequence continues at coordinate 15,434 of NZ_WGDD01000029.1, forward strand.
TCAGTTTGTTGTCACCGCCTTTTGCCATTTTCAATGTTCCCGGCCTCTGCTTGCCTGTCTCTTTGTCAATATTGGTATCACGGTTAACACATGCCTCGGCACACATACCACACTTGATACATGCCTTGAGGAAATCTTCTTCAGGCAGTGCTCCGGGCGGTCTGAGTATCAGTTTTGCCGCCTTTGCTTCATCAGTATATCCACTCCACAACAATCCACCAAGAGCTGTCAGGCCTACACTTTGAAGGGTTGTTGCCATGAACTTTCGTCTATTGTTGCTGGAGTTTGCCATCTAATTACGCCTTTGTGATTTTAACTGCACATTTTTTGTAGTCTGTCTGTTTGGACATTGGACATGTTGCATCCAGACATACTTTGTTGATAAAGACTTTTTCATCGAACCACGGTACAAATACCAGCCCTTGAGGCGGTCTGTTACGTCCACGAGTCTCAACTCTTGCTTTCACTTTACCTCTTCTTGATTCAACCCAGGCAAGCTCACCTCTTTTGAGACCTTTTGCTTTGGCATCCTTTGGATTCATGTAGCAAAGTGCTTCAGGAACCGCACGGTAGAGTTCAGGGACTCTCATCGTCATCGTACCAGAGTGCCAGTGCTCAAGTACACGTCCGGTACATAACCATGTGTCATACGTTTCATCCGGCATTTCCGGCGGATCCATATATGGTCTTGCAAAGATCTTCGCTTTATTAGGCAGCGGTTTTTTCTTTTTGTTCTTAATACCCATAAGGTCACCTTTTGGCAACGCTTTCGCCAATGGGCCGTAGAAGGCAAAATCACCACCCGGATTTGCTTTTGCCGCATACGGATCGTACTTGACATTATAACGCCACTGCGTCTCTTTGCCGTCAACCACCGGCCATTTGAGCCCTCTTACTCTCTGATACACTACGAACGGTGCCAGGTCGTGCCCGTGTCCTCTACCGAAGCTTGCATATTCTTCCCAGAGATACTGGTGGATCATGAAGCCATACCCTTTGAATACTTTTCCGTCTGAACCGACCACATTTCTGCTGTCCCCGAGACATTCAGAGTTATCATACCCTTTTTGCGGGAATTTATTGAGGTCGATCGGATATTTCTTCTTCGCTCTCGCATTGGCATAAAGGATCTCATACATCGTTGTATTGTCATTGTAACCGAGTTTTTTGGCATCTTTGCGGACATCAGGCAGTTTCTTTCCGTTTCTGAGTGTATATGGTCCCCACAGATCTTTGACGGTAAATCTTTTTGAGAACTCCACCCACTGCCAGGTATCTGACATTGCATGACCAACCGGCAGTACCTGCTGTCTCCAGTGCTGTGTACGTCTTTCGGCATTTCCGTACGCACCCCACTTCTCATAGATCATTGCTGAAGGAAGTACAAGGTCGGAAACCATTGCAGAAATACCCGGATATCCGTCAGAAGTAACGATAAAGTTGTCCATCTCACGCGCTGCTTTGATCCAGTGCTTTGCAGAAGCGGAATCCTGGTAGGCATTACAGACGTTGACCCATGCGAACTTGACGACACCGTCTTCGATATCTCTGTGGATCTTCATAATATGCTGGTTTCCTACAGGGTTAAGTGTTCCTGGAGGAACATGCCATGTTTTTTCTGCATGCGCTCTGTGTTTAGGGTTTTTCACCATCATATCCGCAGGCAGTCTGTGACAGAAAGTACCTACTTCTCTTGCTGTACCGCACGCTGAAGGCTGACCTGTCAGAGAGAAAGCTCCAGAACCCGGTTTCGCCTGTTTGTTCAGCATGAAGTGTACATTGTAAGAGAGTGTATTATCCCATGATCCTCTGGTATGCTGGTTCATACCCATCGTCCAGAAGGAAACAACCTTTCTGTCTTTTTCAAGGTAGAGGTCTGCCAGCATTTGAAGCTTTTTCTTAAAGCTTTCAAGTGATTCGTTCGGATCACCTTTGCAGATCTTGGCTACATAGTCAAGGGTATAGGGTTCAAGTGATTTCTTATAATCCTCAAATGAGATCTCCCAGTGTTTGAGGGTACCGGCAGTGTTTTTCATCACTTCACCCTCTTTTTTACCGTACGGTGCCAATGCAGGAGCTTCTTTTGCAGAGATTTTTTTCGCCATTTCTTTATTGATGGTCTGCATTTCAAGCGCACTGTATTTTCCGGCACTGCCGTCAGCTCTTACAGGTGTAAGTGATTTTTCACCCGCTCGCCTCATACCATAACCGATATTGACCGGTCCAACAGCAAAAACCATATGCTTATTGACAAAATCCCAATCAATAATATCTTCTGTTCCGCCACCTTTTTTATCGCGGTAGACGATCTCTCTGGCAAGATAGTTCCACAGAGCGAGGTCTGTGTTCGGAGAGAAAATAATATTGAAGTCACTAAGATCACAGCTTCGGTGTGTATACGTTTGGATATTGACTACTTTTACTTTGTCCGGGTTGGAAAGTTTTCTGTCCGTAACCCGTGACCAGAGGATCGGGTGCATTTCTGCCATGTTTGATCCCCATGCTACGATAGTATCTGTGATTTCGATATCGTCATAACATCCTGAAGGCTCATCCATACCGAAGGTTTGGTAGAACCCGACAACCGCTGATGCCATACAGTGACGTGCGTTCGGATCGATCGCGTTGGATCTGAATCCGCCTTTCATCATTTTCTGGGCTGCATATCCTTCCATGATCGTATATTGACCCGAAGCAAATACCGCTACACCCTCCGGACCTTTTTCTTTCAATGCTTTTTTGGCATATTTTTCCATTTCATCAAACGCACGTTTCCATGAAACAGGTCTGAATTTGCCGTGTTTGTCAAACTCACCTTTGTCATTCATTCTGAGAAGCGGTGTTTTCAGTCTGTCAGCACCATACATGATCTTTGCATTAAAATACCCCTTAATACAGTTAAGACCCCTGTTGACAGGCGCTGCCGGGTCACCCTTGACCGCTACGATTCTACCTTCTTTGGTTGCAAGCATGATCCCGCATCCTGTACCACAGAAACGACATGCTGCCTTATCCCATCTCCAATCCTTCTGCGCATCTGTCGCTGCAGCTTCAAGACTGGACGGAACAGCGATTCCAACAGCGCTGGCCGCAGATGCTGCCGCTGCACTTTTTAGAAATTCTCTTCTATTCAAAGCCATATTACTTCCTCCGTAAATTGATTTTTGGTTCTGCGTCAAAAACCCTCTCAATATCCCGGATTGCCGAAATATTAAGAGAGCTTTCACGCACAACTACGTATATAGTTTATCACAGCATCGTTGCGAAAAAAGATGATTTATATCAAGAGAAGTAAATAATGTGATAAATCTGACACATAAGTAACGATTTAATTGGGAGTAAAACTATCTTAGATAAATTATAAAGATGGAGTTTGAAATAAGTGTAAAATATATTGATGAAAACAGGAGAAAAAGACTCCTCTTTTCATGCGGCTAATCATGTCTACATCCCGCCCAGGGCCTGTTTGACATTGTCGTGTGCCATTGAAATATTCCATGCCGGTTCCCAGACAACTTCAACCTCAACTTCACCCACATCTTCTATGCGTTCTACCGCTTCTTTTACCCAGGTAGTGATCATTTGATGCAGGGGACATCCCTGCGTAGAAAGGGTCATGATGACATGTACGTTGCAATTCTCATCAATGATCGCATCATAAATAAGTCCCATTTCTACCAGGTTGAATCCCACTTCAGGGTCGATGACTGTAGAGATCGCATCAAAAACCACTTCTTTTGTAATACTGCACATATCTTTTTCCTTTGTTTCTTGAGGGAATCAAGTGATTTATCATTCATTGTCCTGCAACAAATTACAAATCATCAGACCCTTCTATATTATTAACTACCTGTAGGTTGGGGTGAGACACCCCGACCTACGCATTATTTTCCGTATGCCAGCATTTTTCTCATAGTTATGAAGAGAAAAATCGCTCCGGCAAAGAGGAAACTTGCTCCGCCTTTAAAAAGCATGTCACTTTCAAAAAGCAATCCAAGTCCTCCCAGTACCACACCTGAAGCCGTAAACCAGAACATCATGGATGCTCCCTCTTTGGAATACATTTCATGCAGCATAGGTACTTTTTCTTTTCCTACCAGAGGGGCAAAACGTTCAAACCAGACCAGGAACGGCACGATCTTGTAAAGATGCCCTGTGATCATAGAAGCAATGAAACCCAGCAGAATAAACCATACTGATGCATGCAGGATGCTCTCTTTTCCGCTCATAAAATAGACCAGCCCGAGCACAATGGAAACTATCAGTGTACCAAAAGCGAAGATCATTGACTTCGCCCAGATATCCATCTCTTTTCGTACGGTCAGTCTGGCAATGATATAAATTTGCCAGATATAGAAAAAAACACCCAGCATATTGAGAGCATAGCCAATATACATGAGCCACTCCTGAGCAAAGAGCGCCCCTGCGAAAACAATACCGACACCGGTAATGACCAGCTTGAATGCCCTGTTTATCGCTGTTTCTTCAAAACCGTGTGCCAGTGAGAACATAGGTATGAGGATCAGCGACAAGCCGATGATCGTCAGCACAACATAGCCCCCAAGTACGGCATAAACATGGGCTTTGAGCATCAGTGGCACATTGATGCCAAGGTCTCCGCTCAGGCCCAGTGCAATGGCAAAGCCGGTAAGAATACCCAGCAGCAGATAGCCGTTGCTCCAGGCAACTGTCTTGATCGTCAGTGTACGAATGGTTGTTTTCCTGAGCGTAGCTACATTCTCCACTGCAAAAATGATCATGGCAACGAGTACCAGCAACCCTCCGTAGGGAAGAATACCCGGCATAAGCCAGAAGCCCGCCACCATCAGCGAAGCACCGACCAGCAGCAGAGGAAAAATAACATAATAGACATCCACAACCGCGTGCCCCGCTTCAAGCACTACGGGAATAAGCTGCGCCATGGCACCAAAAATGATCATCATCACGAAACCCAGCAGAAAAAGATGGATCCACCCTGCTACATTCATTTGTGCATAAGAGAATGTCGGCTCAAAAAAGAGCAGTGCCAACATCGAGAGCAGATAAAAGATCACACCGGCACTGAAAAAGGGAGATATCAGCTTTAACGGCGGCGCAAAATCACTGGAAATAGCTTTCATCTAACCTACCCGTGACAAGCAGCATCATTGAGGTCTGCGTTTTCACTCTCTCCCGATTTATACGAAAAGATCAGTTTTACACGCCCATCGTCCATTTTTTCTGTTGCTATATCGTAATTCTCACCGATCTTGTCAAGCAGTCCCATTGGTTTTTTATGATTGATCATCACTACTTTTTTGTTGGGACCATCTATCATTTTAAGTCCTGCCATGGCATTGACCATCGGTTCAGGCGGTCCGCATTTGGAAGTATCGAATTCAAAATACTGTGTTTCACCTATGGTATAAGTAAAGAAAGGTACTGTTGCACCGGGTACTTCTATGGATTGTTTGTTTAATTCAGACATAATTACTCCTATTTGGTTTTTGTCATTGTAATGACTTATGTTTAAAATAATCTTGATTTATATCAAGATTATGTCAAATAATGTCAAAATCATTTAAAATTCTTTTTGAAGTATTCTTCCGCCAGTGTATCAAAATACTTCATGCGTTCTTTGCCCTTGGGCATCGTCTTGCGCAACGCTTTCATCTTTTTAAGAAAGTCACCGACAGAATCGGGAATGATCCTCTCAAAATGACGGCGGATATATTTGGCGAATGCCGGTGAAGCTCCCCCTGTCGAGAAAGCGATGGTCAGATCATCCTTCTTCACATAGGAAGGGAAAATAAAATCACAATAGTCCGTATTGTCCACGGAATTCACCAGTATTCTGCTGCCTCGAGACTCTTCGTAGACCGCTTTATGCAGATCTACCGTATCGGTCGCTACAATGACAATATCAAAACCCTGAATATCCCCTTCTTTATATGCCCGCGGGTAAAATGTCAGGCAGTGGTCCTTTATAAGAATGCTCGCCTCTGTACTGACCTCGGATGCGATCAGAGTGATCTCTTTGGTAAAATCCAGCAGTTTTTCAAGTTTTTCGACAGCGATAGTACCGCCGCCTACGACCAGAACTTTGAGATCCTGCATATCCATGAACATGGGGAAGTAAGACATTGTGTTCCTTTACGTCAATTGTGTATCATAATTTAACAGAAGTTTAGCACATTTGCTTTGATATGTATCAATCTTTGCTACACTAATACTCACTATATCTATATCCGGAGATTTTAACCCCTATGCAAGACGAATTACTATACCAAATGCAAAATGCTTTTCCCATGACACAGCAGCCTTTTAAAGAGATCGCAGCTGCCATGAATACGACTGAAGAAGAAGTGCTTTCCACTGTACAGAGACTCAAAGATGAAAAAATCATCCGCCAGACTTCCGCTATTTTCGATACCAAGCGTCTCGGATACAAGTCATCACTGGTTGCTTTCAAAGTCGCTGAAGAAAAAATAGATGAAGCCGCACAGACCATCAATGCCCACCCCGGGGTCAGCCACAATTACCTCAGGAACCATGACTACAATATCTGGTTCACCATGGCCGTCGCACCCGACAGCACACTGGGGCTGGAGAAGACCATCGAGATCCTCAAAGAGCAGACAGGGGCGGACGATGCCATCATTCTGCCGACGCTGAAGATGTTCAAGATCTCAGTCAAGATGGACACCACGGGGAAACGCGCCAAGAAAGAAAAGGTCAAAAAAACGGCACACAAAGCCATTGAACTGACACCCCGGCACATCGCCGTCATCAAAGAACTGCAAAAAGATATTGCCGTCACTTCCGAACCCTACAAAGAGGCAACGGAAAAACTGGATTTGAGCTATGACGAGTTCTTCGGGATCGCCAACGAGCTGAAAGAGAGTGGTGTCATGCGCCGTTTCGCCACCATTCTCAACCACAGAAAAGCCGGTTTCGGCGCCAACGCCATGTCCGTCTGGTCCGTACCAGAGGAGAAAGGAGAGGAGATCGGCCGGCAAATGGCGGAATTCTCGGCCGTCAGCCATTGCTACCTCCGCCCCTCCTACCCCGACTGGCCCTACAACCTCTTCGCCATGGTTCATGCCAAAACACAGGAAGAGTGCGACACCCTCATAGAAGAAATGGCCAAAGAGAGCGGCCTGAGCGAGTACGGAAAACTCTATTCAACGGTAGAATTCAAAAAACAGCGTCTGGTCTATTTTGACGATGCGTTCAGGGAGTGGGAAGAAAGCGTGTGATCTAATATTTATATTGGATTCGTAGGTTTGGCCATGCCAAACGTCAAAAGAAAATCCAAATCTATATCTCAATATTCAATCATCAAGCATTCAAACCGGGATTTGACGTTTGGTGAGACCAAACCTACAAAAAACCGATACAACGGAAAGGAAATAGGCATTCCCGCGCAGGGTGCGTAGTCACGCACCCTGCGAAAACACAAAAGGTTAGCGATGTTATCTCCCCCGATAACACCAAAACAGTCAACCTCTGTTCTACTCTTTATACCCTATCTGCTCTTTAAAATGTGCAATACAGTTCGTACAATCTTTGATCGTATTGGTTTCAACGATAGTATAGAGTGCTTCCTCATGTTCAACAATGACCTTCTGGTCTTTCACGCTGATGATTCCCTCTTTTTTAAACTTGGTCAAAATACGCGAAAAGGTTTCAGGGGTCAGGTTGAGCATCGAAGCGATCTCATTGTTTTTCAGTCTGTGAAAAAGCGGAAGCTTCTGCATCATCAGATCAGCCACTTTTGCTTCTGAGGAGAGTACGGTCTCTTTATGTACCAAAGCAGAAAGCAGTGCCACTTTCCCGGTAAGCGATTTGATGATCTCAAGGGAAAAAGCCGGATTGTTCAAGTGTTTGTAGACAAAGTCAAAGGGTAAAAGCCCCATCGTGCCATCGGTAAGGAATTCACAGGTTGCAGGAAAAGGCTGGTTTTCAAAACAGGCATATTCACCGATCATTGCAGGAGCACTCAGACGGTTTATCTGTATTTGCGTTCCTTTGGGTGTCGTTTTGTAGAGTTTGATACTCCCGTCCAATAAAATATGCAGATACTTGCTTTCATCCCCTTCATAAAAAACAATACTGTCTTTGGAGTATTGTTTCATATGTGTCTGATCATAGAGCTCTTTGAGGTTAGACTCAGACAGGGATGCAAACATCTCTATCTCTTCAAGTTTATACATATTATGTACCTCTTTCGTTTCACTTAGAGGCTACTATACTGTAAAAAGATAAAATTTGTCCCATATAAAAAATATACTGTAGAAAAAATGCCCGCCTATGCCTTTTCGAACCAGCTGAGCTGTTCACGCAGTTTGACGACCTCGCCTACGACTATGAGTGCCGGGGTAGGAAGGTCTTTGGCTTTTTCATAAATGTCTTCCAGTGTTCCGACCACCGTTTTCGCCTCTGCTGTCGTTCCCTTGCTGATGACTGCCACAGGATATTCTTTGGGTTTTCCGATACCGATGAGTTTTCTGCAGATCACTTTGAGCCGGTGCAGTCCCATAAGAAAGATGATCGTATCGTCACTTTTGTAATTTTCCCAGGGGATCTGTGACTGATCTTTGTTTTTTGACTCATGTCCCGTCACTACCCTGAACGAAACCGTAATACCGCGGTGTGTGACCGGGATGCCGGCATATTCCGGTACAGCGATCGCCGATGTCACTCCCGGAATGAACTCGAACCTGATGTTCCTTTCCCGCAGATATATTCCCTCTTCACCGCCGCGTCCGAATACAAAAGGGTCTCCGCCCTTCAAGCGTACGACATTTTCATACTTGAGCGCCGCCTGATAGATCGCTTCGTTGATCTCTTCCTGGGGAAGCGTATGATGGGAATCTTCTTTCCCCACATAAATGAATTCACATCCGTTTTTTGCCTCTTTGAGAATTTCAGGATTGGCCAGTCTGTCATAAATGATCACATCCGCTTCTTTCACCACACGAAGCGCTTTGACAGTCAATAATTCAATATCGCCCGGACCTGCTCCCGTTAAATAGACTTTACCCATCTTCATCCTTTTCGGTGCGTGATGACGCACCCTGCCTGTTTATTTTTCATCTTCATCCTTCGTCAATTGTCAACTGCTGTCTGTTCTTCAGTCAAATAGCACGACGGGTCTTCCGCCCACATGTCTCCGTATATTGCGTAGGCACGGCTTCGTGAGCCACCGTTGCAAATATCGATATAGCGGCATTCAGCACATTTCCCGCCAAGCTCCCTGGGGTGGATACGCAGTTTTTGCAGCAGTTCCGTCGGTTCGTTCGTCCAGATATCCGAGAAATCCTGCGTGAGGATATTGCCGATCTTCAGAGGGAAGAAAGGATCAGGTTTTACAAAACCTTCAGAGTCGATATTCAGCAGCTTTCGTCCCGCAGAATTGCCTCCCCATGCGATCAGCCTTTGTTTCATCTCATCTGCATACTGCGGATATTTTTGGGCGAACCTGTCGTAAAACAGAATCGCATCCATTTCCATGTTGCCTGTCACAATTTCAATATCTCTGCCGCTTTCGTGGTATTCAAACGCTTTGTCCAAAATATAATTGACTGCTGTGATACGCTGCTCTTTACTGAGGTCCATTTCGAGGTTTTCGAGTCCACGTCCGCTGTAAACCAGGTGCGAAATATACACTTTGGGAATATTGTGCTGTTCGGCAAGTTCAAAAATGAACGGCAGGTCATCATAGGTATCTTTGGTAATGGTGAACCGGATACCCACTTTGGTCTTGCCAAAGGAATTGAGCAGATCGACCGCTTTCATCGATTCGACAAAAGAACCTTTAAGTCCTCTGAAAGTGTCATGTACCTCCGGCGAACCGTCAATACTGATACCCACATAATCGAATGTATCGAGGATTTTTTCTGCATTGCTCTGTTTGACATACAGCCCGTTTGTCGACAAATAAGTCACGATACCCAGTTCTTTACAGCGTGCGGCAATGTCAAACAAGTCTTTTCTCGTCAGAGGCTCACCCCCGGAAAAAATAAGAAATTTGACGCCATTGGCTTTCAGTTTTGGCAGCGTCTCCATAATATTCCCGGTGGTCAAAGTATCTACGGCATCAAGATCCGCCTTGGAATAGCAGTGCAGACAGGAGAGATTGCATCGGTTGGTAAAGTTCCAGATGGCAATACTGCCGTCAAGCACCCGTGCAGGTTTCTCTTCGGTAACAGACTTCAGCAGGTTGGATAGTCTAAACATTATTTGCTCTCTTTGTGGCTAGGTTTGTAGGACAAAATATACGCTGTGATCGCTTTGAGTTCTTCGGGAGTCAGTTTGAAGGGAGGCATTGCATTGCGTTTGTATCCGAATATTTTGGAAACCGCTGCGGGGTCGGCGATCATTGCCTGGATCTCTTCGGCATTCCTTTTGGAAGCAATTTCTGCAAACGGCGGCCCGAAAGCCACGGCAGTCTGGTGATGGCATCCCCAGCAGTATGTTTCAAAAACTTTTTTACCGCTCTGTGCATATGCAGAAGAAGAGAGCGCCAGGACGGTTAAAAATACTATGATGCTTTTTGTCATCTTTTTATCCTTCATTCATGTGATAGAATCATAAGATAATAACAGTTTTTTAATGCTTAAAAGTTGATTTAACGCAAGAAGTATCAGTGATTATTGTCATCATCCATCACAAAGCCGACAACAAGCAGTCCTATCACAAAAGCGATCACCAGTCCAATATACAAATATGCCATTTGCTATTCTGCCATTTTGCGGTGTGCTTTTGCCATTTTTTTAAACCGGCTTTTATCTTCAATAGAATGAAAACCACTGTCGGGAATATAGTGAAAATAGGGATATTTGTAAAGCATCATGGCATTATCCAGTACAATGATTTCATCGATCTCGTCCCAGGGCCACTGTACGCGCCCTTCTTTTCCTTTGATCTCAAAGCCCTCATCACTGACATCAATAAAGATCGTTTTGTCTCTGAAAGAAGATGTTTCAAAAGCGCTTTCGGCCCGTTTTCTGGCAATGATCTTTTTACCGTAATACCAGTATACAAGTACGATAGAAGAGAACAACAGAAGAGAAAAATCGCCTTTTTTGAGTGCGGCTACCACACCAAACTGCAATATAGCGATAAACAGCCATCCGATATAGCGTTTGGCAGAGTGCTCAAACTGGTATTTGTAGGAAGATTCAAACAGTTTTTTGACATTTTCCCTGTTCCAGGTATAGCGTATGTGTATCGGTTCAGACATGTTCGTCACACTCCTCTATGAGAAGATCGGACTTTCGGATACATCCTTCTTTTTCCAGGCGGGAGAGCATCTCCAGGGTCTCTTCATACATTTTTTCATAGATCGCTTTGTTTCTGGCGAATTTTTTCTGTTCTTTCTTCCCGTACCAGTACGCCACGGCAACAGAAGAAGCGAATATGCCGTAGATCAGCCCCTGCCAGGCTTTAAGATTTAGCAGTACGATGAAGTACTGTACGGAAAAGAGTACAAAGAATTCGATTGAAAAGATGATCACAAGTATGGCGCTTTGTTCAAAATCAAGGGTGTATTTTTCCAGCTCTCTGAGTTGTGCCAGATTGGTATTGATCTTGTCTGCCGTGTTCATGCACTCATCTTTTAAATCACCGGTCTCTATATCTCTGAGGTGAATATTGCTTAAATTGTATTCGACATTGGTCTGCATATAATCCTGAAGGAGTTGGGGGTGTGTTCCGAGAATATCAAGGATCTCTGTTTCGCTGACCCTGTTTTTGCCTGCGATCTTCTGAACGTCCTGCAGTACAAGGTCGTAAAGACCTACCGTTCTGATTTCGCGGGCAACTCTGTCTAAATGTATCAACTGCTTTTCCCTTATTGCTCACAGCAGAAAAGTTCTGCTGTGGTTTTTTACCTTAATTGTTTGCAAAGGCAGGATCGTCTGCCGGTTCAAGCTCTTCCTCAATGCCGTAAGAGGCTGTCGGGTCTTTTGCCGGAGAAAAGATGCCTATCAAGCCTTTGAGACCGACACTCATGATAATATTGTACAGGAAGAGTGCCCAGGCAAGCAGCAGCATGGAACCGAAGATAGCTGCAAACACCATGTCCGGGTTAAACTGTCCGTTTACATAAAGGTGACGTCTTAACATTCCGTCAAGCCCTGCCATCCCCATAAAGGCACCCATACCGATACCACCGATGAGATGAAGCCAGAAGTGTGCATTTGAGAGTTTATGCGAATAGAGCTTCGTATTGTTTGTCACCAGCGGCCACAGGACATATACGGCACTGTAAAGTGTCATATACAGTCCGACGATCAGAGCAATGTGCACATGTGCACCGATGATCCACTGGGTATTGTGCAGTACCCTGTTCATTCCCATATCTGCCTGAATGATAGCTGCCGGAACAGCCAGACCAAAACCGACCATACCGCCAAGCAGATACTTGAGTTCCATTGTCATTTTAAGCGGCCTTGCTTTCCAGAGTGTTACCAGAGTAATGAAAAGTGCCAATCCCTGCGTCAGCAATTCAAAAGCAGTCACCATTTCACCGGAGATCAGTTTCATCATTTCCGGCTGTCCCTGGTCTCCCAGCAGGTGGTGGGACCAGACCATCCAGGAGACGAGCAGTTCAAGCATCAGCGCCGCTCTTGCCACGTTCTCCATAAAGAGCTTCTGCCCTGTGATCAGCATCGCAAGCAAATACCATGAACCCGCTACATAAATAAGTACCAGACCGTCGGCGACAAGGTCAAGCCCCCACCAGAAAAAGTTCTTGTAGAGCAGTGCATCGATTGCAGTGACATCAAGCGCATGTCCGCTGGCATCAAAAACCAGATAGATCAAAATCAGAATACCTGCCCCCAGGATCACCAGGGCATCAAGGAAGGTATCGACCGTACCGCGGAAGATCGCCACAACAGGAAGTGCCAGGGCCGGCTCTTTGCTGTACGGCTGTTTCCCGCGTAACTTGTTGACCAGGTTGAGCATACCGTCAATACCGAAACCGGAGATAAGCAGTTCTTTGAGTGTTTTGTTCTTATGAATACCGACACGGGCAAAAATCGTCGCATAAATATTGTAGATAAACCCTAAAGTTCCTACCATGATCAAAGCAACACCGATGATAAATACGATCCCTCCGACTACTTTGAACTGGTGGGTATCTGCAGGAAGCGGCCAGTAGAGTGTATAGAGCGGTGCATATTGCCATACGAAGGCTGCAATCCAGGCAAGTGCTGTTCCGATCGTGATCAGAAGCCAGACAAAATTGGCAAGCTTAATGCTGTAAAGCGGCTTCTTTGTCAGATACGGCACTAGGAACATGAAAGCCCCGAAAACAAGCTGATACGTCGAACCGAAGATACCGACGATCGGGTGTACGGTCATGATGGAAAAGAAATGCTCCGGATGGAAAAACTGTCCCGGCAGCGGGTTGAGCGGTACCTTCCCTACTTCCACCATTCTCATGATCATCCCTTCAAGTGCAACCAGACCATAAAAGAGGAATGCCATAACTACTGAACGAAGTGTCACTTTTTGGAGTGCATTCAGACTGTTATGGTCAAAATTCGTCCCCTCTTTAAGATTATGCATAAAACTCATTTCCCACCTCCTTTTTTACAGCCTACAACTTGAACAAGATTTTTTACCAGCATCAAGTCCTTTCCGTCTTCCGTATATTGTTTAGGCCCGGAATATTCTGTAGATGTCAGATCAAATGAACCGTTATGGTTAAAGGTCCATAGAATATCATTTGAATCCAGAATTCCATTGACGTCCGTTCCCGGATTGACCTGCATTTGCATCACCATGGAACCATCCTGCCTGAAAAGTCCGAAACCGTACACCAGGTCCCTGCTGTGCACATCGAATCTGATCGTCTGTCCACACTGTACTACGATCTTTTTGGGCAGACCGATCCACTTGTGGTTTTCTACCTCAAATTCATACTTGGCATCCGCTTTGATGTTTTGCCTGTCTATATCCTGTGAAACCCACGGAATAGTATTGTATGTAAAAATATGGTGTCCGACACCGCCTGCGACCAAAAATGCCATATACCAGTAAAACGGTATTCTAAAGACTGATTTTGCTTCTTTTCTGGTCAGGTTGTACCCGAACCATGCCACAACAGAAATAATCATTGCTGCATAGATCGTATATGCTACCCAGTGAAAAGACAATAACTCAGCCGAGTTTGTAAATGTCATTTTTCCCCTCCTCTTGTATTTTTATCTGTAATGCTAATTATAGTAAGCTCTTATAGGAAAAAATTGATTCAAATCAAGTATCTATACAGGATATTGATTATTTTTTATACAATTAGTGGATTTATTATTAATCTAAATTATGATTATGGTTAAAAATTGACCATGCCTGTTTTTACGTTCTATTGATACAGTTTATTTTTATTGTGCTGTTTTTGCTGTCCGCGACTGCACAGTATCCAGACAAGGGTGGTCCAGAAAATTCCGAGTCCCGCCCCGCCAAGGACATCACTGAGCCAATGTATATTCAGGTAGATACGCGTAAAGGCAATGGTCACAGGCCAGAGAATACAGGCAAACAAAAGAAATATACGCGGCAATCCCGTATCGACTCTGTTGACAAAAACAACATAAAGGGAAAAAGCCAGTACCGTTGCCATAGTCGCATGTCCGGAAGGGAACGAATACGTCATCAGGTCAAGAAGTCTTGTATCGGGACGGGCCCTCTGAACACTGAATTTAAAGACATTGAACAGCAGTACGGCACCGGCAAAGGAGTACAGAAAGAAACGAAGCTCACTATACCATTTTCTGTACCACAGAAAGGTACTGACAGCTGCAAAAACAATTGTACTTGCAAACAAGCCGTTAAGATCGGTCACAAAGATGATAAGCTTTGTCCATGCAGGGGTTTGCAGTTCAGACATATGCAGACTGACCCATTTGTCCGCCTTGAGTATCGGACCGTTGTTAAGGACATTCGTCAGCATGTACACAAAAAGGACAAATCCTGACAGGCTGAAAAGTATGCGCCATCTGTTTTTGTGCAGGAATGCTTTTCGCTCTGTTTTCATTTCAGCGCTTTTCCAAATGCTCTCTGGCGATCAGCCTTCCCAGCTGTATCAGTTCATATGCTTTGTTGAATTCGTAAAAACCGCAGGCATTGTTCGGAATGCCGATGATGATATCGGGGGCATAGCCTGCCATTTTGCTTTCCATAATGGCATTCTGCATAATATCGATCGTATGTCCCATTATGTCAAACATATCCATTTCATCAAAATCATTGGTCTTCTCTCTGGCGAACAGCTCTTCCGCCTTTCTGGCCATCTGTAAAAAAATATCCTGCATGCCGCTTGCTTTTTCCTGTTCTTTCTCGGGAATATCGAGCTGGTACTTTTTGGAGATATTGGCGGAAAGGTTCACCGCAATGGTCATCTGGGTATCATCCGCTACCGTAGGGGCAATAGGCAGAGGATTGAGTATCCCGCCGTCTACCAGATGACGCGCACCGATCTGCTTGGGAGTAAAGATCGTCGGAATGGCGATCGAAGCTCTGAGTGCTTCTACGAGTTTCCCTTTCTGCAGCCAGACTTCTTTCTGCCTGATAAGATCTGTCGCTACCGCGGTAAAAGGGATGGGAAGCTCTTCTATAAGTACATCTCCCACCATCTCTTCGATCACGTCAAATACTTTCTCTCCCTGTATGATACCTGTTCCCGTGAAAGAAAAATCAACCAGTTTCGCCACATCGAACAGATCAAGTCCCAATACCCACTTTTTGTAGGCATCCAGCTTGCCGCAGGCATACAGCCCGCCGATAAGCGCTCCCATGGAAGAACCCGAAACCGACTTGATATTGTAACCGTATTTGAGCAGTTCCTCTATGACACCTATGTGCGCATACCCCCTCGCACCGCCGCTTCCAAGGACCAGTGATATTGTTTCTTTTTTTGACATATACTTTTTCCTTTTTAAACCCGGGTTTAAGTATTGTATCACAATATACTGTACTGAAAACTGCCCTTCAAATGAAAATTGTTTAAAACAGTTTCCCGATCTTTCTGAACCCGTACCAGTATAAAAGCACTCCCAAAACCAAAACACCGCCAAAATAGGGAAGAAGATCTACAAATGCCGTACCTCTGAAAAAGATGCTCTCACTCCCTTCAATATAGTAGCGCAGCGGTGAAAACAGGGAAAGGAACTGCAATATCGGATGCATGGCATAGATCGGAGTCCAGGCACCGCTGAGGAAGATCAGGGGCATCATGATGATAATGGAGAGCTGTGCGACCTGCATCGTGCTTTTGGAGACCGCTGCAACGAAAAGACCGATACCTGCACTGGAAAAAGAGTAGAAGAAGGTCAGCAGTATAAATGCCCAGAACGAACCGTTCATCGGCGTATTGAAAGCACCGAATATCACAAAACCGAGTGCCAGAATCACACCGGCCATTACGATCATCACCTGTGAGAGCGATTTGGCCAGAATGATCAGCTTGGGGTCTACCGGCATCAGCAGCATAATATCCCAGGTTCCCTCTTCTTTCTCGCGGACAAAGACCACCGCTGTGAGTATGACGATCAGCAGGGTCGTGACAGAGAGCATTTCGGTCAGAGCCATAAAAGTATGGTTATCCGCATTTTGATTAAAGAGTTTATGGGACTTGATGACGACGGGAAAATTCGGTTTGGAAAAATCCATCACGATATTTTGAAGATAACCGAGCGTTGTAAAGCTTTGGCTTGCCGCTGTCGCATCGAGCAGAAGATTGAGCTGTGCCTTCCTGCCCTGGCGGAAATCTTTTTCAAAATCCTGGTCGAAGAGTATACCGACCAGAATTTCCTTGTTGAAGATGGCCCGGCTGAGCGCTTTCTGTGAATTGAAACGCCGGGGCTTGAGAAACTCAGGTCTGTGCAGGTGCGAGAGTATCTTCCGGCTGATACCTCCTCCGGTATCATCCACATACCCTATTTTCACGTTTCGGGGTTTGATCTGGATCCCTTTTCCTGCAATATAGATATCTGCTGTAAAGGCATAGAGCACCACTGCTACCAGTCCGGCAGAACGCAAAAAGCCAAAGATCTCTTTGCCGAAGACCACCCAGAAAACACGGTTCATTTCAGCTCCTTTTTCAGCAAAGCAGTTCCCAGAAGAAGCAGGATCACGGCATAAAGGATAAGAATTCCCAGATATTCAGCCGTTTTGGCGGAAGCAAGCCCTTTCCCGGCCAGAAAGCAGTCATAGACGATATGGTTGAAATACATGACCGGAAAGAGATGCGCTTCGATATAGGATCCGCCTGCCATGGAAGAGATCGGCATCAGGATACCCGAATAGAGAAACCCCGGAATGATCGTAATAATGATCGTCAGTACCACGGCAACGATCTGCCGGCTGGTAATAACCGAGATCAGCATACCGATAGAAAGGCTGATCAGGATATAAATCTCGGCTGCGAACCAATAGAGCGAAAAACTTCCCCGAAAAGGTACATCAAAAACTTCTGTCGCCCAGAGAAAAAGAATGAAGATATTGAGCGAATGCAGCAGAAATGCTGGTATCAGTTTTGCTGCGAGAAATTCGCTCCTGCTCAGCGGTGAAGCATAAAAATTGAATATCGTACCCCGTTCTTTCTCTTTGACGATCATCAGTGCTGAAAGTATCGCCGGCGCCACCAGCAATACCAGGCCTATCAGACCGGGAACAATGGCATTCTCGTCACGCATCGCCTGATTGAACAGGTTGCGGCTGTTGATACTGATCAGTCCGCCATGGCTGCCCAGCGATCCGGCCACACTCTGTGCGGCATTGAGAACGACTCCTTGAACATAATTTTCCATCGTCATTCCTCTGTTTGGAAATGCCCCGTCAACAAAAACACCGATCTCGCTCTTCTGTCCATGCAGCAGGCGTTTTTCGAACGACGCAGGGATAATGACGATAATATCCGTTTTAGCCTGCTTGATGCGGTGCAGAGCTTCAGCTTCGCTCATCTGTGTAACCGTTGTATCGAAGTATTTCGAATGCTCGAATTTGGCTGTCAGCATCCTCGAAAAATGGCTCTGGTCGTTATCGATGACTAAGGTACGGGCATGAGTCACTTCCATGCGGATCCCGTACCCGAAAAGCAGCAGGATCATACTGGGAAGCAGATAGACCATTATAATCATCTTCGTCCGGAGCAATTCCGTGAACTCTTTGAGCATATAAGCTTTGACGACAGAAAGGTTCATGTTTCGCTCCTGTAGTAGCTCAGAAAAATATCTTCAAAATTTTTCGCATCCGGGTGCCCGGCATAGAGCGCTTCGACTGTATCATCCGCGATCTTCCTGCCCTGGCGCATGAGAACAACACGGTCACAGTACTCTGCTTCACTCATATAATGCGTCGTGATCAAAATGGAAATACCCCAGGACGCTTTGAGCCTGTGCAGCATTTCCCAGAACTGGGCTCGCGCGATCGTATCGACACCCGATGTCGGCTCATCCAAAAAAAGAACGACCGGCTCATGCAGCAGTGCCGCTGCTACGGAAAAACGCTGGTTGATCCCCAACGGCAGTTCATTCGGCGAATGGTCCATGTAGTCATTGAAACCAAGTTCACGCGCATATCGGTTGATACGTTTGATCGCTGTGGAGAGGGGAATACGGTGCATATTGGCAAAATAGATCAGGTTTTCCCTGACTGTCATATCTTTGTAAAGGGCGAAATGCTGGCTGACATACCCTATCTTAGCTTTGAGTGCCTGGCGGTCATCACTGCTGCGGATGCTTTTTCCCAGCAGTGTCAGCCCACCTTCATCTATGGGATAGAGCCCCAGAAGCATCTTGATAAAAGTCGTTTTGCCCGCACCGTTGGCCCCCAGAAGTCCCACGATTTCTCCGCCTTTGAGTCTCATATCGATATGATCGTTCGCCGTAAAATCACCAAAACGTTTTGTCAGCCCTCTGGCCTCCATCACCGTTTCCGGAATTTCGGTTTTGCTTTCCCGTGCCTCTATCTCCAGCCTGGGCAGTGTGCGCTTTTTTCTGAGTGCATTGACAAAAAAGAGAGCTTCGAGCGTCGGTTCAACATGGGGAGAGGGCAGAGGATCAAGACTGTAGCTTCGTTTATCGAAACTGAAGCAGGCTGTATCTGAACTGCTTTTTTCAGGACACTTTCCCGCTTCGAAGGTATACTCCCTGACTGAATCTATCAGTGTCTCTCCCGTTCCCATGGCGATGATCTCCCCCTCGTCAAAAAGCAGTATCCGGTCCATTTTGGCCGCCTCCTGCATATAGGCTGTACTGACCAGAGCGATCGTCCCTTCCTCTTTGCGTATGCTGTCGAGAATATCCCACAGCTCCAGACGGCTAAGCGGATCGACCCCGGTGGTAGGCTCGTCAAGTATCAGCAGTTTCGGACGGTGCAGCAGGGTACAAATGAGGGAAAGTTTCTGCATCATTCCACCGCTGAGTTTGCCTGCCTGACGGTCAGCAAAATCCGAAAGTCCCGCCATATGCAGCAATTTCTGACGATAGTCCCTGAATGCCGCATCCTGCCGGAGACTTCGTATGTGGGCAAAAAAGTCCAGGTGTTCAGCCACGGTAAGCGTCTCATAGAGTACCAGACCGATCCCCTGCGGCATAAGACCGAATTCTGTTTTAAGGGCTTCTGCTTCTTTGGGAGAACGATAAACCCTGCCCCCGTAGCTGACTTCCCCTTCAAAACGAAGCACTCCGGCAACAGCATGCATCAAAGAGCTTTTCCCCGCACCGTCCGCACCGATCATTCCAATGATCTCACCGGCTTTGGCGTCAAAGGAAACTTTTCTGATCGCCACCTTTTTTTTGTAGGAGACGGTAACATCCCGTACTTCAAGACCGGCCATAGCGGCTCCCTATGAAGATCAAAGCCAAAAGCGAAGTCCCTGTCAGAGAAAAAAGCAGGGCTGCCTGCATACTGAAATGTTCCCAGATCAGCCCGCTCAGATAGGCACCTGCTGCACCAAAAAGCGCCACACCTGCATAGAAAACACCATAAACTGATCCTCGGTTGTCAGCCTGCTGTGAAATAAAAGCACGGTTGGCATTGAGAGAAGCAACAGTAAATAGTCCGAGAAAAGCGTAGGCGACCCAGGTGAAAACGGGGTCTTGAAAGTACAACAGACCCTGTGCGACCACCCCACAGGTATAGGCAAATGCCAGCACACGTTTCGCACCTGTTTTGTCAATAAAAACACCGAAAGTATAGCTGGTCAGGGTCTGTGTCGCAGTCGAAACGACAAAGAGCAGCGGAATCACAGTTGTTGCTATGCCTATCTCTTTTGCCTGCATCGTAAAAAATGCATCACTGAAAGCAAAAAGCAGAAAAAGAAAATAGAAAAGCAGAGAGCCAATGGTTTTCCTGTCTTTCTGTGTCAGGGTGAATGCCTGCGTCGAAAACGACTCGGATCGGGGGATATCCCGCACGAAGAATGCTACCAGCACAAGCCCTATGAGTCCCGGTATCAGAGTCGCGTAGAAGATGGTCCGCATCACTGTTTCACTCTGGCCAAAATACCACAGGAGGCTAAAAAGGATCAGTGTTCCGCTGAGTTCACCGGCAATATCCATCGTTTTGTGAAACCCGAAAGTCTTGCCTGAAGCATTGGCTTTGCTGTAGCTTGAGATCATCAGGTCTTTGGGAGCGGAACGAAGTCCTTTGCCCACTCTTTCAAATGCCTTGAGCAAAGCAATACTTTTATAGCCGTGTGTCGCTCCGATGAGCGGTTTGCTCACAGCCGAAAGGGCATACCCTCCGACAACCAGCGGTTTGACGATACCATACCTGTCCGAGACATAACCCGAAACGAGACGCAGCGCATAGGAAACAAAAGTCGCAATGGCAACGATCAGCCCCAGTTTGTCCATCCCTTCATGCAGCACTACTACGACAAAAATAGGCAAAATAGGATTGATCATGGCCGATGCCATGTCGGTAAAGAAACTTACCCATCCCAGCATCACCACATTTTTGTCGATGTTTTTCATAAGACCGGTATCTCATCCAGTGATTTCGGCAACCCTTTGCCGTCTATGGTGACGACACCGATAGCGGGTATCCCCAGTTTCAGAAGCGGATCGACTTTCAGCGGCTTGAGATGGACGGCAAAAACCCGCTGTATGCGGTCTGAACGCACGCTTACCTCTTTGGGTGTGAACTCCGCCTGCTGTGCCACATTGACCACACTGGCTTCGATGGGTCTGTCAGGGTAGGCATCGAGGAAGATCACCGCTTTGTCGCCCAGCTTGATCCGGCCGTTCTGCAGGGTATCGACAAAGATCTTCAGATAGAGCGAATGCGGGTCGATCAGCGTCGCTACCGGCATCCCTGCACCGACCACTTCTCCCACGCTGGCGATCTTCTCTACCGTAAAACCGTCTATCGGCGATCGGAGTGTCAACGAGGCGATAATGGCATCCACCTGTGCTTTCGATGCTTCTTCTGCCTTGATCGTATCTTTGAATGCCTCAATGGAAGATTCAAGGGAAAATATCTTCTTTTGCGATGCTTCTGCTTCTGCTACAGCACTTTGGGCAACCGCAATCGCTGCTGTAAGCTCATTGCGCTCCAGCAGCAGCGCTTTGTATTTGTCATGTTCGGTATCGACTTTGAGTTTGGAAATTTCAAAGGCATGGGGATCGATCGCCTTGCTTTTGTAAAGAAAAACCGAACGTTTATGGTCTTTTTCGGCCTGGGCCAGTACTTTCTGCTGTGCTTTGATGTTCTCTTCAAGGACTTTCTGCTTCGTTTGTGCAGATTTCAACTGTTCCTTTGCTTTTTTGAGCCCGGCAGGTACAGCTGTTCTGGCGATCTCCAATTCGATCTTTTTGGCTTCAAGTGTTTTTTTCAGTGCTTCTATCTGTGCCTCTATTTGTGCTTTTTGCGCTTGATATTCTTTGCTCGAAAGTATGGCTATGACCATTCCCTTTGTCACGGCCACCCCGTCACTGACATAAATCTTTTCGATGCGGCCGGGATACTTGGTATTGAGATTGATCAAATCACCATCGATCCGCCCGGTACCCTCCACCAGATTTGAAGGCAGTACTTTGGGATGCAGCTTCTGATAGATCATCACTGCGGCAACAGCAATGAGCGCAACAGCCAAAAACCCTATCCAGTATTTTTTAATGATTTGCATTTTGGTCCTTCTTAGAGTATGGGCTCTTCCATCGTGTACAATGTTTCTTTCATAGCCTCAGTCTGCAACTCGATGACCCTGGCTGCATCCTGCAACCCCTGGTTGTAGTAGTATGCACCGATCTCGCTGCCGAAGAATTCCAGGAGGAACTCTGCATCGAACTGGCCTATCTCTTCTCCGAGTTCACGGTTGAAATAGGCTTTGATCCTGCCGACAAGCACTTTTTTCTCTTCCGGGCCGAATACTCTCTGTTCCATCTAATCTACCTTTCCTACTTCATAGAATTTTCTAAACCACCTGTCCAGAGGGATAATCATTCTGTACATGACCGGTACGACCAGCAGGGTCAGAAGCATCGAACTTAAAAGTCCGCCGATAATGGCGATGGACATCGGTGCTTTGGTTTCACTCCCCAAGCCGTTTCCGAGTGCCAGAGGCAGCATGGCGAAAACCATGGCGATCGTGGTCATAAGGATCGGCCGGAGTCTCTTTTCTCCTGCCTCGATCAGAGCATTGTCTGCATCTTTTCCGTGCTGCATGGCATGGTTGGCAAAATCGACCAGCAATACAGCGTTTTTTCCTACCATACCCATCAGGAGCATAAACCCTATCATAACAAAAAGACTGAACTGCAATCCGCTAAGATAGAGTGCCAGCATTACCCCGATGATACTCAAGGGCAGAGCTATCATAATAATAACCGGCTGGATCAAAGATTCATACAGGATTGCCAGGATGATGAACATCAGGATGACAGAAAGTCCTATGGCCATACCAAATGCCTTGCCTGTTTTTTCCATTTCTTCGGCAAATCCGGTAAAGCGGTAGCTTACACCCTGCGGCAGCAGTTTTTGGATACCTGCACGGGTATAGTTCACTGCACCGCCAAGATCCAGTCCGAAAAGATCGGAGAACACGGTCACCTGACGCTGACGGTCGTAGTGGTTGATCGTCGCCAGTGATTTTGACTTGGTGAACTTCACCAGTCCGTCAAGGTAGACCAGCTTGCCGTTGGCTGCACGAAGCTGTATCTTTTTGATATCAGCAAGAGAAACACGTTCTTTGTCTGGAAAACGCAATGTAATGTTATACTGCTTTCCTTTCTGTTCAAAGTAGGAGATCTCCAGATCACTTGAAAAAGCTGTGGCAATGGCATTGGCGATCTGTGAAGCAGAGATACCCAGTCTGTTGGCATTTTCTCTGAGTATATTGATATCTATTTCAGGTTTTCCGCTATCCAGGTTGGTATCGATATCTACAAAACCTTTTTTCTTTGCCAGATAGTCCGTCAGGTTCTTCGCTGCTGTTTTGAGCTCTTTGAAAGAATCCGATTTCAGAACGATCTGATACGGCACCGTTACCCCGGCCCCTTTGATGGAAGGGATGGCCGCAGCGGTAATGAACATCTTTTTTTTGTAAGGTTCCAGTTTTTTTCTAAACTGCTGAATGATCTCTTCCTGGTTAAGCTTTCTTTTGCTCTTGTCTGTCAGTTTCACATAGATTTTTGCTTTATTTTTTTCCTGTGCCGTGTTGTAGCCCACACTCAGTGTAGTGTAAACAACATTCGGATTTTTTTTGACCAGGTTTTCTATTTCTTTTGACTCCCTGATCATCTGTGCCAGACTGATACCCGCATCTGCCTTCATTTTGATTTCAAATTCCGATTTGTCTTCTTTGGGAATGAAATCCATACCGATCTTCGGAAAAAGTGCCAGTGAGGCAAAAAAGATAAGAAATACTAATAGGAGTGTCACTGTTTTGAAACGCAGTACCAAACGCAGAATACGCTCATAAATCCGTTCCATTGCTTTAAAGAACGGCTCGGTAATATCATAGAATCTGCTCTCTCCCTTTTTCAGGGTACGCGCACTCAGACTCGGAATGAAGCTCAATGCGACAGAATAGGAGATAATGATCGCAAAACCGACGGTCATCGCAAAACTTTCAAAGAATTTACCCACGATACCACTCATGAAGGAGACCGGGATGAAAACAGCCAGAAGCATTGCGGAAATCGCCATAATGGTAAAGGCCATCTCTTTGGTCCCTTCATATGCTGCCTGGAATTTGCCCATGCCGGCTTCCATCTTCTTATAAATATTTTCAATGACAACGATGGCATCATCAATAATGATACCGATTGCAAGCGTCAGCCCGATCAGTGTCATTTTGTTCAGATCGAATCCCATATAGTCCATCAGTGCAAACGTACCGAAGATAGATGTGGGAATAGAAAGTGCCGAAACAAAAGTGATGGTGAAGTTACGCAGGAAAAGAAAGATGATAAGCACGGCAAGAATAGAACCGTAGATAAGGTCGAACTTGACATCTTCAAGCGAATTGATAATAAAAGGCGAAGTATCGTTCAGCACTTTTACTTCAAAATTATCCCCGGCCATTTTTCTGAGTTCAGGTACTGTTTCTTTCACTTTTTTGGTAATGTCAATGGTATTGGTACCCGATATTTTCTGTACTTCGAGCATGACACCCTGTTTGCCGTTGTAGGAGGCATAACTCTTTGCGTCACTGAGCGTATCAACCACTTTCGCAATATCTTTCAGTCTGATATTGTCTTTAATGAAAATATTTTTCAGCTGCTCCACGCTCAAAGCATCCGCTTTAGTCTTGAGTACATACTCCCTGGTCTTTGTGATCAGCTTTCCGCCTCCGACTTTTACATTCTCACGTTTGACGATCGCATTGAGCTCGCTGACAGTGATACCGAATTTGTTCAGCAGGTCAGGATTGGGAAAGATTTTGATCTCACGGTCTTTGTACCCGATGATATTAATGGCACCCACGCCGTTGATCTTCTGCAGTTCGGGTTTGACTTTCTCATCGGCAAAACGCATGACTTCTCTGATGTTGTGCTTTTTGGCAGCCACAAAGATATTGATGATAGGAGCCCCGCCAATATCGAGCTTGCTTACCAGAGGCATCTTGGCATCCATAGGCAGAAGTACTGCGGCTACTTTATCCCGTACATCGTTGGTCGCTTCATTAATGTCACGTTCCAGAAAAAACTTTACCATAACCACGGAAACACCTTCCGAACTGGTAGAGGTAATGCTGTCAATCCCCCCGATACGGGAAATGGCTTCTTCTATCTTATCTGTAACCTGTGACTCAATAGTGCTTGATTCTGCACCCGGATAGACCGTTTTAATGGTGACAATGGGAAAATCGATATTGGGGAAGAGTGCCGAAGGCATCGATTTGAAACTCATCCATCCAAATATGATCAGAGTCGCCACATACATCAGTGTGGTAATGGGTCTGTTGATGGCTAATTTATACATCTGCCTGCCCTATTTTGCATCGGGAAGGATAATGTATCCGTCCCCAAACAGTCCCGGGGTGAAATCTTTCGCTTCTATTTCCGCCCTGATCTTTCTATTCGCATTGTCCGCATACGGATACACCTTGCTGATCTTGCCTGTATAGACAGTTGCATCACCATCTACACTGTACCTGAACGTCAGGCCCGGTTTCAACACTCTCCAGTATTTCTGGTCGACAGAAAGTATCAGTTTTCTCTCCCTGAGACTTTGTATTTTCATAACCGTTCTGATCATTGCACCGCTGACTGCATCTCCGGCTTCCACACTTTTTGCATAGATCACGCCGTCGAAAGGTGCCCTCAGAAGAGTCTTCTCATAAAGTGCCTGATGATAATCAAGCTGTGCCTTGGCCTGTTCGTATTTAAAAGCATACTGGTCGAACTTTGCTGCATCAACCAGTTTCCTTACTTCAACCTGACGACCATAATCACGTTTGGCATACTTAAGTACCGTCCGGGCAATGGCAAGCGATGCTTTAAAATCACTGTTTTCCAGGGAAACCAGTACATCCCCCTTTTTCACCACTGAAGCTACATCCGCATTTACTTTATCGACAATACCTGTTGCCGTAAATGCCAGATCGGCATGATGTTTGGCTTCCACATTGAATGTCGCATAGATCTCTTTTGCCTGAAGGCTCAAGGCCAGCAACATTAGACTCAACAGTATTTTTGTCATCGTATAAACTCCCTGGGATCTTTCCCTGCATAATAGTAATAGATTGATTTCTTGACTTCGTAATCATAGACTGTATCTTTGTAGCGTGCCTCTGCCAGTGTTTTGGTAGCAAGAGCATCCAAAAAGGCGATATCATCGGCCAGCCCGACTTCAAATTTCTCTTTCAAAACGCTATAAGTGCTTGTCGCTGCCTTGAGAGCAGATTTGGCACTTTTCATTTTTTCTTTGGTTGTATTCATGCCTTTTCGCGCCAGTCTGAAATTCATCTTCTGTTCCCGTTTGGCCTGATCCAGCTGTGAAAGCAGTGCCATTTTTCTGTACTTGACCGCTTCACTCTCTTTTGACATTTTACCCTTGTCAAAAAGTCGCATATTCACCGATACGCCTATCTTGTTCTGATGATCCACCAAAAATCCGTCTCCGCTGAATCCGGGCAGCGGAATATTGACCTGGTCATCAAAATGCGACCGGTGATATGTGTCTGAAAGATTGACCTGCGGCAGATAGCCCGCATCGATGGCTTTGGCATTTTCACCGACAGCATTGGCATTTGCCTGAAGTATTTTAATGGTTTCAAACCATTCAAAATGCACTTTTCCCGGTTCAAGAAAATAATTTCGTTTCAAATGCCTGGCGGGTAGGCCGCTGATCAGCTTCAGGTTCTCTTCGCTGGTCTCGATGGAGAGTTTTGTATTTTCAATGCTATACTGGTTGTTCTCGTAGACCGACTGGAGTTTGTCGACCTGTTCCTCTGTTGCCAAACCTGTCAGTTTGAATTTCTTGACACGGATGATCTGCGCTTTGAGCTCTCTGGAACGCTCTTGCAGGGCATGCAGTGTCGCCTTGAGACTCTTGATACCGTAGTAGTGCCGTGTTATTTCAAGCGTGATGCTTTTCTCAAATGCCGTTTTTTCAAACAGTGAAGCTTCATGTTCAAAACCCTTGCTTCTTAAAATAGCATCTTTCCTTCCGCCGTCATACAGGTTCAGGTTTGCAGAAATAAACGCATTTCCCGTCTGTCCCGGACTTACGATATAGTTGGGAGACAGGAAACTGTAGTCCGCCCCGATATCCACAGTAGGCCAGTAGGCACTTTTTGCCGCCTCTATCTCCTGTTCTTTTGATTTGACATTGAGGGCTTTGGCCTTGATCAGACCGTTGGTCCTTCCCGCCTGGTCGATAAAGTTCTTCAAGCCGTAACTTTGTGCCAGCACAAACAGCGGCAGGCACAGCAGTAATATGATTCTCATTTGCACTCCTTGACTATGATAATATCCAGTAAATGATCGATCTCCTGTTTCACATCGCAGGTCTTCAAACGTGAATCCACAATAACCCCTGTCGCGAACAGTACCAGCGAACCGGCAGAACCGGACATCTGGGCATTCAACTCCCCGGAACGTACACCGGCTTCAAGAATGTTGTTCAGTATGAACAAAAAGCGCTCTCTGCACGCTTCACTGAAATCCAGCATTGCTCTGGTCTCCTGCATCAGAGAAATGGCAAGAAACTCTTTATAGATGCCGAGGTGCTTCCGTGCTGTTTCATTCTCGAACAGCAAATAGAAAAAATGGAACAGTTTTTCTTTTGTGGACATTTCCGACCGGCTGATCTCTTCAAGTCTCTTTTCATGCTCAACGATAAAAGTCTGCATGATCTCAAAAACGATATCTTCCTTGTTCTCAAAATATTCGTAGATCGTTCCTTTGCCCACACCGGCGGTTTTGGCGATCTGTGAAATGGTCAGTTCGCCTATGCCGTGCTCAAGCAGCAGTGCCCTGCAGGAAAGTGCAATATTCCTGCGTTTTTCCTCTTTGTTTACAATAATTGCCATCTGTATCCTTTTGACTGACCGTCGGTCAATTTAAAAATTATAGTGACTTTTGCTTTAGAAAATCTGAAGTAAGATTTTAAATTTTCGGGGACTTATAGAGAAGAACGGGGGAAACAGGCATATCCGGAAGGTCAGAAACGCCAGCCCAGTGTCATACCGCCCCAGCGTTTATGACGCTGCCCGTTGACATGGGTGGACTTGATCGTATAGGCATAGATAAAAGAGCCGTACATCAAGTGGAAAGCCCCCTGCCATCCGGTACTTCCATGCATCGGTTTCAGGTGGTAGCCCTCATCGATCCCCTCATCAACAATGTAATAGTTATGTATAGCACTGGCAAAGACACCAAAAGAGATATCCCAGTTAAAACCTTCCGAACCGCCTTCATTCAGCAGATAACTCTCGTCGCCCACCGTAAAACTTCCTGCCGTCATAAAACTTTTTTGCACCACACTGCTCAGCCTCAGCGTTACCGAGGTCAATGCTCCCGTATAGAAATTGCCAAGTTCCCCCCGGACATTCCCAATGGCATCCCATTTGTATCCATACAACAGGTCGTAGGGATCTGTTTTGTAGGCGAACTGGTACGACACACCGGCCGTCACTTGATTGCCGAGCTGGGTATCCCAGCCTTTGAAAGGGTCATTTCCCCAGATATGGTGAAAAAATGTCTGAAGCTGCTCGGCATGTGTCACGGGCCCTACCGCACCGAAATTGATACCGAATTCATGAAAATAATTGTCCGTTGATTTATAGAGGAGAAAGTTGAATCTGGCATAGCCGGCATAGGGCAGATCATCCCATTGGGGTGTTGTGATCTCACCATTGACGGGGGTAAACATTTGATGGGTAAAAGAGACTGCCAGATTGCTTTGTTCTTCGGGGAAAAAAGTATCCAGAAAGTCTGTTGCATTGGCATCACTCATATAGGTCAGGAAGATCCCGTCTGTATAGTGGCTGTCCTCGTCTTTCGTGCCGAAAAAATCGTTTTCCAGGGTAAAAGCAAGCGTTCCGGCATAGAGCATATGTACAAATAACAGGCAGGTATAAAATATTTTTTTCAGCATGTACGATCCTCCATGACTTAAGATAAACCCAAATTATATCCCCGTCTGCTTAAACAGGCATGCTTTATTTGATCTTATACGGGACAGGATCCCCTTCAAGCGTCTTCAGAAAGGCCACCACATCATCTATCTGCTCGGGAGTGAATTCGTTGCCCAGCTGGTATTTGCTCATGATGCGCACCGCTTCTTCTATCTTGTCTACTGCACCATTATGAAAATAGGGGGCTGTCCGGGTGATATTCCGCAAAATGGGCACTCTGAACCTCAAATTGTCGTTACGTCCCAGAAAACCGCCTTTGTTCGCAAAAGGAAAAGGACTGGTCCGAATGGAAAGACGGGGTTCAAAAAGCAGCCCCAAATAGTCTCCTGCATAATGCCTGAGCGGAAATTTCTGTATGCTCTGCCCGCCGACGCTCATACCGGTATGGCATCCGCTGCACCCTTGGGTGACAAAAAGGGTCATTCCGCGTTTGGCTGCAGGGGAAATGGCCTGGTCATCACCTTCGAGAAAACGGTCGTAGGCACCGCGTGTCAGCAGCGTACGCTCATAGGCACCGATAGCTTTTCGCACATTCTCAAACGTAATATTGCTGTCACCAAAGACCGTTTCAAACTGCTGCCGCATTGCAGCATCGACATTGAGCCGTGCCTCTACCTCTCGGGGTGTCATATTCATCTCGAACGGGGCCTGCACCGGTCCGCCCGCCTGCTCCTCGACATCTTTGGCCCGACCATTCCAGAATTGTGCTTTTGCCAAGGCAGCATTGAACACGGTCGGGGAGTTCAGGTGATGCGGGTTTGCTCTGCCGTGATAACCGATAGCCGTCGGCAGATTGTCATCACCGCCTTCATTCAAAATGTGGCAGCTCGCACAGTTGATGGTATTGTCACGTGAAAGACGGGTATCGAAGAAAAGCTGTTTTCCCAGTGCGATTTTTGCTTTGCCCAAAGGGTTTTTCGGATTATCCGAAGCTTTCAGCATCCCTTCATACGTCTTGGGTACAGACACAAGGTTGTGGTTTGCCGCTGCCTTTCTGAGCTGTGCATCGGTCAGCCTGACAGTGTGTTTATGTAGCATAAACGGCAGAGATATAATGAACATCAGTACCAAAAACGTGATCGTCACCGGATGAAGTAATTTTTTCATAGTATATCCTCGTATCTAAATACCGAAAGTCTTTTTTACTTTCTGTTCAAATGCTTTGTCACTTAATTTTTTTCTTAACGGTACAAAATGCTCTGCTTCCGTACCAACCGGTACGAAGATATCCACATTTTCATCTTCTATAATTTTTTTGACTGCTTCAGCGATAGGCTGCGGATCCGGCCCGTCATTGATTGCCTGTGCTACTATAGGTACAAAATGTGTTACCAACTCTTTGTAGGGTGAATTTCCCGCTGTTGTAGCCACATTTGCAACCAGTCCTTCTTTAACGAAATTCGTACCAAAAAGTCCCGATTGGATAGAGTGTACCCTGACATTATAAGGCAAAGTCTCAAAACGCAAGGAATCTACAATCCCTTCCACAGCATATTTGCTTGCATTATAGTGTGACAGAAGAGGTAATCCCATTTTACCTAAAAATGAAGAGATATTAATCACAACACCCGATTTTGCTGTCCTCATGTGAGGCAACACTTCTCGTGTTGTCCTGAGAAGGCCAAAAACATTGACATTGAACTGGTCAAACATCTCTTCATCTGTACCATCCTCTACAGTTGAGAGCAGTCCATATCCTGCATTATTGACCAGTACATCAATTCTGCCTTCGTTTTCAATCATCATTTCAACTGCCTGTTTGATAGAATCTGTTTTTGTTACATCCAAATAGATTGGCTTCAAATTAGCTTTCGATCTTAGACTTTTAGCCTTTCTGCTGCCTGCATAAACAATATATCCATTCTCTGAAAGAAACTCCGATATACGTTTTCCCATCCCAGAACTTGATCCAGTTACCAACACTACTTTTGACATATGACATCCTTTTTTATCATTTTGATAAGTTCAGTATATAAAATGTGAGAATACAAATCAAGATGTTTTTAGCATAAAAAGAATTTTCTTTTAGCACAAAAAGATTTTTATGCTGATTTAGTGCATCAAATCCTTGGGATAAACACCATAATTTAAAAAAAAGAGTTTTGAGAAATATCCCTGATGCCTGTAGCCTACTTTTTTTGCAATTTCGCCAATGGTAAGGTCTTCTTCTTTTAAAAGAATATTTGCTTCCTCCAGCCGCAGTTTCTGTACATAGGCGTGGATAGTAGTATTGTATACTTTTTTAAAAACTTTTTTGAGTTTGGAGGCATTGGTTGCACAGAGATGCGCCAAGCCCTCGACCGTGGGAGGATCAATAAAATCTTTCAGCAATATTGACTTTGCTTTACGGGCCAATGCCAATGTCTCTTCCGTAACGTCATCAACAATATCAAGCAAAGAGAACCGGTGTATCATGAATTCGATCACCTGATGTTCAGCACGTATACTCTGCATCGTATCTTTGTGTGACACATGCAGTATTCTATTGATTCTGTAAAGTGCCAAAGCATCTATCGGTAGAGTATTGATACGCTCCAGAGAAACGTCATACTGCATTTTGTCATAAAGAAAATCAATCGGCTCCTGTCTGTTTCCGCTCAAATAGCGTTTTAGAAAAAAATCTGCAATAAACAGAATGAAAATATCCGATGTTTTCTGCTCTGCTATATAGAGAAGCATATCCTGTCTTGATGAAGAAAAGATGACAATATTTCCCTCTTTGACACTCTCCTGACGGTCAGACAAATGGTCTTCTATCATCAGTGTTCCCTGTTTGGCCATTACGATCATCACCATCCTGTCAAGGTTCTTCAGTCTCAGTACTTCTGTGCACTCTTCTGATCTGTTTTCAAGAAAAACAATCCCGTTGGAGATGTCTACCCTCTGTCTATAGGTATTTCTGCTTTTGCATATCTCTGTGACTTTATAGCGCCTTTCCGTAATATTAAAAAAGAAACTGTCCATCCATTTTTCCTAAAGGTTATAACAAGCTCTTACTCTGCGCTCAAAATCTTCATCGCTCAACTCTCTTTTCATAGGAATAAATTTTTTGGCTTTATCTCCTGCTGTTCTGCGCGCAGGAAAATCACTTTTTTCTATAATGTCCAAAATCATTTGCGCTATTTCCACTGTATTATTACCACTGTTTATCTGCTCTACGATCAAAGGAGCCAAAGTAGCTACCATGTGGGCATAAGGTGAATCTTCTTTAAAGGTCTCAGGGTTGGTCACAAGGTTATCTCTAGCAAAATTAGTATTAAAAAACCCGGGCATAATTGAATGTACACGAATATTGAAATCTTTCAATTCATACCTCAGAGAATCCGTTATCCCCTCTACTGCATATTTGCTGGCATTGTAAAAAGTGAAAAGGGGCAACCCGATCTTTCCCAAAAAAGAGCTGATATTGATAATTATCCCTTCATTTTGTATGCGCATTTTCGGAATGACTGCCTTGCAGACACGCAAAACACCAAAAACATTAACATTGAACTGATCAAACATTTCCTGCTCTGTAGCATCTTCCACCGTTGAGACCAGTCCATACCCTGCATTGTTCACAAGGACATCAATACGTTCTATAAATCCGATACTTTCGGCAATACTTTTTGGATCAGTGATATCCAAATGTACCGGACGTATCTTCTTCGACTGGATATCAAAAAGTTTGTGCGGTGTTCTTGAACCTGCATAGACAATAAAACCTTTTTTTGCCAAAGCAATCACTGATGCTCTTCCCATACCGCTGCTGGATCCTGTAACAAGAACTGTTTTTTGTTCATTTAACATAGATCGATTATAATCAAAAGCACACATTAAAGTCTTGATAAACATCAAACACGATCTTTTCGTACAATATGCTATCACTCTTTACATGCTTTGTGGCATAATTAGAATACTCTGATTATGGACATACTATTATGATACGAAAACACATCACAGAACAGACAGCTATTTTCTTCAGTGTTACCAAATGGGTATTTTTATCTTCCGTTGTCGGTGTCATCATTGGTGCCGTTGTGACACTTTTTCTCAATATTCTGGGGTATGCGGAAGACTCCCGTTCTTTTCTGCCGTTCCACTACTATTATGTACTTCCTTTTGCACTGCTGCTCACGGTATGGTTAGTGAATACTTTTGCCCCTTCTGCGGAAGGACACGGTACGGAAAAAGTGATTGAAGCCGTACATAAACAGGATGGAAAGATCAATTTAGCGGTGATCCCCATTAAGCTTTTTGCCACGGTGGTCAGTATTTTTGCCGGTGCCTCTGTCGGTAAAGAGGGTCCCGGAGCACAGATTGGTGCAGGTGTGGCCTCTGCACTTTCCGATCTTTTCAGGTTTACCAAACAGGACCGCAAAAAACTCGTCATCTGCGGTATCAGCGCAGGCTTTGCCACTGTTTTCGGTACCCCTGTGGCAGGAGCGATCTTCGGGGTGGAAGTACTCATTATCGGTGTGATCCTCTATGATGTACTGCTCCCTTCCTTCATTGCAGGTTTTGCCGCATTCACCACTGCACAGTTCCTCGGGATCAAATATACTTATTATAATCTGCACTTTTATCAGAATATCTCTCTTGATATGGGACTGATCGCCAAAGTTATTCTTGCCGCACTCTTTTTCGGTTTTGTTTCCGACCTTGTGATCACTTCCGTCTCCCTGACTGCCTCATATATCAAAAAGATCAAGGTCAGTGCCTATACAAAGGCATTTGTGGGAGGGGTGATCATTGTCGTGTTGACACTGATATTCGGTGAAGAATATATTGGCCTCGGGCTTGATACCATCAGCGATGTGATCAACCCTGACCCGCTTTTCGGCACAGATGTACACTGGTATACTTTTTTGCTCAAAACCGTATTCACTTCCCTCTCCCTGGGTGCCGGAGGAAGCGGCGGTATTATTACTCCCATATTCTACATCGGTGCGACCAGCGGCCATGCTTTCGGAGCACTGCTTGCCCCGGAACATGTTGTGCTCTTCTCTGCACTCGGATTTGTCAGTGTACTTTCTGCTACGACCAACACACCCATTGCATCAACGATCATGGCAGTTGAACTCTTTGGGATCGATATCGCGCACTATGCTGCACTCGGTGCCGTAATCAGCTTTTTGATCTCCGGGCATCGAAGTATCTTCTCTTCCCAGATACTGGCAATGAAAAAATCTGAAATGCTCTCGGTAAAAATCGGTGAGGAAGTGGAACACATCAATATAGACCTCGAAGACAGTGAAAGGCATAAGATCAGCAAACTCAAAGACAGGCTGCATATCAAACGGGAAATACTGAAAAACCGCAAACGGGCAAAAAAAGACTAAAACGGTTTTTTGCTAAAAACGCTTCTTCATATGCACGATGGGCTTCGTATCTTCAAGCAGGAGATTGGGCTCTATAAAAGGAGCCAGCTGCGCTATAAAATTCATCAGTGACATCACAGGACTGGCATAAAAGAATTTGATCTTGTTATTGTACTGCCAAAGCCGGTCGGCATACTGGTAGATACGATAGGGTGTATCACCGATATTATCTCCGTTTTTGTCAAATCCCTCATAGCGGTCCCAGTAATTGTATGCGATACGGTTTTCTCCGTTCCCTGTTCCCTTGATATCTTTGACCACATCATCTATATTCCCGAATATTCTGTTTCCTGTCATGGTATTGTTCCGGATGGTCGAGTGAAAATGAAATGCTTCTTTGTTGTAAGAGATGGTATTGTTCCGGAAATAACGCTTCATCCCTTTTTCATGTCCTTTGGTATCAATATAAAATGCTTTGGCATTGAAACTGACTTTATTATGTATGAACCTGACAGAACCGCCGCCCTGAATGACCACGGCTATACCGGCCACTCCTCTGCAGCTGAGTATTTCATTGTCTGAAATATTCGTCTCCTGTGAAGCTTCCAACATTATACCGGTTGCATTGTAGGCAAAATGGTTGTTTTCAATGGTTGTCCGTCTGCTTCTTTCTATCGCCAGTCCGTGTCTGCTTTGAGAGATACTGTTCCCGCTGAACAGTATCTCCTGCGAAAATGCCAGGGTGATATCTCTGCTCTTTTCAACAGTGTTGTTTCGGATTTCAATACGGCTGCTGTTCCATACTTTAAGTGCATTGCCCCGCAACGGAACGGGGTTGCCGTTGGATGTGATGAAATTGTAGGTAATATTGCTGTCTCTGACACTCTGCATATTGATCCCGTAGAGGCTGTTGCGTATTGTACATTTTGTGACATGGCAGTGATCGGCCTGCTTCAGGGTAATCGCAGCATCAAGTGTCGTCATCCGGGTACCGCTGTCGGTGACGGTAAGGTTGTCAAGTGTCACCTGTGACCCTGTAATGCTGATCACATTGCCCTGCTTGTCACCCTGAATGATGACACCAGGTTCTTTTCCCCGAAGGGTAAGAGGCTTGTCAATACTGATATTTCCCCGGTACGTGCCTGCCGCCAAGGTGATGGTTGCGTAAGGTGCAGTACGATCTATGGCGTCCTGGAGAACATTCGCATACACAGGACATACAGTAAAAAACAGCCCGGAAAGAAAAAATATCAAACTTTTTTGTATCATATAAAAGTATATTTATTTTGATATTTGATATGGTTGATTTCAAGCAAGCCGAACAGGAAAAAGTTTCGGCCTGTTCTAAATTTTTCTTAAAAATGCCAAAAATCCCCGGATAATATCAATCGGTTCCGGAGGACATCCCGGAATATGGTGTGCAATGGGGAGGTGCTCTCCT
Organism: Sulfurovum sp.; assembly: GCF_015493435.1. Classification (GTDB taxonomy): domain Bacteria; phylum Campylobacterota; class Campylobacteria; order Campylobacterales; family Sulfurovaceae; genus Sulfurovum. The sequence goes on from NZ_WGDD01000029.1 coordinate 51,261, forward strand.
GCCGGTGCGTTAATGGCAAAAGTCTTTTCAAAAGGTGCCTCCATCACGGGACAGGCACCAAGAGAAATCACCCATTTGGGTTCAGGTATCTGCCTGTAGGCATCAAGGACATGAGGAGTCATATTGAACGTTGTGACACCGCTGAGCAGCATCACATCTGCATGCCTCGGACTGGCAACGAAGTAAATGCCCAGCCTCTCCAGATCATAGTAGGGATTGGAGAGCGCATTGCATTCGGCTTCGCAGGCATTGCAGCTGCCGCTGTCCACCATACGGATCGCCAGAGAGCCGGCAAACTTCTTCTTTACAAGATTTTTCATCTCTTTACGAATAATCCGGAGTTCTTTGTCGATCTCCGGGTTTTCTGTCAAAGTACCTGTTTTAAAGCGTCGGTTCCAAAATCGTATCATAAGTCATATTCCATTACAAGTCAATTTTCATTACAGGTCGTTCCCTGCATAACTGAGATCACAGCTCTTGTTGATAAGAGGAAAATCAGCAATAATGTTTCCCGGCATCATCAGATGAAGGGCCTGCCAGTTGACAAAGCTCGGGTCACGAACAAAGAAACGCTCGATCACTCCCTCTTTGATCTCTATACTCATGAAAAGCTCACCGATGGAACTCTCTGCAAAGCTGAAATACTCTCCGTCTGTTACCGTACCCACATTCATGCTTTCACATGTTTCCACGGTAAAATTCTGCATCATTTCCAGTGTATTCTTCATCTCTTCCAGTCTGATTTTGAACCGGGCTGAAACATCACCGCTTTTTTGCGTCTGCAACGCAAAACCGTGTTCAAGATAGAACGGCTCATTCCTTTGGTCAAGTGCAAGACCGGAAGCACGTGCCACAATGCCTACCGTATCGTACTTAACAGCTTTTTTAAGCTTGAGGATACCGGTAGTATCGAATCTGTCCCAGAGGGAAGGGATATCGATAATCCATGCTTCAAAGAATGCGATGGCTTCATTTAGCGTGTCAAGGTACGCTTTCATTGCTTCATTGTCAAGGCTGTGGCTTTCGAAGTCTATGGCACCAAAGCCGAAACGGTGTCCGGTGATTTTCTTGAGTTCGCGTCTTGCCTCTTCGGAAAGTTTGGAACCAAAGGCAAGTGCCGCACCGAAACCGGCATCATTGGGGATAAAACCAAGATCAGTCAAGTGGTGGACAGTACGTTCAAGCTCCAGCAGCAGGGCATGGTATTTTCTGTTGTCCAGGGGGAGTTCTCTGTCTGTCGCCTGAAGCACAATATCTCTCCAAGCCGTCTGGTAGGCAATGCTCTCATTGCCGCTGATACGTTCTATGACCGGTTTTGCCTCAAAAAGTGTCTTGCCCTCCAGCATTTTTTCGATAGCACGGTACTTGTAAAAATGCCGTACTTCCTGGTGAAGCATATCTTCCCCTGCCTGTGAAAACTGGAAATGGCCCGGCTCAATAATACCCGCATGAATGGGACCTACGGCCACTTCAAAAACGCCATCGCCGCCTATAGCTTCATATTTATAGGGTTTGTAGTCATCCGGCTCCAGGGTTCTCTCGCGAAAATCTTTCCGCATCGGGTAAATATCTCCGGGAAAGCGTTCCTGATGGACAAGCGGACGGTTGTCAAAGGCATCTTCGATAATGATGCCGTAGTCATCATGCATCTTACGCTCGAACCAGATGGCGGCAGGATGGGTTTTGGTAAGGGTTTTGATACGCGGATCACGTTTGGATACCTGTTCTCTATGTATTTCTTCATCCCATACGGTAACGATCTCAAAGTTATTTTCAGCTTCTTTGGCATAACGGGCGATCAGTCTCATGTGATACTCCTCAGGTAATCAAGTGATGACGGTAAAAGCAGGGCAGCAAGACAAAGTGCAAAAATGACCAGTGCAAAGAGTTCACTGGCATATACTTTTTTCTCCTCCTCTTTGCCTTCATATTTCATCGACTGATAGATCGCCACAAAGCGGTAGAAGATCACAGAAAGGAGGATCAGCAGCAACAGGATCGCTCCGATCATCGCCAACATATGGTCACTGTGCTTGGCTGTCTCGATCATGGCGCCAAATCCGTACAATTCACTGAAAAACATAGGGCTTGGCGGTAACGAAATGATTGCCAGCAAAAAAAGTGAAACAAGTACCCAGAAGAGCTGTCCTTTTTTACCTTTGTATCCCCTCAAAGCACCGGCAATACGGTATTTTCCATTGGATTCCAATACACCGGTAGAAAGAAAAAGTGCCGGTTTCAAAAAGGCATGCGCCCCAAAATGAAGCAGGGCGGCAAACGTACCGCCACTCACCCAGAAAAGTGCGATCAGTGCCATATGCTCAATACCCGAAAGAGAGAAAAGGCGCATGAAATCCTTGGCACGGAAAATGAGAAAGGAAACAATAAAAATAGTCAGAAGCGTATAGACAAAAACAAACCCGAAAAGATGTGTATAGTTAACTTCCATGGCAATTTGGCTGAAACGAAAAAATCCAATGATCACCGCAGATTCCAAAATACCGCTGAAAAGTGCTGCCACAGGGTAAAAAGAGGCACGTTCAATATTTGCCAGCCAGAGGTTCATAGGGAAAAAGCCCATTTTGACGAACATACCGACCGTTGCAATGGCAAAGCCCATTTCAAACAGAAACGGCGAGGGAATCTCTTTGGCATGGGAAAGCAGGAGATCGAACTGCATGGCATCTTCTCCTAAAATGGGTTTGGCACTTGCATACATAAGAATAATGCCGAAAAGTACCAGAGAAATGGCAATGGCACCGACGATCATATAATTCCACGCCTCTTTGTGGGCAGCACGGGTATGGTTGGTTTTGATCATATACACCGTTGAGAGCGTAGCAAGTTCCAGTCCTATCCAGTAGACACCCATATGGTTGGAGAGAATGGAAACCGTCAGCCCTACCCAGAAAATGGCAAAAAACCGGTAAAAGCGACGGTAGGCATTGGCTGAGACTTTCACATGCTTGTCCAGTGTCAAAAGAGCCAATGTCACTCCAATACCGACAATGGATGAAACCAGCAATATATACGTGTCCAGTTTGTCCGCAACCAGGTAACTGCCTATAAGTGCATAGGGTTTAGGCAGCATAAAGAGCTTGATGATCGGCAGCAGGATCGCAAAAGAGCTGACCGGCAACAGGAACTTCGCTTTTTTGTTTTTAAAAAAGCTGACGATGAACATAATCAGTGCAGGCAGCACAAGCAGCGTAAGCATCATGAGTGCATCTCCTCTCCATGGAACAACAGGTTGATGACCACGATCGCCATGAGCAGGTCAAAGAAAATACCCAGTTCGACCAGCATCGGCATACCGTCTGTAGCAGTAATCCCCAGTAGAAAAAGGGCATTTTCCATACTGAGAAAACCGATGATCTTGGGTGCGACATTGCGGTGTTCCATCATCAGCAGCAGAGAAAGGAAAAGCGAGGAGATACTGATGGCAACATAATTGGCATTGCCGTGGATCATATGCGTGATCGGTTCCGCAAGGTAAAAGGTAAAGACCAGGATCGCCGGAATCAGAATGATGGCATACTGTACTTTGATCTCCGGCTGTATCTGGCGGACAAAGTTGAATTTATGGCTGAGGTTCTTCAGCAGATAGGGAATACCGATCGACTTGATAAGAATGGTGACAGCACCGGTAATAAGCATCGCCCTGTCATCAAGTTCCTGTCCTATCAGCAAAGCGAGAATGCCAAGCATCAGTGAATTGAGCGAATACCAGAGTATGAGACGGTACAGCCTTGACGTAAACAGTGCAACGATCAGTGTTGCCAAAAAAAGTCCTATGAGAAAATCAACACTCATTCCTACGCTCCGAGTACATAAAAGGTGATCAGTGATAAAAAGGCAAAGACAATAGCAATGCCGAGCAGGTTGGGCACTTTAAAGAGCCTCAGTTTTGCCGTATTGACTTCGATAAGTGCTACTGCGGCAGCAATGGCAAAGAGTTTGAAAAAGAAAACAGCCACTGCTGCAGGTATACTGTACTGAAGCCCGAAAGGCAGGAACAAAGAAGCAAAAAGAGAGGCAAAGATCACAAATTTTACCGATGCCGCCGTTTCTATGATCGCCAGGTAAACCCCCGTAATGTCGAGGATCATCGCTTCATGTACCATGGTCAGTTCAAGATGCGTTTCCGGATTGTCCACAGGGATACGCCCGTTCTCGGCAATAAGCAGGATAAAAAAACTGATCGCGGCAAAAAGAAAACTTGCCATATGCTCTTTCGGAAAGTGTGCTGCCAGGTTGACCCCTGCTTGTCCGACACCCAAATCACCCGCCATCATCGAAACGCTGAAAACCGTCAATATCATAGCCGGTTCCACCAGTGCCGCAATGAAAGCTTCGCGGGAACTGCCCATACCGCCAAAAGCACTGGCACTGTCCAGTCCGAGCAGCATTAAAAAGAACGTTGACAGGGCAAGCAGACCTGTAATGGTAAAAGCATCGACAAAACTGACATAAAAAGCACCGTGAACAATGGGTGGCAGGAAAAAGAGTGTGACCAGCAGCGGCGAGAGTACCAAAAACGGAGCTACCCGCGTAATATTGCTTGCCTCCTGGGAAATCAGGGTCTCTTTCTGTATCAGTTTGGCAAAATTTCTGTACCCCTGAAAAAGAGAGACAGGTTTTTTATACAACAGTTGCATTTTTAATGCCTTGATAAAAGAAAGCAATATCGGTGCGATCAGCAGCAGCGCCGCAATGGTGAGCAGATAGGCAATCATTTTTTATCTCCTATAATCAGTACTTTGATTGAGATGATCATCACCGTTCCTTCCAGTACCAGCGTCGCCCAGGAGAATTCATGGGCAAAAATACGATAGCTGAACAATACAGTCAGCATCAGGTTGAAGATCATTGCTGCATAACGGGTCTGTTCAAAATGGGACAGACGGTAGACCCAGTAGCTGATGAGGTTTGCCGTTTTGGCCACACTGCTGTACAGGCTTGCTTCAAAAAGCGGTTTGACATGTACTTCATAGTGGGAATCACTGAATTTGCTGCTGTATCCCTCAATACTCTCTTTGGAAAAATGTTCATCTGGTTTGTAGAGCCAGTTGAAAAACCGTCTGATCGGCCCGGCAAAACCTGTAGCAGAGTACTGGGTACGTGCCGAGGTACGGTAGCCGCAGCTCCATGTGTGATGAATACGTTCTTTGACATTCAGTACCTTGTATCCGACCATCATAAGTACCGTTACCCCAAGGAGTGCTGCAAGCAGAATAAGCGGCGAGACAACACCGCCGTTAATGCCTGCGGAGTGCATATGCCAGATACCGTCCGGAAATATCTTTGCATAAACAGAAGCATGCCCCAAACCACTCAGTACTTTGTCAAACCAGCCAATGTAAAATGGCGTAAAGAGCATCAGGGAGATCACTACCAGGGCCATGAGTATCATGCCAAAACGCATAAGAAAATTGACTTCATGGGCATGTTTGGCATTGGTACTTCTATGAAGACCAAGAAAGGAAATGCCGTAAGCTTTGACAAAACAGGCGATCGCCAGTCCCCCGGTCATCGCCAGTGCAAAAACAGCAAAAGGGATTGCCAGTTTGAGCGAAGTGTTGTCCATGTGACTTGAGCTCAGCATGGACTGAAAGATCATCCATTCACTCAGAAAGCCGTTGGTAGGCGGCAGTGCGGAAATGGAAATGGAAGCAAGCAGAAACGTCAAAGCGGTCACCGGCATCGATTTGATAAGCCCACCGTACTTTTCGATGTTTTTGGTATGGGTCTGGTGCAGTACACTCCCTGCTCCCATAAAAAGCAGCGATTTGAAACTCATATGGTTAAAGGTATGGAAAAGTGCCGCAATAAAGGCAAAAGAACTCAACACCTTTAGCCCCATACTCTCAAAGATCATTCCCATCCCAAAACCGATCAGAATAATACCGATATTTTCAATGGAGTGATTGGCAAGCAGTGCTTTGATATCATGTTCACTCAGGGCATAGAGCACCCCGATGAGCGATGAAAGTGATCCGATAACAAGAATAAGCACGCCCCACTCCAGCGGCCAGGGATACAGCACATCAAACAAAAAGCGGAACATCCCGTAAATTGCCACCTTGAGCATCACCCCGCTCATCAAGGCAGAAACGGGGCTAGGTGCCGCAGGGTGGGCATAGGGCAGCCAGACATGCAGAGGTACGGCACCGGCTTTACTTAAAAAACCCAGTACCATAAAGAAAAACAGCAGTGTCGGATAGGCAAATTTCGCAGCCATATCGTGCATCGCTGAAAATCCGAGCTCCAGATCACCGTCTGTAATAATGAGAAAGAAGAGCAACAGAAAAACAAACCCAAAATGGGTCATAAAAAAGTAGAACCGTGCTGCATCAATGGTTTTTTTTTCTTTGGCTTCCGTCAATATCAGCTGCCAGCTGGTCAAACTCATCAACTCCCAGAAAAACAGGAATACCAATGCATTGGCAGAAACAACCACACCGAGCATGGAAAGAATAAACGTAAAATAATGCAGCTGATAATGTGCTTTACGTTCAATATGGGGAAGGTACCCGGAGGAGTAAAAAAGGTTGGGGACTGCACCCAACAGGATAAGCGCAACAAATACCAAAGAGAGGGTGTCAAACTGAAACATAAGGGTTCCGCTCCAAACAATGCAAATTAAACTATGGGTTCGGTGGGAGTACCATCGGACGGGGAGGGCTTTTGTGAGTCCTGAAAATTTGATGTATTATACCGGATAAGCGCTTAAAGAAATTCTTTTCACAAATAGGAGTAATTTTATCCTATTATTGATCCATATCAAGAAAACATACTTTCAATTCCGATATATTTCGAGAAATATTAACTAGGACTATATTTATCTTAATTAAACCAAATAGAAGGAATCTGTTTATGAAACGAATGCTGTTGCTACTCACATTTTTAATAAGTGTACACCTGCAAGCCAATGTAGAAAAAGGAAAAGCCGTCTATGCCGCGAATTGTGCGATCTGCCATACTGTAAACGGCGGACGGGCGTTGGGGCCGGACTTTAATATCGTCTCCTACACCAGAAGAAAAGCAGAGATAGCACAATATGCAAAAGACCCCTATTCGATGTATAAAAAATTCGGATACAGTGCCAATGCCATGCCCACACTTCCGCTGGAAGATAGCGAATTTAAAGATGTCGCTGACTATATCAGTTCTTTGCAGCCTTTTAAAAAATGGATGATAAAGAAAAAGAATTAATGCTTCGTAAGACTCTTGAATAGGGCGTAAACGGAACACACCTTCTGAAACTATGCCCGCCAAACTACGTTCAGCCCAGAAGAAAGCTGTGATCTGTCAAGGGAAGTTTTTTCTTCCTTCACTTTTCCTATTGTATGTTCCGTAAAAACGAATGGCTGCAGATAATATGTACCCCGGTATCCTCTTTTGAGCAAATCTTTGATGATCCTGTTGATCTCTGTTACTCTTAACAGATTACTGTGAACTGTTGTTCTCACCTCAAAATCAAACTGCTTTTGTATCAAAAGATTCAGTGTCTTTGAAAAACGGTCAAAATGTTTGTTTTTTGTTATCTCATAATATTTCTCTTTGGGTGCTTTATAATCAAGTGCAATATAATCCACCAGTTCGTTCTCTACCAATACTTTGACCATTTCGGGATTTAATCCATTGGTATCCAGCTTGATCTTGAAGTTTAACTGCTTGATCTTTTTGCAGAATTCTACGAGACCATCAAAAAGTGTAGCTTCTCCTCCGGAAAGGACCACTGCTTCCAAAAGCCCTATTCTGCTTTGCAAAAATGCTATAGCTTCCTCTTCAGTACGCTTCCCTTCACCCAATACAATCTCTTTATTGTAGCAATAGACACAGCGCATATTGCACCTGGCAAACCAGAAAATGGCTGCCAGATGATCCGGGTAGTCCAAAGCGGTAAAAGGTGTAATGTCATAAAGTGGTTTATGCGACATTGTTGTGTGATTTTTTTTCAAGAAAAAATTTTCTCTCCTGATGTTCACCTTTTTTGCCGATATTAAAACTCTCAACCGGTCTGTGGTAACCCATTACCCTCGTATAAACAATACATTTTGTTCGTTCTTCTCTGTGTTTGTCAAGTATTTCAATCTGTTTCATTGCTTCTCCTTAAAAATATATCTACGCATTTCTGTGCATGATCCACTAAAATATCGATCTCTTCTTTGCCGGCATGATCTATATGCATGCCGCAAACTACCGGAAGATCCTTCCCCTGCACTGATCATCAGCTTGCCTTTTGCAGAATTTCTTCATCACATTTGGGACAATACTCATATTCCCCCGAAAGGTAACCATGTTTTTCACAAATGGAAAATGTCGGTGTCACCGTAATATACGGCAATCTGAAATTGCTGATGACATTCCTCACCAGTTTTCTGGCTGCTTCCGGTGAGCTGATCTTTTCTCTCATATACAAATGCAGCACGGTTCCGCCTGTATATTTGCACTGCAGGTCATCCTGCAGCATCAATGCTTCAAAAGGATCATCCGTATAGAATACAGGAATTTGGGAAGAATTGGTATAGTAATTGTTCTCTCTGCTCCCAGCCTGAATGATATCCGGATACCTTTTGATGTCTTCTCTGGCAAAACGGTATGTCGTACCTTCTGCCGGTGTAGCTTCCAGATTATAAAGATTACCGGATCGTTCCTGGAACTCTTTGAGCTGATCTCTCATAAAATCAAGGATCCTCAGTGCCAGCTCTTCTCCAAAGGTATCGGCTATCGTATGCTTGTCATCAGAGAAATTTCGTATCATTTCATTCATCCCGTTGACCCCGATAGTAGAAAAGTGATTGTTAAACCCCGGAAGGTACCTTGCTGTATAGGGGTAAAGACCTCTATCGTACATTTCCTGGATGAATATCCTTTTTTTCTCAAGTGTTGAGTAGGCATATTCCATCAGTTTGGTGAGCTTTGCAAAAAGTTTCTCTTCATCTCCCGCATACAGATATCCCAGTCGTGCCATGTTGAGGGTCACAACACCGATACTCCCCGTCATTTCGGCACTCCCGAACAGGCCTCCGCCTCTTTTGAGCAATTCGCGAAGATCAAGCTGCAGCCTGCAGCACATACTTCGTACATGCCCGGGTTTATATGCCTCTTCATTGGGTATCAATGCTCCCTCTTCATTTCTCACATACTGACTGCCTATAAAGTTTTGAAAATAAGACGATCCTATCTTTGCTGTATTTTCAAAAAGAATATCGGTATTTTCTCCATACCAGTCAAACTCTTCAGTGATGTTTACGGTAGGAATAGGAAAGGTGAAAGGCTGTCCGCTCTTGTCTCCTTCAGTCATCACCTCATAATAGGCTTTGTTGACAAGATTCATCTCAGCTTGAAAATCTTTATAGGTCATACTTTCCAGAGAACTTATATTTTCATTTCTTTGTTTTGCACTCTGCAGCAAATCTTCATCCTCCAATCCATAAAAGAGATGCTTTTGGTTTCTTGTCGGTATTTGATCTTTCAGGTCAGAGGGAACTGTCCAGTCTATGGTAATATTGGTAAAAGGACTCTGCCCCCATCGTGCCGGAACATTGAGGTTGTACACAAAGCTTCTTATGGCTTTTTTGATCTCATCGTAAGTAAGCCTGTCTTTAAACACATAAGGTGCCAGATAAGTATCAAAGGAAGAAAAGGCCTGTGCCCCGGCCCATTCGCTCTGTAGAATACCCAGAAAATTTGCCATTTGTCCCAGTGCCTCCCTGAAATGGGAGGGGGCCCTGCTCTCTACTCTCCCCCGTACACCGTTAAATCCTTCATCCAAAAGCACTCGCAGGCTCCATCCTGCACAATATCCGGTCAGACAATCCAGGTCATGGATATGATAATCCCCGTCCCGGTGTGCATAACCCTCTTCTTTGGAGTAGATCGTGTCCAGCCAAAAATTGGCGATCACCTTGCCTGCCGTATTATTGACAAGTCCGGCATTGGAATAGCCTGTATTGGAGTTGGCATTGATCCTCCAGTCTGCTTTATCGATATACTCTTTGATCGTCTGTGTGGAGTTGACATAAGTCGTATCTTCATCCAGTCCCAGAATCTGTTCTCTTTGGATCTTGTGCATATGGCGGTAGAGCATAAATGATTTCATCACTTCAAAATACCCATGCTCATAAAGTACTTTTTCTATGTTGTCCTGAACCTCTTCGACAGAAATTTCATCTCTCTCTTTAATCCTATCCATTAATTCCGAAAAAACACTCTTGTCATACGCTTTTACTTCACTTTCAAATGCTTTTTTAATGGCATCCTCAATTTTGAAAGGTACGAATTTTTGAGAATTCCCATCCCTTTTTATAATTGTTTTTATCATATATACGGCTCCCGGCTTAACGTTCAGACATTATAATAGAAGCTGGGGAAAAAGGCTTTGACAATTGTCAATAAATGAAGGAATTTTATTTTAAACCTGTTGATTTTATTTTTTTTTGATTGAGATCAATCAATTTATTTGTATATTAGGCTATGGATTTTGCCATATCAACCAGTCTTTTGGCATATCCATACTCATTATCCTGCCATGCCGATACTCGCAGAAGGTCTTCTCCTGCCATAGCAGTAAAAGGGAGGTTGACCACTGCACTGTAGGGGTTCTGTATATAGCTGTCCGAACCGATAGGGCTATGTGTAGTACCTAGTATCGTTTCATAGCCTGACCTTGCCTCTGTCTCAAACCGCTGATTGACCTCATCTTCAGTAGAATGCCCCTCCAATCGGATACTCAAATCATAGAGTGTCACAGCCGGTATGGGAACACGTATGCTTTTAGCTTGCATTTTATCCCTTAAATGCGGAAAAAAATAAGCCGTTGCCCGGGCAGCACTGCTCATAAGGGGAATCGTATTTAGCGTAGCAGATCGTGTTCTGCGTATATCCCGGGAATAGTGTTTGTTGTCAAGCAGGTTTTGATAGCTCGTATAACTGTGATACATACTCATTATAGCCCCCTGTATCCCAAAATGTTTATCCACTATTTGAAACAGTGGGACAATAGCATTTGCAGAACAACTGGAGTTTGAGATTATGGATTCCCCGTTATAACGCTTATGGTTCACTCCGTAAATATAGGTTGGCATATCATCTGATGCAGGTGCAGACACGATCACTTTTTTTGCCCCATTTTTGATCAAAGGCATATTAGACTCTGCCGTTAAGAACATCCCGCTGCATTGCAGCACCACATCTACCTCGAGTGATCGCATGTCCATCTTCTCAGAATTTGATTCGGAAAAAAGTTTCACTTCTTTTTCATCCACAAAGAGTGTATTGTCCTCTACTTTTATCGTATATGGCAAGGTAGGGTAAATAGAGTCATATTTTAAAAGATATGCCATCTGTTCATAGCTGTAGAGATCATTAATACCAACCAGTTCCACACTGCTCTCTTCAAGTATGATACGTGCAGCACTTCTGCCTATTCGCCCAAATCCATTGATAAAAATCCGCACTTTCCTCTCATTCATTATCTCTTCCTTCCCTCTTCTTCACTGCTTTTCTCATAATTCGAGTATAGTCAACAATATTATTTTTGTTCTTGATACTTGTCAAAACTTGACACTTATCAACGGATTTAAAAATCTAACAGGATAAAATGATAGACTTACACATTACAGGAGAACTTCATGGATGTCAAACACTATTACAACCCCCACGGTGAAGAGATACTCGACGAAAAGATTTATGGCGGTTCCCCCACGGGATTTGTCGATTTCAACCGTTCCAAATACCGATGGGACAGCAATATTTATGACCTGATGAATGCCAACACCTGGTTCCCCAGCGAAGTCAATACTTCTACAGAAAAGAAGAACTTCGAAGGCCTTACAGAGAATGAACAGTCCATCTACAAAATGACCTTTGCACAGTTGAGCTTCAACGATTCGGCACAGGAGGAGTACCTCAGCGACTTCAGACGCCTGGCAAACAACCGTCTGGTTAAGTCGGTGATCTCCCTTCAGATCATGCAGGAGGTCAACCACTCCAAATCGTATGCGGTACTGCTCGATGCCTGCGGGAATTCCGAAGAAGTCTTCAACCTGTACAAATATGATGCCGCCCTTAACAAAAAGAACCAGCAGGTTGCCGAACAGTTTGCCAAATATATCGACGGGGGTTCTGCGGACAAGATGCTGCTCTCTGCTATGGCAAGTGTGAATCTCGAAGGAATCTACTTCCTGCTCGGTTTCTCCTATATCTACCTGCTGGGAGACAAAGTACCCGGTGCAAGAGATATGATCAAGTTCATCGCCCGGGACGAACTCAATACACACCTGCCCCTTTTTGCCAACATCTTCAAGACCATACAGAAAGAGAACAATATTGCGGCATCCACCATAGATGCAGCTTACAGGATGATCGGAGATGCCGTCAAGATCGAATTGGAATACGGACACTACCTTCTCGACCAGTTCCCCATTATGGGAGTGACGCATGAACTCATGGAGCAGACGGTATACAACTACGCCAATGACCGCCTTAAAAAAATAGGACTCGATCCTGTTTTTGATGAGAGTGCAACAACCTATCTTCAGAAACTGGTCACCAAACATCTGGAAATGAACGAAGTCAAAAGCAATTTCTTCGAAAGCAACGTATCGAACTATGCCAAATCAAGCATTGACCTGAACGACTTCTGATGATGACACCCGAAGCATTCCTTCCCTACCTCAAATGTGTAGGTACCGGCCCGAAACGAAATCGCGACTTGAGCAAAGAAGAGATGAAAACCGTTATCCGCGCTTTTCTGAAACAGGAGGTCATTCCCGAACAGATCGCTGCTTTCATGCTGGGCTGGAGGGTCAAAGGAGAAAGTATCGATGAGTTTGCAGGAGCCATCGAAGTCTTTGACGAATTCATCAAACATGACCCCCTGCCAAACACTATCGAATTTGGCTACCCCTATGACGGCAAAGTAAAGAACCCCTATCTGCTTCCGCTTACGGCAAAGTATCTCCAGGAACTCGACATCCCGATTTCACTGCATGGCGGATTGCTGCAGCCGGCCAAAGGCGGCATCACGCTCAAAGAGGTCTGCGACCGTGTCAGCCTGCCCTCCAATGTACATTTCTATGACAGGAAAACATACTTCCCGGAACTCTACACATTCAGTGACATCCGGGAAAAACTGGGGCTGCGTTCTTCCTTCAATACCATCGAAAAACTACTGGGCATCACCCAAAGCAATACTGCCATTATCGGAGCATTTCACAAACCTTTCATTGAAAAGTACATTGCACTCTACAAAGACCGCTATAAGAAACTGATCATCATCAAGGGCAATGAAGGCACACCGGAAATTTTCAGCAAATGCAGTATTACCATTGTACAGAACGATACAGTGGAAGAGATCAAAGTCGATCCCCGGGAGTTCGGTATTTCCTATCAGAAATCCAGGGAGCCGCTCTCCCTTGAAAAATCCCTGGAACGCATACAAAACCCCAGTGACGAACTTCTGAAACTGGCCAAACTCAATGCTGCGGTCATTCATTTTCTGCATCATTCCGACAAGAGTATAAAAGATGTCTATCATCGTTTAAAACCCTGAATTTCCATTTCGGGATTTAGCTTACAGCAAACTGTGAGCATTTTATTCTATAATACTTTAATCTCTGACCTCAAAGGAAACATCATGGAACAATTCAATCGTTACTTTTTAGACACCATTAAAAACAGGTATGCCCAATTTGGCGGCAGGGCTTCGCGCAGTGAATTTTGGTACTTTACACTTTTTTATTTCCTTGCCGACATTGTTGCTGCTGTCATCGATGCGTTTGTCCTGGGCCCTATACTGGGCATGACACCGGAACAAGTCTCGCAAGGCGGTTATTTACAAATGATTCTGGTACTGGGACTGTTCATTCCTTCCATTGCGTTAGCTGTCAGAAGGCTGCATGACATCGGTAAAAGCGGATGGTGGTACTTGCTTGTATTCATCCCTTTTATTGGATGGGTTGTACTGATTTACTTCTATGTACTGGACTCTCAGCCGGGAACAAACGAGTACGGAGAAAACCCTAAAGGGTTCTGATCCTTCCCTGCTCTTTGTCTTTGGAGAGCAGATCAATACATGCAGGCTGTTGCTTTCATCTGCTTCAATCCAAAATTTCATTCAAATATTTTTCCACTGCTTCCCCGTTGATCTCTTGGCCGTATAAAGGCTGTTTGAATATAATCTCTTTCCTGCTGTCAACAAAAAAAAGTGTAGGAAAAACCGTTGTGTAGTACATCTCTGACGGGTAGGAAGCTTCCCCTTCGTAAGTCACAATCACCGCAACCGTCTTCTTGTTGATAGTCTTCACATATTTCCGGTTCATAAAAACTGTTTTAATGATATGGTTTGAATCGGGTGAGTTTTGTTTCAGAACAAGTACAAGCAGGGGCTTATGTGCTTTTAACGCTCTTGCATGAGCCGTGTCGTAGTCACCCAGCCAATGTACAAAATCGGCTGACAGGAAAAGAGGGATCAGCCAAAGCCAAAGAAGCTTTAACGGCTGTATGTGCATATGCTATTTTTTCTTTTTGGACTCATAGAGGAAAATACCGGAAGGATGTTCTATCTGGAAGATATCGCGCTCAAGCTTCCAGTTCCGTGTATCGATCACGCTGACCTGATTGGCATCATTTACTGAAACGTAAAGATCAGGGTACTCTTTTGACCATCTCACATGCAGTACTTTTCCCGGGAAGGTGAATGTTTTGATGATCTTGAGTGTTTTGGTATCAATAATCTGGATCGTCGGAAAATTTTTGCCGGAAAACGTTACGGCAAGGTATTTCTGGTCAGGACTCAACGAGGTAAAGACAGGCAAACCTTTGACATCTATATTCTTGATGAAATGGAATTTCTTGTCATACACAAGTACTTTGTTGTCTCCTACTGCCGGAATGAATGTTTTGTCATGGCTGAGACTCCAGAAACCGAAATGCGGTACTTTCAGTACCGGCTTGTTGCCTTCGGCTGTTACTTTGATCAGTTTATATTTCATCGTATCAAGATTGATCACACCGAAGCCTTTTGTCAGAAAGAACCCTACGATGTAGGTATGCCCCTGTATCATAGCATCAAAAGGCATTTTTCCGACATTGAACTCTTTGAATATTTTGAATTTCGGCAAACCTTTTCCCTGGTTTTCATTTTTCAGGACAGCTACTTTGTCATTGTCCATCTCTGCAAAAATGATCATATTCTTATAGATTTTGATACCCACATTTTTTGAACCTGTCACGATCTTCTGTATCGGTTTGAGATCACGGGTAAGGATATCGACCGATTTGTCATCATAATTGGCCACAGCCACATAATTCTTCCCTATTACGAATCCGATGGCAGATTTGCTTGTTTTATACTCTGCTTCTTTCTTTTCCGTCTTGGGATCGAACTTTACCACATATCCGTCACGACTGATCAGATAGGCATCTTTGCCGGCAAACTTGATGATACCGTGGTTCATATTGTGCATGTGCCTCATATGCCGTTTGGCAAGTCCGTCTTCTATGACAGCCACAGACTCATTCTCCCGTTCCACCACAAAGTACTTCTCTTTCGCACTCAGTGTCATGGTAAAAAATGTTGTACCCAAAAGCAGCACAGACAGTAAAACTTTCATTCATTTATCCTTCATGTGTTATTTGGCACTATTGTACTCAAAAAGATATAACAGCTCGACATATGTCAAATTAAAACTTTTTCCAAAAGCTTCTGCTGAAGAGCAGAAAGACTGTATAGAATTCAAGTCTTCCGATGATCATGGCAAACGAAAGTATCACTTTGTCCACATCAGCAAAAAAAGCATAATTATGCGCCGGACCGGTCAGGGAAAACCCCGGACCGATATTCCCCACCGTTGCCAATGCCGTCGAGATCGCCGTCAAAGCATCAAATCCCCTGGCAAAGAGATAAAGTGTTACGAACATATTGGTCATGATAAAAAGAAAAATAAACCCTGTGGTCGAACTGATGATTTGCCCCGAAATCTTCTGTCCGTCAATAAAAACCCCTATAATAGCACTGGGGTGCAGGGTTTTTTTCATCTGCAGCGCAAGGTTTTTGAACAAAACAATATAACGGATCACTTTGACACCGCCCGCAGTCGAACCGGCATTGCCGCCTACAAGCATGGCTATAAAAATGATACTGACAGCAATAGGCCCCCACTGCTCATAATTGAGTGTGGCAAACCCCGTGGTCGTCAGTACCGAAGCGATCGTGAAAAACGAATGGGTGAAGCCGTGAAAAACCGTATCATGGTCAAAGAACATGTCTACACTGCTCAGAAGCAGAGAAAGCACCACAAAGATCAGCAGATACACCAGGACTTCTTCGCGTTTGTATCCCCCGCTGTCTCCCGTACTCAGAAATTTAAGATGTGCCAGAAAGTTGATGCCCGAAATCAGCATGAAAAAGGTGGTAATCCAAATGATCAGGTCGGAATGGTAATACCCCAAAGAAGCATTTTTGGTTGAAAAGCCCCCGGTAGAGATGGTTGAGAAGGCATGATTGACCGCATCAAACACTGTCATGCCCGACATTTTCAAGGCAATGGCATCAAGCACGGTAAAAAGCAGATAGACCCCCCAGAGTCTGAGAGCCGTATCTTTGACCTTGGGCGTGATCTTCTCCATTTTAATACCCGTGGATTCTGCTTTGAAAAGTGCCATCGAGCCACTCGGGTTGATAAGTGAAAAAAGCCCTACGCCAAGAACAATAATACCCATACCTCCCAGCCAGTGTGTAAGGCTTCTGAGATAGAGTATTGCTTTGGGCAGTGATTCTATATCAGTATAGATCGTTGCACCTGTTGTGGTAAAACCGCTGATCGATTCAAAAAAAGCATCTGCCGGCGTCACATGAGTATACAGCAGCAGCGGTATTGCACCGGCAACACCGAGCAGTATCCAGATAAGATTGACAGAGAGGATGCCCCCCTTGATGCTCAGCTTCATCGTATGCCCCCTCAGCAGTAAAAAAGGAATGGCATTAAAAAGGAACAAACCTGCGTCAAACATAAGAAATGCCGACATGTCTTCATGATAGATCCACCCGACAA
This sequence comes from Sulfurovum sp., assembly GCF_015493435.1. Taxonomy (GTDB): domain Bacteria; phylum Campylobacterota; class Campylobacteria; order Campylobacterales; family Sulfurovaceae; genus Sulfurovum. The sequence continues at coordinate 68,324 of NZ_WGDD01000029.1, forward strand.
CAATGGCACTGAACAGGAACAGGCTCAGGGCAACCCCTATGACAGAGACAAATTTGACAATATTTTTTAAAGCGTGTATATCCACTGCTGTATCTCTTCTTTCTCTTCAATTTTTCCAAATACGACAAGAATATCACCCTGTTCGACCGTTTCTATTTCATTAAGCATGTACTGGGTTTCTTCTCTCAAAAGCATAGAAATGGTACGTATGGCATCCGGTGCTTTGATGCTACGCCCTATCAGTGCAGATGCAGCATAAATCTTGCGCATGAACAACACACCTCTCCCTCCGCAGAAATGTCTTTGTGTTACAATGGAACTTGAAGAAATATTTTCCAAAATGGCATAATGTGCTCCTGCTTTGCTTCCCCTGACCACCACTATACCCAGCTTATGCATCAAATTGTAGTAATCTTTGTCATTGTTCACCGCAACCACTTTTTCAACACCGTACTCTTTTGCTTCGATACATTTGACAATATTTTTTTCATCATTCTGTCCTGCCGCTATGATCATATCTGCACTTTTGAGCCCCTCCTCCTCGAAAAGACGATGATCTTCATACGCAGAATTGATCACCGTTACCTTTCCCTGCAGAAAGTTTGAAGCTGTTTGGCAGTGTGCAAGATCTTTTTCAATCATTTTGATTTCCAGATTCTTATCGAGCAATGCTTTGGCAATCTTCTGTGCCAGAGTATTGGCGCCGAAGATCACAACTCTTTTAATGGAAGTAGGCATTTTTGTATCAAATTTTTCAGAAAGCGCTTCAATGTCATCAACGCGGCCGAAAAGATAGACAAGGTCATCCTGGTGTATTTCATCATCCATAGAGGGAATAAAAAAAGCTTTTTCCCTTTCTATTCCGACGACAGAAACGTGTCCGTTGCTGAACTCACCTGCACGATACAGGACTTCGCTGTCATACTGTACCCTGATGGAAATCATTTTGTGTTTCGTCTGATGAAAAGTTTTCACATTGTTCGCCCGGGGGAAGGTAAAAAGCGATTTGATCTTGTTTGCTGTTGTGATATCGGGGAAAACAGCATAGTCAATGGCAAGTTTGTCGATCACCCGGCTTGTAAGAAAACCGTCATTTTTCAGCCTGATGATCTTTCGATCGACCTCTACCACATCTTCTACGATCAGTGTGGAAAGCAGATTCGCTTCATCCGAATCGGTCACAGCAATAAAAAGATCTACGCTGTCAAAGTTGAAAGACTGGTATGTTTTGGGATTTTCTATATCTCCATGCAGTACCATAATGTCTATATCTTCGTCCAGCTTGTTCAGTTTGCTGATATCTTTGTCTATAACGATCACATTGTGTTTGTAGGAAAGTGTCTGGGCAAGAGAATATCCTACCGTTCCCGCACCTGCTATCATAATATCCATAATATAGATTCCTTTGTTTAAAGACAGAGAAAAGATTACTCTTTTATAACTTTAATATTTCTTGTTTCATGAGCTGAGGCTCTACCAGTAATCTGTTTTTCAAATCGATCACCCTGGCACAGTCACTCTTTGCCAGGCGGACATAGAGTGACACGACAATCCTGTCTCCTTTTTTCAGGGGAGGCATATCGTAAATCAGTGTTTGCTTTTCTTTGCTGTCAAGGTTGTGTACACTGCCTTGCGTAGCCGTTGCCGGAATAACGATCTTTTTTCCGTTTTTTTTGAAACTGTAGGCAAAGTATCCCTGGGCATCTTCTTTCGGTGATTTCCTGTAGTTTTTCCAAATACATTTTCCGTCTCTCAAGACTTCTATTTTCAGAAATTTTGCCCGTGCTGGCTGGATGATGAGCGGGTGCCCCATTTTATTGGCAAGTACAACAGTGAGTTTTCGGTGTTTTACAGAAATATTGATATCAACCCCTGTTTTTCTGAATGCTTTGTCATGAATGCCGAGAAATTTGTGGCTGGCATGGTGCCCTCTGGCCCTTTTGTCCATTTTCTCCGCCCCGCCCTCCGTTTCCGGCATATGGCATTTGATACATCCCAGACTGTTCTGATTTTCTTTCATTGCCCGGAAAATAGTGACATTGTTGTCATTGAGTTTATGGGAGTGACACCCCATACAGACTTTTTTTGCATACACAGGGTTGGAAGCCGAAGAATGCTTATCGCTTTCGTCGGGATGATTCAGTCTTCCGTACAGTGTGGGTTTGTAATGTTCTGCCTGTCTCGCTTTGGTATTGATATTGAATTTGTGTGCTTTTTTAACATAGGCGATCGTATGACAAAAATAACAGCTTATCGCATCTGTCTGGGTCACATTGTTTTTGTCCGGCCTTGCCTTGCCTGACAGCAGTGCTTTCAAATTGTCAGCCATCGGCATATGGCAGGTGGCACATTCATACTTTTTCCTGCTGGCGGCATTAGCGACTTTCCTGTGCAGCTCATCGTTGAAATAACTTTTGGAATGCATGGAACCTTGGTATTCATTGTAAATACCTTCATGACACTCTTTACAGGAATGGTTGTCGAGGTATTTTGCCTCAAGCGTTGTAAAAAGGAGGGGAAACAGAAAAAAGAGTTGCAGATAAAATAAACGGTTCATAGTTTCTCTTTGGTAGCTTATGGGGATCATTTTTAAATGACCCCCATAAACAACCACCCTCTTCCAAAAAGGAAGAAGAGCGATATTCCCATTAAGCACCGGGGATATGCTGTCTGTGCTCAACAGAATAAGTAAATGTAGGTGTTGTCAAGTTTTCAATATACTTAACAAATTTACCAGTCTCAGATTCATAAATTCCAATACGTCCGGTTGTCCACTCAGAGATCATTGTCCACTTGCCGTGGTTCGCAGGCTCAGCGTGAAGCAGTCTCGGCTGTACAGGATGCTTCACTGCTTTACCAATGTGATCAGGTACCGGCATAATTTTTTCTTTGCCGAATTTTTTCTCATTGACAGGTACTCTTTTATGCTGTGTAGCATCCCATGTCTGGAGTACTTTTCCTGTCTTCGCATCGATCAGTTTACCCTCTTTTTTACCGACTTCAATAATACGGTCAGTCTCAAGTGTCTGCTTGTTGATAAGGTAGACTTTATTGTAATTCTTCGGTTTGCCGAGAACACAGTCAGACCAGATCCAAGGTGTATCTTCCCCGGTTCCTACAAACAGACCGCCACCGGCAGTTTTAACCTTTTTGATAACCTTCCAGCCCGGAGAATCCCAGATAACAACCGAACCAAAGTTCATAGAGTTCGTTGCATTCAGCTGTTTGTCAAGTTTTTTGTTGAACCAGCTTGAACCCTGTCCAGGGTGCGGTTTGGACTTTTCACCGGTATAGACTTTGGCTGCCAGTTTCTTTGTCTTGAAGTCAACGATACCCATCAGGTCAGACCCCTGGGAAGCGATCATAAAGTATCTACCGAAATTTTCGCCTTTGTTTTCATTTTCGAAACAGTCATGCAGAATCTTACCGATATTCGGTACATCGCCCACAATAGGGAAGTCAGGCTTGCTGTAATCAATAATATACACACGTCCTGCATCTTTCAGTGCCATAGCAAAATATGGTCCGTACGGTGTATCGGCAATACCTGCAACTCTTGACGGTCCGATCTGTCCGTCTATATCAATCACACGGCTGGTGTCATACACTTTGAGCGGCTCAAGTGTATGTGCATCACACAATACTGCACCACCCGGGTTGTAGTTACCGGCAAGGATGTATTTACCATCAGGAGAAACTGCAAGACCGCGTGATTCCTGACCTACCTGTACCGATGCCAGTGCCGGCTGTCCTGGAGCAGCAATGTCAAACATTGTCAATTTTCCTGAACGTGAAATAGAATACGCATATCTTGGTTCAAATTTATTGGTCACGGTTACGTGTACCGCAAATCCGGCTTTATGGCGAGACAGTACTTTACCTGTTGTTGAGTCAATAAAGTCAACCAGGGAAGCATCTCTTTCTGTGGCAAATGTAATATCTTTTACATTCTTGACAGCGCCGCCATCATATTTGAGTTTACCGTCTGCCGATACAGGGTATACTTTTGCCAAACCCTCTCTGTCAGCCAGCTTTGTCCATGACTTATGCACCTGATCAAAAGAAAGCGTCAGTTCAACTGTATTTTTCCAGTCCATCAGCCAATCAACCATACCCGTAGCATCATCTTTGCTGAATTTTGCTTTCCAGGAAGGCATTGCTGTATTTTCTCTACCGTTGAGAATTGTTTCCGCAAGGAATTCACGGTTTTTCTTTTTCAGTGCTTTTGGTCTGAGGTCTGACCCGACACCACCCTGGTGAATCGGCCCGTGACAGCCCTGACACTCTTTTTCGTACATTTTGGCAAAGTCCATCTTCGATGTCCCCGCTATTGCCAGTGTTGCTACAAGACTTGTTGCAGCGGCTAACCCTAAAATTCTATTTAGTTTCATTTTCTCTCCTTTTTTAAAAACGTCAAATCTTTCCCAAGATTTTCACAGGCAGGTACAGACACGGGGTCTGTCCTGCCACAGATTATACATATAAACAGTTTTTACTGCTCTTTCTGCAATCTTTTCTTTTCACTGAAATAAATCCAGAACATTGGCAATACAATAAGTGTATGCAAGAAAATAGTTAATGTCATCGGACCCTGGTTGAGCCATCCGAAGAAACTCGGTACCACATCTGTAAATGGCGTAAAGAGTTCAAAGTTCATTTTTTCTCCTTTAATTAAATATCATGCGGAAGAGCAAGCCCTCCTCGCATTTATTCTGCGGCAGCCTGCGCTGCTTTAGCGTGTTTTCCGATAGTCAAAAGATCCCATACAAGGTAAATGAACCCGACAAAGGTCACAACACCCATCATGGCTCTCCATACCTGTGCCTGGATATACCATGGCAGATCCTGTGCTGCAAAGAAGGCAGTCCATCCGCCGCCAAGCTCAGCTCTTTCAACAAGTACCTGCTCGTACCCTGCGATAGTCAGGGCAACCGTCATTCCCAGTACACCGAATACGATGAGGAAAATAGCCATTTTTGACTTGAATGTCGATGTAAGCTTTTTAACCCCATAGGCGTACTGCACACCCAAATACATCATCCCGATAAGGATTGTTGCATAGGCACCGAAGAATGCCAGGTGACCGTGTGCCGCTGTAAACTGTGTACCATGCGTATAAATGTTTACCTGAGGCAGGGTATGGAAGAATCCCCATATACCGGCTCCAAGGAAGTTTCCAAATGCGTTGGTCACGATCCATGCCATAGCCGGACCGTTGTTCATTACTGCACCTGGATGACCTTCGGCTTTTGCTTTTCCTTGTTCTTTACCCCAGTCATAGAGGACGTGAACGAACATCGCTACCAATGGTACCGGTTCCAATGCTGAGAATAGCGCACCGATCTCCCACCAGTACTCAGGTGTACCGATCCAGAAGTAGTGGTGACCCAGACCGAGAATACCTGAACCAAAAAGCATCAATACTTCGATCCACAGCCACATCTCGACAATTTCCCGTTTTGCACCGATGATCTTGATAAGTGCATAGGCGGCAAGGGCACCGACAAATACTTCCCAGGTTGCTTCAACCCACAGGTGTATGACCCACCACCACCAGAATTGATCCATAGAGATATTGTCCGTAAAGAACATACCTGCCAGATACAAACCTGCAAGGGCGAACAAGTCTGCAATAAGTACAGTCATGATACCTGTCTGCTTACCTTTCATATAGGTAGCGAACACGTTCCAGTAGAAAGTCAGAACAACCACAACAATACCGATATCGGCCCATCTTGGTGCTTCAAGGTATTCTCTACCTTCGTTGATCAGCCAGATCGATGTTTCTGTTCCTGAACCTACCTGAATAAAGATAAATACCAGTACAACGACTGTGACTGCGGCAGTGAGTACCCAGAAAGCCAGCTTTCCAAGCCCGATACCGACGGTTTCGACCCCTGTTTCATCAGGCAGCATAAAATAAACCGACCCGATCATCGCGTAAAGCATCCAGACAACCAGTGCATTGATGTGTACCATTCTCGCTACCGAGAAATCGAACAGTTCAAACAAGAATCCCGGTACGATGAACTGGATAGCTGCGATGAGTCCCATCAAAAGCTGTGCACCGAAGAGTATAAGTGCAACTCTAAAGTACATCATCCCCAATTCTTTGGATTTGTCTCCTCTAAATTCATTCGTTTTAATACTAGTGAGCATTTGTGTCTCCTGCTTTGAATTGAGCAACTGTTTTCGAGAAGTTTCTCGGGAAACCGTTGGTGTCGATACTACTCATATGCTTGAGGAACGCTACCAGTCCTTTTGCTTCTTCTGCAGTAATACCGAGATTTGGCATCATACGTGCATGAGTAGGGTACTGTGACGGATGCTGCAAGAATTCAGCCATAGCTTCTTCTACAGTATTTTTTCCTGTCATACCCTGCATAGGTCCGCCCTTCTGCCATGCCGGATCGAGCCATGCTTTGGTAAGATCCGGAGCATAATAGGCACCATTTCCCAAAAGTGTATGACAATCCATACAGTTCTTTGCCTGTTCTGTCAGCTTTCCGAGACGCAGCAGTGCTTCAGCATCTTTAGGGCTCCACTCTTTACCGAAGAATAGCTGTTTTTCACCGATGACCGGTACTTCATGCCCTCTTTTCTTGTTCATCTTGTAATCAATATGATAATTGATAACCGTTGCGGCCGGCACTCTTTTGTCAACCCCGTTCTTCAAATCTGCATTCGTACCCATTGTGATCTGTCCAATGGTATCGAATGAAAGCCAGATAAGCAGAATGGTTGCAAACCCTGTTACCCAGGCTGCTGAACGACGCCAAAATTGTATATCTGTCCAAACAGAAACTTTTTTGTTTGCCATGTATCCTCCTTTTATTTTGTATCCTGCATGCTTTCGTCATTGTCTTCGTAACGCTCATCCGCTGCACTTATCAGATAAAAATACAAATGCGGAACAAAGAGATACGCGATCATCGTAACCATCAGCACTTTCATCGTAAAGTGGTTACTGTGGATCAACATTGCGAAATCATACAGGAAGTAAGTTTGTAATGCCCAAAATAGATATCCTACAGGCATCCACTTTTTGGAAAAGTATCCCATTTTGGCAAGAGTGATGATTGCTGCATACCCTACACCGAAAACAAGTACCAGTGTCGACTCTATAAAAATCGGCAAGAATTGGTCTAACGCGATCTCAGGTCGAACGATTAACTGTTCCATCCATGTCTCCTGTTTGAATCTCTATTTACTGAAGGGGTCAAAGCCCTAGAGCATGAGGGTATTATGACAGTTTAACACTGAAATGGAATTGACATATATCAAGAAAAGAAGGAAAAGTCATTTAAATTGAAAGGCATGTTAAGTATAAATTATAGTTTCATTTAATAACTACAACTTATACTTTTGTGGAGTAGGTGCAGACTACTTGACGATGCACCGTGCAGAGAAAAAAGGCCGAACATAATTGGGTGAGACAAAATTATCGTCTTTCAAAGACCATTCGTTCGCTTTCTCCACATAAACCACCTGTGCTACTTTGCGCTGCATCCTGCTTTCGCACAAGATCGTTTTTCCGTTCTCAAAAGCTGCCTGAACCGTTTTCATTCTATGCGTAGTAAGCTTGTAGTGTGCCCCTATCAGCACGGCAAGGACGACAGAAACCCAGAAAAGTCCTTTTTTCCAAGCCCCTTTTGGCATGAACGGCCGCGTGGAAACAAACAGTGTAACAAGGAGAATAATCCCGCCGATAATCAGATAGGCGCCTTCAAGATAAAAAAAGTTTTTCATTGCAAAAATATCCATTTCATTATTTATTTTGACAATCATACCACAGTTTTTATGGCGGCAAGATTGATGTTTATCAATCGCTTTTCAAGTGAATAGGTCTATACTGTCACCATATGTTTGCCTGCAACCGATGCAGGACCCTAGAATCCCGCAAGGATATGACCTAATGGACAAAATAAGAAAATACCTTTTCCCTGCCCTTTTTCTGGGCTTTCTTATCGTAGGAATCAGTGCATTCCTGCAAAGCAGACCCAGTGCAAAAAACAAACGTGTCTACCAGACAGTCAGGCAGTTCAGCCCGTATGTGCTGGAAAAACGTTTCGGCGGTCTCGAGATCGTCAACAAGGAAAACCCGGACTTCAAAGAAAAACCCAACAATATGACTGTTTTTAAAGAATTCGAACGGCTTGAAAAAGCATGGGGGAAAAAACACTTGAAACTGAAGAACAATCAGCTGATCATTGAGAACAATAACGGAAAAACCATACATACACTCCTCCTGAAGACCAGAGAGGAAGCAGCGTTCGTTCACCGCTACTACGGGATATAGACTATGATGATAGATATCGTTCTTACACTGGTTTTTTCCATTGTTATGCTTGTCTTCATGGCTTTCCCTGCTATGAAAATCGTGGACTGGATTGAAACAAAAGTCCATATTCCCGAAAAATGGCATAATCCGCTGCTTCTGTCAACGGTCGTGATGCTTTCTTTATTCATCGGTCTTTTCCTCAAATTTGCATGACCGCTTATTAATAACAATTTAGCTAAAATTATCCATTAATTTTAACATCTGCCGCAGATGTCGTGGAGCATAACAATGAATGAAGCAAAATATATTTGGATGGATGGCGAGTTGATAGACTGGAAAGACGCCAAAGTGCATATTCTGACACATACAGTACATTACGGAAATGCTGTTTTTGAAGGTACAAGAGCCTATCAGACAGCAGACGGACTGGCAATTTTCAGGCTGGAAGACCACTGCAAAAGACTTTACAACTCGGCCAAAATTGTCGCAATCAAACCAAATATGGCGTATGAAACTGTCAAACAGGCACATATTGACGTACTCAGGAGCAATGATTTTACCAAAAATGTATATATGAGGCCTCTCATTTTTCTGGGCTACGGTCAAATGGGCGTTCACCATGTCAAAGCACCGGTAAGGACAGCCGTTGCCGCCTGGGAATGGGGAGCATATCTTGGTGATGAAGGTCTTGAAAAGGGTATCAAGGTCTGTACCTCTTCCATTACACGAAACCCGAACCGTTCCACTTTCGGAAAAGCCAAAGCAGCGGCGAATTACCTCAACAGCCAAATGGCCAAATATGAAGCCATTGAAAATGGTTTCGAAGAAGCATTGATGCTTGATGAAAACGGGTTTGCGGCAGAAGGGACCGGAGAATGCCTTTTTATCGTCAGAAACGGTGTTTTAATTTCACCGCCAAATGACAATTCTCTGGAGTCGATCACACAGGAAACGGTCCTGGAACTTGCCAGAGACAGCCATATTCCTATAGAGCGAAGAAATATTACCAGAGATGAGATATACATCTGCGATGAAGCCTTCTTCACCGGAACAGCAGCAGAAGTCACACCGATCAATTCACTCGATCACAGGGTGGTCGGCAATGGCAAAAGAGGACCAATGACAGAACAGCTTCAAAGCGCCTATTTTGATGTTGTTTTTGGAAGAAATGAAAAATACAAGCACTACCTGACCTACATTTAACAACAAGGCCCTTCTGCCTGCTTACAGCCTATGAGGACTGAAAGCGGGCAACTACATACACAGATACCAAATCAAAAGGAATGCAATGCCGGCAGACATGAACGACTATTTTAAGAAAAAAAGACCCAGCCAGAACAATCAATCAAACAATGATAACGGGAACGGCAGCCAGAATTTCACTAATCCATTCAACAATATGGGAGGCAAAGGTGCCTCATGGATATTTCTCGTCATCGCCGTTGTTTTTGGGATTTTCCTGCTCAAACCTTTTGCCATCATCAATTCCGGAGAGGTAGGAATCAAAATCAATACCGGTAAATTCGAATCTACGCCGCTGCAGCCCGGACTGCATTTCTATATTCCTATACTGCAAAAAATCGTACCGGTCAATACACGTATCAGGCTCATTACCTATTCGGATGTTTCAACCGGTTCACTTGGTGACGGATATAAGAATTACGAAGGCGGACTCAAGCGGAACCCTGCCATTACCGTCCTTGACAGACGCGGACTGACCGTCAACATCGACCTTGCTGTCCAATACCGTCTGCGTGCAGCTGCTGCACCGGAAACCATTGCAAAATGGGGTACAAGCTGGGAAGAAAAGATCATCAACTCCAAAGTACGCGAAGTGGTACGTGATGTTGTAGGCCAGTATACAGCAGAACAACTCCCGGAAATGCGTAACGAAATTGCTGCGGCCATTGAAAAAAAGATCAAACAGAGTGTACAGGAGCTGCCGGGCAAACCGGTTATCCTTACTTCTGTAGAGCTCAGGACGATCAACCTTCCCAAAAAGATCAAAGAACAGATCGAACGTGTACAGATTGCCAAGCAGGATGTGACGATTGCAGAGCAAAAAAAAGAGAAAGCGAAGCAGGAAGCCCAGCGCAAAGCAGAGATCGCACGAGGGGAAGCAGAAAAGAACCGTATCGAAGCCCAGGGAGAGGCAGACAAGATCCGTATTGAAGCGGAAGAACAGGCAAAAGCCAACCATCTTCTCTCCAGTTCCCTTACCCCTGAACTTCTCCAGCTTGAGCAGATCAAGACACAGGGAAAATTCAACGATGCGCTCAAAGTCAACAAAGACGCACAGATTTTCCTCACTCCCGGCGGTGCGGTACCGAACATCTGGGTCAATGCAAAAGGTAAAGAGCAGAGAGCCGTATCGGCACAACAATAAACGTAGGGTGTTGTGCCCTCACAACACCTTCACCATTGGTGCTGTAAGGGTACAGCACCCTACATTGGAGAAATCATGCAAATCGATTGGAACAAAACCCCCCTCATCCCCGCCATAGCCCAGGACAATGAAACAAACGACGTCCTGATGCTTGCCTATATGAATGAAGAAGCCTATAACCTAACCCTTTCTACAGGGTACGCCCACTACTTCAGCCGAAGCAGGCAGCGCATATGGAAAAAGGGTGAAAGCTCCGGACATACGCAGGAAGTGAAAGATGTACTGCTTGACTGTGATGCCGACACTGTTGTCCTCAAGATCAAACAGAACGGCGTAGCCTGTCACACAGGACGAAAAAGCTGTTTCTTCACCTCTGTCATGCAGGAGAGGGTCATTCTGGACAAAGAAGTGGATACTGATGCTATCTATGGTGTGGTCGACACCCTCTATCATACGATCCTTGAACGGAAAAATGCACCGGCAGAACAAAAGTCATGGACAAAAAAACTGCTGGATGACAAAACATTGATGCTTAGCAAAATACGTGAAGAGGCAGACGAGGTCTGCGTTGCCATCGATGAAGAGAGTGATGAACAGGTTATTTACGAAAGTGCCGATCTGCTCTACCATACCCTTGTAGGACTCGGATACAGGAACATCTCGCCGGACAGGGTCAAGCAGGAACTCGCACGTAGATTTGGTATGTCAGGGATTGTGGAAAAAGAAAGTAGAAAATCGTAAAGTGCTGCAAGGCACAGCACCCCATGCAGGAGAAGGTTAACACCCGCCGGCACACCCCGGACTTTCGGCACTTCCGCCTGCAAAATAATTCCCGTCAAAACTGACCAGTGAATAGGTTCTATCTTCTCCGAGAGACTCTGTAAGCCCTTTCACAGAGAGAAATCCCAAAGAGTCTGCACCCATATTTTCGGCGATCTCCTCAGCATTGTACCGGGTCGATACCAATTCTTCTTTTGTAGGGGTATCAATACCGTACCGGCAGGGATATTTTATTTCTGGTGCCGCGATACGCATGTGTACCTCTTTTGCCCCTGCTTCCTTAAGCATACGCACAATCTGACGTGATGTCGTACCTCTCACCAGCGAATCATCAATGATCGCAACCCGTTTGCCTTCAATAAGATGCTTTATCGGAGAGAGCTTCAGCTTGACCTTAAGATCACGTATCTCCTGTGTCGGCTCGATAAAGGTTCTGCCGACATAATGGTTACGCACGATCCCCATTTCAAACGGTACGCCCAAACCTTCCGCATAGCCTTTAGCCGCAGCAACACCGCTGTCAGGCACAGGCAGTACCAAGTCAACATCAGCAGGTGTCTCTTCTGCCAGCTTTCTGCCCATATTTAAACGCATTTGATACACATTTTTGCCGTCAATGATAGAGTCAGGTCTTGCAAAATAAATATATTCAAAAGCACAGGGATGATAATCCGGCTCAAATATCTGTTCCGAAACAGGCTCTCTGTCCTCTTCAAAAATAAGCATTTCTCCCGGCCTGACATCACGTATGAACTCAGCCCCTACCAGATCGAAAGCACATGTCTCTGACGCTACGATCCAGCCGCCGTCCTTGAGTTTTCCAAGGCTCAGCGGACGAATACCGAAACGGTCACGGATCACGAACATTTTGGAACGGCTCTGAATCGCCAGACAATAGGCACCTTCAATTTTTGTCAGCATATCTTTAATACGGTCCACCAAAGAATCGTTCTGTGATTTGGCAATAAGATGTATGATATTTTCCGTATCCATATCTGTCTGAAAAATGGCACCGCGGCCTATGAGTTCGTTACGGACTTCCAGCTTGTTGACAAGGTTTCCGTTATGCACTACAGAAATTTCACCCAGCTTGTATTTGGCAAACACGGGCTGTGCATCCCCCGCAGATTCACTTCCTGCCGTAGAGTAGCGGTTATGTCCTACGGCACATTCGCCTGCCAGTGCGTCAAGGGTTGGCTGAGAAAAGACATCTGCTACCATTCCGCGTTTTTTGTACACGGTAATATGCTCTTCATTGGCCGCAGAAATACCTGTTGCCTCCTGTCCTCTGTGCTGCATGGAAAAAAGAGAATAATACGCTATGGTGGAAGCTTTTTTTGCCCCGAATACTCCAACGATCGCACACATTAGACACCTCCCTGGAAAGTAAGTGAAGAATTTGTATATTTCATGTTAAATTCCCAGACAGTCATTGATGGTATAAAAACCGGCAGGCTGCTCTACCAGCCATTTGGCCGCCCTGATCGCACCTTTGGAAAATGTTTCTCTGCTCGTTGCAGTATGGTTGAGTTCAAGAAATTCACCGTCATTGTAAAAACCTACCGTATGACGGCCTACAATGTCTCCTCCGCGCAGTGCCATAATGGCAATTTCATCTTTGCTTCGGGCACCGACCTGCCCGTCTCTGCCGCTTACACGCACATCCTCAAGTTCCAGTCCGCGTCCTTTGGCAGCAAATTCGCCCAGTGTCAATGCCGTACCGCTTGGTGCATCCACTTTGTGCCGGTGATGCTGCTCAACGATTTCAATATCAAAATCTTTCAGAGTAGACGACACCTGCTCTACCAGTTGTTTGAGCAGCGCAATTCCCGCTGACATATTCGAAGAATAGAGGACCGGCATTTCTTTGGAAGCTTCCGTCAAAAGATTTTGCTGGTGTTCGGTGAAACCTGTTGTCGCAACGACAAGCGGTGTAGGGTTTTTCAATGCTGCTTCACACAGGGCTTCCGTCGCTACAGGTGCCGAAAAATCGATGATGACATCACAGGCTTCAAGCAGGGCATCCATACTGTTGGTAATGAGCACATCACCCGGTACATCCACTTTGAGCTCATCGAACACATGCAGTCCGGCCAATGTCAACGACTCATCCTCAAGTATATTTTTAATAAGGTGTTCCCCCATTCTTCCCGTGCTGCCTACAATACCTACTTTTACCATTTTATTATCCTTCTTATGCCTGTTCTTGTATATATGAAATAACCTGTAACGCTGCCGTAGCACCGTCACCTGCTGCCACAACCACCTGTTTGGGGGCCTCTATGCGAAGGTCGCCTGCGGCAAAAAGACCTTCCACCGATGTTCTCATGCTCAAATCGACCTTTACCTGGCCCCAGTCATTCATCTCGCAGATAAATCCGCTATTTACGTCTTTAAGTACCCCGTTATTGACATCATGTCCCACAAAAACGAAAAGTCCCGGTGTTTCAAGTATCTTCGTTTCATTGGTTTTGACATTTTTTACCCTGACCGAAGTCACGCCCATCGCATCTCCGAGTACTTCATCGACCACAGAGTCAAGTACCGGATGTATGTTCTCTTTCTTCATGACCCGCTCAACTGTTGAAGGTGCCGCCCTGAAAGTATCGCGCCGGTGTACCAGATAGACATCCGAAACGATATTGGAAAGATAGTACGCTTCTTCCAGTGCCGTATCCCCTCCGCCAAGTACCGTGACAGGTTTTCCTTTATAGAAGAATCCGTCACAGGTCGCACAGGTGCTCACACCTTTCCCGAAAAAGGCATCTTCTCCCTTGAAACCCGCTCTTTTGGGTGTGGAACCGGTACAGACGATTACTGTTTTGGCTTCGGCAGTCTCTCCGCCTTCGAGGGTAACCGTGAAATACTCACCTGTTTTGGCAACACGTTCCACCTTTTTCATCTCATGTTTGAGACCAAAGTGAAAACACTGTTTCTGCCATCCATCCATAAAATCCATCCCTGTTTTGTCATGCTCGAAAAAGCCCGGATAATTCTCTATCTCCGAACTCTGGGTGATCTGACCGCCGGGCATGCCCGTTTCAAACATAGTCACATTCCTAAGCCCGCCTCTGGTTGCATAAAGGCCTGCCGTAAGTCCCGCCGGTCCGCCGCCGATGATTGCACAGTCTAACATGATAAATCCTTAAAATTTTTAAACAAATAATTATTAGAATTATACACTTTAAATACTTGGTTAATAATTTTCAGGAGAAGGTTTAAAAAGAAGCGACCGGGAAGAGGAACTTCCGGCCGGTAAAATACAGCTTACAGCTGTGCGTTGATTTTTTCTGCAAATGCATCTTTGGAAGCTGCACCTACCATTTGGTCTACCACTTCGCCGTTCTTGAAGAAAAGGATCGCAGGGATAGATCTGATACCGTATTTTACAGCCAGTTCCTGCTGCTCGTCCGTATTTACTTTTGCGATAGTCGCTTTGCCTTCATACTCTTCTGCCAACTCTTCCACTACCGGAGCGATCATTCTGCAAGGTCCGCACCATGGGGCCCAGAAGTCTACCATTGTTACACCTTCTGCAACAGTTGCATCAAAGTTTTCATTTGTCAATTCTACATATTTTGCCATATTTAATTCCTTTTATTTGGGTTTTGATCTTAAGATTATATCTTAAATTCATTAATGAGTTATAGCTTATATTTATTATTTTGTCAACTTTTTTTTGATGTTTACCAAAATTTACACTTTTTAATCCAGAGGTACTTCCTCATAGGCTGTCGAGCGTGTTCCTTCTATCGCTTTATTGCTGCATCCTTTGACGGTATAGACAAAGGAGATCTTGGGTGCGTCCGTCATATTCCGGTTGGCCCGGTGCAGCAGCTTGCAGTGAAAAAGCACGACATCTCCTTTTCGCAGGGGATGGCTTACTCTTTTGGCAACGATCTCGCGGTTCTGCGGCAGGGTATCGGAAAAATATTCCTTCTCGTCAAACTGTGAAAGATCAAACGACATCTTGTGACTTCCGGGAATGAATTCCAGTACCCCGTTGTCACTGTTCTCTTCATCTAACGCCAGCCAGACACTGACCAGATTGTCATTTTCAAAACTCCAGTAACGAAAATCCTGATGCCATCTCGTTTCCGTGGAAGTATGCGGCATTTTGGTCATAATGGAATTATGATGGGCGATGGTAATGACCGGTGCCTCTCCCAGTACCTGCCTGAGTACAGGTCTGATCTTTTTATTTTCCATCCAGTGTCTAAACACAATATCCCGATGATATACCTGTCTGAGACGGCGTACGGTAATGCGTCCTTCGGCAAGATGGGCTTTGCCGTCTGTAATGTATTTGCGTTCTTCTTTGCTTTTTCCCACATATTCCGTCTCTGTTTCAACAGGGGGTACTTTATGCTTGAGGTGTGCATTGGCAATATCTTTAATCGTATTGCAGAGTTCATGCTCAGCAAATTCCGGTAAGAGCAAAAAGCCGTTCTCTTCAAACATTTGAAGCTGTTCTTCTGTCAGTGTCATAATGCACTCTTTTTATTTGGATTAGAAGTGATTATAGCGTAACATTCTCAATGAATTCAAGCTCATCACCACGTATCACAAGTGCATCCACAGAAAAAAGCACATCAATATTTTTACGCTTCATATAATAGTGTGCCGAGTTGATCACTTTTCTGAGTTTTGCCGGCGTCACATTGTATACGGGGTCGAAGTCAGCTTTCCCGGATTTCACTTCAATAAAATGAAGTACCTCATCCTTTTGTGCAATAATATCGATCTCCCCAAGTTTTCGGGCAAAATAGTTTCGTTCAATAACAAGGTAGCCTTCCTGCTCAAGGAACAGCGCAGCAAGATCTTCGCTCTGATCACCGAAAAGCTTTGGGAGTTCTCTCATTTTTAGTCTTTCTATATTTATATGTAGGGTGTTGTGCCCTCACAACACCATGAATTGAAGCATTTAGTGTTATGAGAATACAACACTACGAGAATCTATGTTTTCCAAGGTCACAAATTGTGACCTTAAAGAACCATATTCCTCACCAGTCAATTGAAATATAAAATCATCAGGAAATCTTTCATTGTTTCTTTTCACTGCTTGGTTAAAAACTTTTGTTTTCACTTCATACAACGATGCCAAATCTTCATCAAGCATGATTTGTTTACCATGCAGTGTGTAGATTTTATGGTGTATGGGGATGGTTAATTCATTCATAGGCGCTCCTCATGGATTATATTATGAAAGTATAGAATAGAAAAAACAGCAAAGAGGAAAATATGTCAGATTGTCATATTTTTACTTCAAATTCTTAAAATAAGAAACCTTATAAAGTTATATATTGTATAAGGTTTTGTATGTCTAAGATATTTGATCTTTTACGATCATATCAATTTTGTATCTACACTTTTTCAATCATGAAAAATCTAAAAGACTGTTCTGTCTCTTTAGGTGTAGTATGGATAACTTCCATACTTTCCACCAACTTCAAGTTATCTCCCAATTCTAATTTCAATTTTTTTTCATTGTACTGCACAATATCCAAACCACTACACTGAAGCGGTCCTTTTTCACTAAAGGTACCAATGAGAGCGGTACCGGACTCTTCCAATGAACGGTAGAGAACTTCAAAATACTTTTTTCTATCTTTCGCATCCAGTAAAAAATGGAAAACGGCTCTGTCATGCCAGAATTTATATTTTTTTGAAGTTTCAAAAGTAGTAATATCGGAACAGGCATAGTCTATTTTATCAGATGTATTGCCCAGCCTCTCTGTTACAATGTCCAATGCTGTTTGAGATACATCAAGCAGCGTGATATTACTATATCCCTCTTTAAGTAGTTCATCCACCAGAAATGAAGCACCACAACCGATGTCAATAATGGCATCCTCTTTTGATTCAGTATGCAATTTGATCTTCTTGAGTGAAAATTCAGGTGAGTTTTGATGCCATAAAACCTGGGTATAGTCCTTGGTCTCAAAGATCTTGTTCCAATGTTCTTTTCTTACGTTTTCTGCCGGTATTTTTATGGCTGAAAATGTAGCACCTTGTGTTGTATCGGCAGTGGAATAATGGGTCAGCCCGGTACAAACCACATCTGTAAAGCCAGCCTTTTTTATGATCTCTATGAACTCATCCTGACGAAGTGTCCCTGCAACACAGTTTGCCCAGTCTTCTTTCTCAGCATCACAACAGCTGCTTTTTTCTACAGCACAACAGGCACCTTCATCTACGGAGATGTCTATCATGTCAGCAAAATAGATCTTTCCGTTAGGTTTTAGTACCCTGTAAATTTCTGCAAAGACAGACTCTTTACAGGAAGTCAGGTTAATCGCACCATTTGAAATGACCACATCAACCGATTCATCCTCAATATCGATAGTATCGAAACTGCTCTCCAAAATTTCAATATTTGAAAATCCTGCAAGTGCTGCATGTTCTCTGGCTTTCTCAACCATTTTAGGTGTAATATCTACACCAATGACTTTCCCGCTCTCTCCTACAAGTAAACGCGATACCAGAACATCGACACCTGCACCACAGCCAAGGTCTAAAACAGTTGCCCCTTCAGGTATGTCTCCCACAGAAAAAGGATTGCCCACTGCTGCACAATATTCCCAGACTTTTGAGGGAAGTGCCTCTATCCATTCCTGCGTATAACCATGTGCTTTCGCATTCTCCAAACCCTTTTCCCAACCAAAATCTTTCTCTGGATTTTCTGCCAACTCCGAATAGAGTTCAATGATCTGTTTGTTGTCTGCCATTTTATTCATCCTCCACTTTTACTACAATACCCAGACCGGAATCAAAAGGCAAACCTGCTTTTGCCCAGGCTTTCAGACCGCCTTTGAGTGTATAGACATTGTTGTAGCCCATTTCTTTCAAAGTTTCTGCAGCCAAGAGCCCTCTCCCTCCTGTACGATCGTAAGTCACGATCACCGCATCTTTGTTTTTGATTTTGTTCATGATCATAAATTCAAGATCACCCCTTGTCATTTGCACGACATCATCGGCATAGATCTCACCTTCAGAGCGCTGTGCCACTTCTCTGACGTCAAGCAGGATGAATTCATCTTCATTGTCTATCATCTTTTTCAATACGATCGGAGACATCTCTTCCACTTTGCTTCTGGCATCAGCCATCATCCCGTCTATTTCCGGACGACCATAACCTGTACAGGCTTTTTGTTTATAGGGTGTAGGATGGAGTTTTTCATTCTGCATATACTTAAATACTGTCAATGCCTTTTCATCTGTCGGCTTTTTTGATTCAGGTCTTTTGATGGCATTTTTAAATGGTTTTGCATTGCAATCAGACTTTGTCTGACAACCTGCCCCCATTTTTGCAGAAGCAACTGCAGCAGTCTTGAACTTTGCCTCTTTTACTGTTGTTTTCTCTTGACCAACTGTACTCTCGCAGGCGCCACTTGCGCAACTTTCCGCACTGGGTGCAGTATCGAACACTTTATTGCCCCATTGAGGAAAGGAGAGCATGATGACAGAAAAAACTGTCACAATAGCCAGAAATTTTTTACTTGAGAAAAAACCTGTTTTTGCATCACAGTCACAGTCAATCTCTTTTGAAGGCTTCAATTTGTCATACCATGCATAGAGCAGTACCAAAACTGTGAACCAGACCAGATAACTATGGTAAGGTGCCAGCCATGAAAATGAAGAAGCCAAAGTACTCGAACCTGCAAGTACTGCCAACACAGGGGTAATACAACATAAGGATGCTGCAATGGTGGCAGTAATGACTGCCAGTATTTTTTTATTATTCAATAGATTTTCCTTTTTATTAGCAAATAAGCTAAATAGCTTTGTTATACTACATAGATATTTCTTAAACTGTAGTTAATTATCTAAATTGCTAAATAGATTTATTTTTGCTATAATTTATCAAAATTACTGTGGGGTGACACTATGTTAAATATGGAAGATAAAATTAAAATTTTTAAAGCCCTGGGAAATGAAACACGATTTAAGATATTCAAGAATATATTTACGGGCGGTTACGCCTGTTCCATAGACGACAGTCAGCCCAAAGACGATATTATCGCACAAGCCACCTGTGTGACCAGTATTGCCGAACAGTTTGATTTTGCCCTACCGACAATCTCACGACATCTCAAAGAGATGAAAGATGCCAAGATCATCACGATGACCAAAAGCAAGAACAAAATATATATTGAACCCAATATCAAAACGATGAAAGAAATAGCGGAGTGTTTTGGAAAGTTGGTTGAAGAATATGAATCAGGAGTTGTGTATCAGTTTGATAATACTAAACGTTGATATGCTAAAAGAGATAATTCGAATTAAAAACTAAAACCTTATAATCTAACATATTTTATAACGTTTATTGTTGTAGCGACGTTTATGGACCATAAATATGTAACATCCATTTCAAAACCTTATAAAATGTTCCATATGGAAGGTTTTATAAGGAAAATACTTAACTACACGCGATCTCGTCACCCACGGGGACAACATCCACCTTCACAGATTTGAATCTGGCGGTGAAGATCAGTTCGTCACATTCATCTCCGAAGAGAGCATTGATGCGGCTTTTGGCATGATGGAAGGTACAGAAAAGTGTTTTTGCCCTTACTTTGTTCGTATATTTGACTGTCAGGGCTTCGCTTTCGCCGTATTCACTCTTCAATATTACTTTGTCACCGAACTTCTCTTCATCTTCAAGCGGTGCGAGGAGAACATCTTCATCATATTTCGTATCGAGTTTGGAACTCCTTTTGGTCTGGGCTGCATTGTTGTAATGTGCCAGGGTGCGGCCTGTTGTCAGATAGTACCCTTCCAGTGAATCATTATAGAACTTCTTCTCCACTATCTCCTGCACCATACCTCTTGGCTCATACTGTTTGTAGACATATTTCCCCAATCCGTCTTCTGTACGAAAATCAAGCAGGTGCAGTACGGGAGTGTCTTCATGATAGATCGGCCATTGCATTCCTCTTTTTCTGTGGCGTGCCAAACGGTAATACGCTGCACCGGAAAAACGCCTCGGTGCCACTTCTCTGACTTCGTTCCATACATCTTCAGACGTCTTGAAATCGAAATTATCTTCATCTCCAAGTTTTTTGGCCATCTCTCTCAATACTTCCCAATCATCCGGAAGATCACTTTTGACCAAAGGCTGGGAAAGATGCAGTCTGCGCATGGCATTGACATACACTCCCGTCTTCTCATAGGCAGACCGTACCCCTATCACGATATCTGCTTTTTGTGCGATCTCTGTCATAAAGAGTTCCTGGCTCATAATAAATTCAAGCTGGGCAATGGCTTTTTCCGTTTTATTGACATTGGGATGAATATGTACAATGTCTTCTCCCATATTCAAGAGTGCCTTGATCTTTCCTTCCATCATGGCATCCATCAGCTGCGGTGTCATCAGACCCTCTGTTTTCGGCTTTTGATAATCGGGCGCAAAATACGGCAAACAGCCCATATCACAGGCTCCCTGTACATTGTTCTGTCCGCGAAGTGGCATCAGCCCTGCACCTGTTTTTCCAACATTCCCTGTCATCAAAGCAAGATGGGTAATAGCCATGACCGCATAGGAGCCGTCCAAATGTTCGGTAATACCCAGACCCCAGAAGATCATCGATTTTTTGACTGCGTATTCTCTGGCGATGTTGGGAATCATTTTGGCAAGATATTCATACCCTTCCACTTCTTTGAAGAAATCCGGATTGGCATAGGGATCATTCAATATATGGTCTTTGAACGCATCAAACCCTTTAGTCCGGTTATTAATGAAACTTTCATCATACAATTCTTCCTCAATGATCACATAAGCCATCATATTGAGCACAAGGAGATTTGCCTCGTAGGGGATCACACAATGATGTTTGGCCAGTCTTGCCATCTTTGTTTCACGTACATCGATCACTGCAAGATTGTTGTATTTTTTGGCCATATCTACGATGCGGTTTGCGATGATCGGGTGCGCTTCCATTGTATTGGAACCGATCACGATCATGAATTCTGCCTCATAAATATCGTTGTAGGGATTGGTCGCTGCCCCTTCGCCCATCGTTGCTCTCATACCCTTAAGACTGGGAGAGTGGCAAACTCTGGCACAGTTGTCTACATGGGGAGAGTCCATTGTCTCACGGCAGAATTTCTGAAATGCGTAGGCAGATTCACAGGAAGTTCTTGCCCCGCCGATGGCACAGAAACTGTCACCTCCATACTGTTTCTTGATCTCGGAGAGTTTCATCGCAGCAATGGTCGTAGCCGTATCAAGATCACAGGTCACATAGGCAGAGTCAAACTCTATTATTTTGTCAGCTACAGCTTTTTGAATAGCCGGATTTTTGTCTAAAAAAGTTTTTTTGATACGCGGTTCACGAATACGGTCTTTGGCATCGACGAAGTCATACCCGTACTTTCCTTTAATGCAGAGTTTACCCTCAGAGACCACACCGTCTTTTTGAGCAAAGATCTTAACAATCTTATTGTCCTCAACCACGCCTGTAATGTCACATCCTACACCACAATAGGTACATACACTCTCAATCTCTTCTCTCTCATGTTTCTTTGTCATATTGTGCCTTTTTGATCAAAATGCTTCTTTTTTACTAAATAGGAGTAAAGTTATCCTATTTAGGCTTAAAATCAAGTTTTCTTAAGCCCATCTCGTTATTGTTGAAGACAATTATATCAAAAAGGATAAATATGTTTACAATTAATATAGAAAAAGAGTGTGGATGTTTCAAAAAGAGTGATCTTGAAAACAACCAAAGTTTTGAGGATAAAGATGATGCGCTTATAGAAGCCATGAATATGGTGAATTTCATGAACGAAGCGTTTTGCCAGAAACATGATTTTATATTCAGTGAAGATGGCCACAACTTTCAAATAGCAGTCAATGAAAAAGCAAAAACGCATTCAGGGTGTTGCGGTGGTGGACACTGTTCGTAAAATATAGGGTGTTGTCCTGCGACAACACCCTGCAATACTACTTGAAGTTTCCGAAAACAAGCGGTGCTTTAAGATCAAGCGTCTTCACTTCAGCCATTACCGCCTGAAGATCATCTATCTTCTTTCCGCTTACACGTACTTCATCACCCTGAATGGAAGGGCTTACTTTTACTTTCATCGCTTTGATCGCCTTCACGATCTGCTTCGCCTCTTCTTTGTCTATGGTATCTACTATACGATAGACCACTTTTGTGTTACCGCCTGAGATACCTTCTGTCTTTACCTCTTCGAGTGATTTTCCCGCAATCCCTCTTTTAATAAGCTTGGAAATAAGAATATCTTTAAGTGCATCGATCTTCTGATCGCTTGAAGAACTCAGAGAGAGGGTTTTTGCCTGTTCATTCAAGTCAATTTCCGCCTTGACCCCTTTGAAGTCAAAACGTGTCGCGACCTCTTTCTGCGCCATGACGATCGCATTCTTCATCTCCATCATATCAAGCTTTGCCGTGATATCAAAATAATGGTCTTTTGCCATATTGTTTCCTTATTTCTCGATTCTCATCATCGCCACATTCCCATGCACCACCGCAAGCGCCTTGAGCGCTGTGATGGCATCCTGCATCTTGCTCTCCTGGGTCTTGTGTGTCGTAAAGAGCAGTTTGGCAATACGCTCGTCCCTGGTCGGTTTCTGCAGCATGGACTCTATGGAGATACCAAACTCACCGAGTGTCGAAGTAATAACAGCCAATACACCGCTCTGGTCATCGACTTCCAGTCTGATATAGTATTGTGTCACTATGGCATCTCTGCTCAGCAGCTTGAGCCCGCTTTCCAGCCCCCGTTTGTACCCGAGCATCGGACCGTTATTTCCCCGGACGATGTCTACGATATCGGCAATGACCGCTGAAGCTGTCGCATCCCCGCCTGCACCGGGACCGTAGTACATCGTTTCACCGACTCTGTCACCCACCACAGTCACGGCATTCATAACGCCGTCTACTTTGGCGATCATACTCTCCGAAGGTATCATCGTCGCATGCACACGAAGCTCTACCCCTTTTCCTACTTTTTTGGCGATACCCAGCAGTTTGATCTCATAGCCGAACTCTTTTGCGAATGCCACATCGGTCTGCGTAATATTTTCGATGCCTTCTATCAGAATATCTTCAGGTTTTGCATCCAGTCCGTAGGCAATAGAAGCAAGGATCAGCAATTTGTGCGAAGCATCAAAACCGCCGACATCAAAGGTAGGATCTGCTTCGGCATATCCCAGTTCCTGTGCCTCTTTGAGTATTTCGTCATACTGTGCGCCTTCATTGATCATCTTGGTAAGCATGTAGTTGCAGGTGCCGTTCATAATCCCCTGGATAGAGTCAATATGATTTGCGGAAAGACCGCTGCGCAGAGCACCGATCACAGGAATACCTCCTGCCGTACTCGCTTCATACATCAAAGGAATATCCCCTGCGATCTCCTGAAGTTCATAACGGTGATAGGCAAGCAGGGCTTTGTTCGCAGTGACGACCGCTTTACCATTCTCAAGCGCTCTTTTAACCAGCGCATAGGGCTCTTCCACCCCCCCCATCAGTTCAACCACAATATCGATTTCAGGATCATCTATTACATCATTCGGATTATCGCTTAAAAGAATCGAAACATCTCTTTTTTTACCGAGATTTTTAACGACACCTGATTTGACAACAATCTTTTTTCCTGCACGCGCTTCGATAATATCACCGTTCTCTTCAAGTATCTTTGCAACACTTGCTCCCACAGTTCCTACACCGAGAATTCCTATTTTTACCATATTATGACTCTTTCACTTTTTTTCCGGATTTCCAGTTTCAAGTTCTTTGAGGAACTTCTTTATGTTTCTTGCAGCCTGACGGATACGCTTCTCGTTTTCTATCAGGGCGATGCGTACATACTGGTCACCATATTTTCCGAATCCTATACCCGGACTCACTGCCACCCCTGCATGCAGAAGCAGTTGTTTCGAAAACTCCAGAGACCCCATTTCTCTTGCCACTTCGGGGATCTTTCCCCAAATAAACATCGAAGCATTTGGTTTTGCCAGAGGCCAGCCCGCATTGGTAAAGGCTTTGACCATAACATCACGTCTTTTTGCATAAAGAGGAATGATCTGTTCATCAGGCACGTTGTAATGCTCGTTCAGTGCTACGGTAGCTGCCACCTGAATAGGGGTGAACATACCGTAGTCAAGCCAGGATTTGATCGACTGGAGGGCACCGATAAGTTTTTTGTTTCCCACCACAAAACCGACTCTCCAGCCTGCCATATTGTAAGACTTTGAAAGTGTATAGGATTCAACTGCCACTTCTTTGGCACCTTTAACCGCCATGATGGAAGGTGTTCTGTATCCGTCAAAAGTAATATCCGCATAAGCAATATCAGAGATGATATAGAAACGCTTCTCTCTGGCCAGGGCTACCAGTCTTTCATAGAACTGAGGCGTTACCGTCGCCGTGGTCGGATTGTGCGGAAAATTCACTACAAGGAACTTTGCCTGAGGGACGGAATTGTCCAGGGCCTCTTCAAGATCTGAGAAGAAACGGTTTTCATCCACTTCAAATGTCTCCTCATCGAAGATCAGCTGCATTTTTTCGACATTTGCGCCTGCGAGAATAAATGCCTGTGAATGGATTGGATAGGTAGGGTCCGGTACGATGGCCACATCTCCGGGATTGGAAATAGCCTGTACCAGGTGGACATATCCTTCTTTGCTTCCCATGGTCGCAACGATCTCGGTATCCGGATCAAGATCTGCATTGTACTTTCTTTTATACCAGTCACTCATGGCCAGTCGCAGTTTATATATCCCTTTACTGGCGCTGTAGCCGTGCGTTTTGGAACGGTTTGCTACTTCGCAGAGTTTGTCAATGATAGGCTGCGGTGTATCTGCATCCGGATTTCCCATGGAAAAATCGATAATATCCTGCCCTTTCCGCCTCAAGTCCATTTTTAACTCATTGATCTCTGCAAAAAGATATTTCGGCAATCGGTTTATCTTTTCAAATTGTATTTCGTTAAACATTCTTTTCTCTCTTAATCATTTTTCTGAATTGTTTTGTTCATTCTCATGCTCAGGTACTGCAACGGTACTCTTTTCTGTATCTATTGCCTCTTTAATACTGAGTGGTTCATTTGTATTTACTGTGTTGTCAGGAGCTATACTGTCCATACTTTTGGATTCATTGAAAGGAAGCAGGCTTTTCAGCTGGGACTGATCAAACTGGGTAAGGAAATACCAGGATGCATAGCCTAAAAGAATTGCGACAAGCAGCCAAAGCCACTTGGATCTGCCGCTCTTTTCTTCCACAACTATAGGCAGACCGAGCGTCACATTCTCATTCTTATCATGCTCGGCATAGTAGGCAAGAGCATCCTCTCTCAACTTGCTCAGGTCTATATGGTATTCTCTTTCGAGAATAGAGATAAATCCCAAAGTCTTTACTTTTTTGATGGCACCGAAATCATTATTCATAAGATATTCAATATTATCTTCCGAGATTTTGGTTTTTTGACTTATCGTTTTTGTACTGTTTTCTTCAAGTAACTCATTTAACTGCATAACCCATCCTGTGTATTAAAATTGCGGCGGCGGCACTGACATTCAAAGAGTCAAATGCATGTTTCATTTCAATCGAAACCAAATGATCTATTTTCCCCTGTGCCTTTTTTGAAAGCCCTTTTCCTTCACTTCCCAGTATCAGTGCCCGTTTACGCTCGAACTCCATCGATTGTACCGCTTCGCCTTCCATCGCTGCGCCATACAGCTTGAAACCTACCTGGTGAAGTTCATTGCAGACATCAAGTATGTTGGGAATGATGAGGAACGGCATATCGAGAAGTGCCCCCGAACTGCTCCGTACTATTGCTTCCGCATTCAACTGCCTGACCCCTGTGGCGATTACGGCATCGGCCCCCAGGGCATAAGCACTGCGTACGATCGCACCCATGTTTCCTACATCTGTCAGTCCGTCAAATATAACAAGGAAATCTTCACGTTTCACTGCTGAAAGTGCAGGCTGTTCAAGCTCGCTGATCTCCAGAAGCAGCCCCTGGTGGTTTCCGCCCTTGCTCATGGACTGCGCCCATTTCTCTTCAAGAAACTTTATCTTGTCATGGAACTGATGAAAAAGCTTTTGCGGCAAGATGCCCTTTTTGGCAACATAAACAGTACTGACGGTCTCTGGGTGTTTCTCCAAAGCATAGAGGCACACCTGCTTTCCATAAATAATCATAAGGTAGATTTTATCCAATTTTTACTTGAAATCTGCGTGTACTATTTTTGGATTAAACTTTGATACCACTCTTTGACCGGCCTGTCGCTAAGCTGGGCCAACAACTTTGCCTTGATCTTGGGCGGCAGATCGAGGGTAAATACTTCATCGAAACTGAGAGATTTGTGCAGACTTTTTTTCGCTTTGATGACCACAACCCACTCACCCCGTATCGTTATGGTCTGAAACGCATCCCGCAGCGTTCCGGCACTTCCCCTGTAGTAATGCTGATATTTCTTACTGATCTCTTTTGCCATAAAAAGTTCACGTTCTTCATCTATTGAGACGATTTCATCCAACAATTTTTCCAAACGGTGGGGCGCTTCGTAAAGTACGGTATTGTACCCGTTGTTCATGGCTTCACTCAATGCACTGCTTCGCTCTTTGCCCTTGTGGGGCAAAAAGGCATAAAAAAGGAATTTTCCCTCTTCAAATCCCGATGCGGCATAGGCAGTAGTCACGGCGGAAGCACCCGGAAGCACATCATACATAATATTGTTTTGCTGACAGTATGCCACTAACAACTGCCCCGGATCGGAAATGACAGGCATACCGGCATCACTCACATACACTACTTCTCTGTCCGGCAGACTGTCTCCGAATTCATTCAGTCTTTCTCTGCCGTTATGTTCGTTGAAAGAATGAAATTCTGCCTCGGGATACACCATACCGAACCGCTCTTCAAGCAGTCTTAAAAGCCGTTTGGTCTGGCGTGTGTCTTCACACAGAAAAAGTTCTGCTTTTTCAAAAAGCTTCATAGCACGTACAGTGATATCCTGCGGATTTCCGATGGGGGTTGGAACAAATGTGAGCATTGTATTACTTTTAGGGGTTTAGGGGAAGGAAAGTTCAGGTTTTGTGCTCCGCGTTCCGCGGAGCAGTACATCAGAAAGAAATTAACCGAGGTTGTATTTTTTCTTAAACTTGTCGACTCTACCTGCCGCATCGAGGATCTTCTCAGAACCAGTAAAGAACGGGTGACATTCATTACAGATATCGATAGACATTTCCGGTTTGTTCGATCTTACTTCGAACTTGTTGCCGCATGCACATGTTACTTTACACTCCATATATTCAGGGTGAATACCTTTTCTCATTTTAACACCTTTTCATCGTTATTTTTAGACGCAATTGCTTGCGTGGGTTTCCCTCCGAGGGGGAACCATGCGTGACAGGCAACTAACCTGTTCCGGCCGTCAGACCCTTCCGTCATCGTGAAGATACGGGTCGCTGCAACGCTTCCTGGAGCGAGACAGCAGTTTTAAGAGCAGTATTATACCCAACTGCTTTTAAAAAAAAATTAAACAGGTACTCAGAGCAGCAGTTTTGACGCCGCGGCACATACAGCACTTTCACTCTTCAGAATTAAAGGCGTATCGAAACCGATAATATCATCTTGGTCAAAAAGTGCTGCTTCTTCTTCATGAAAACCGCCTTCACAGCCTATCACAATGGTGCCAGGGCCGCTATTTCCAATAAAGTTGTTCTCGGAAAAATGCAACATTTTACTTTGCGGATATTGCTCTTTGAACTCTTTCAGGTTCTCTGCCATCTCAAGCTGCATCATAACCGAACGCCCGGACTGCTGTGAAGAGTTCAAAAGTATTTTTTCCAAACGTTTAAAGTCCGGTTTGAAACTTTTCTGTGAACGCCGGCAGTAAATGAAGGTGATCTTTGCCACTCCCATTTCATTGAGGGAGGGAAGCACTTTTTCAATATTTTTGGGGTCAATGACACACCAGCCTATGTGCAGTACCCTGCGTGCTTTGACTTCAAGAGCAGTACTCTCTTCCAAAACCAGCAGGGCAGTCCGTTTATCCATAGATACAATGCGGTAACGGTACAGCAACCCGTCTTTCAGGTTGCGCAGATACAGCGTATCGTCCGTTTTGTGTCTGCGTACCCTGAAAATATAGCGATGATCATCACCCTCAAGTATCAGCTGCGGCGTACCTGCCGATTCATTATAAAGATATTGCACCTTTGGCTTCCATGATCTTAAAGACAACCATCACAACAATCAGAAAAACTTCTACCGCTGAAATTTTGTAAAAAAGGCTTTTAAGCAAAGCATGCTTGGCAGGATTTTCAACCTCTGTTGTTTTAATTACTTTGTACTTTTTGATCTCGATAAACATCAATGCCGCCCAGATAAGGATCATTAAAATAATACTGAGAGAAAAATCATATTTTCCTACAACCATAGCTACAATCCCGGTAAACGCGATCATAGTTGCGATGGCCTGAAAAATCATCGTATAGATAAAACTTGCTTTTCTAAACTTCAAAGGGTGTTTGGATGTCATTTTCGGAATAAAAAATCCTGCCAATATAAATACCAGAAAAACCTTGACTAAAATGCTGTGTGTTGCAATGATCTGTGCTACCATATAAAAACTCCTGTAATGTTAAATGTAAAGCGGATTATATCCTCTTTTATACTTTTTTGGGATTGACAAGCATTTGGTGTTTCAAAAGATGCTCCCAAAGCTCCGGATCACTCCACTCCGAGCGGATCTGCTCTGAAAAAACGATCTCTTCCAAAGCGATCTTTCCCATCAGTTCGCTGTGGGCATCTTCTTCAAACCCCTGCGCATACCCTGTTTCTGTTTCATGCACGATAATACTGTGCAGTTTCACCTCTTTCTCTCCGTTACGCATTTCCGTGCATGCCAGTACACGTTCCACCATCAGGTAGATCACACGGGAAAACTGTTCGGCGGAAGGGGAGACAGGCAATTCTATCCAGCGGCTGCTGTGTGCTTTCATCGCTTCAAGATACGTTCTTTCATCCTCTTTCCAAAGCGTGATCCCATGGTCAAAAGCATCTATAAGCTCCTTAATGTAGCGTTTGGTCAATCCAAAATCATACACCATCTGCCCGTCATCGAGATAGTTCGATTCGAGCAGCACTTCAACTTTATAGGAGTGCCCGTGAATATTTTCACTGCATCGCCTTGTTGAGCAGTCACGCACGATATGTGCATTCTCAAATTTAAAGAGTTTTCGTATTCTCATCTGTACCTCTTGTCTGGATCTATGGTTTTGATTTTAACGAAGATAGCTTAATCCCGCCTCTATTGTGCACCCTTGACAAAAATACCTTTGACCTTGTCCCAAAGGCTGGTCTCTGCAAGCTCTTCCTCCGTATCATTTTCATCAAAATAGTAAATTTCAGGCAAGGCATTCTCCGGTGTGCCGTCCACATTGACCACGACAAGTTCCGGATGGATCAATTCTCTGAGCTTCTTCTGAACGACCATTTTTGTCGTCATCAGACTCATGGCACAGCCATGGCATGTTCCGGTCAGTTCTATGTAAACCGTACCGTCTTTCACACCAAGCAGCCGGATAGCCCCTCCGTGGGATTCCACATACTCATTGACTGTCGGCAAATGATGTTTGACCGCTTCATAAATATCTTTGTCTGAAAATGTCATTTTTATCCTTCCTGTTATGTATTTATCTAAATCAGGGTATTGTCGGAGCTTCTATTTCCTCACCCAGAAAGGCATAACTCTTGCCTATACGAGCCACAGGGGAAAAAGAAATACTCAACTGTTCTTTGTCAGTGATAACGGCATCATCCACAAAGATCTGTTTGACATTCAAAACCAGAGGAATCGTTGTTCCTCCGCCAAGATCTATCTCCTGGTTCAGTTCGCAGACATAGGCACAGGGTACTCCTTTGATCATAGGGGGATACCCCTCTGCCAGTGTTTCGGTCTCGATGGAAAAAATTTCTGCCTCACTCACCTTTTTGTCCAGTCCTTTGGAAGAAAAATGCATTTTCTCAAGTGCTTTCTCTTCTACCATACAGATGGTACATTTTTTATGTTTACGTATATTGGCAAGCGTATCTTTAGGGCTGCCGTCAGGCTTATGCCCTACCGAAATAAGCACAGAAGCGGGGTCGGAGGACAAGCCTATGAAGTAGGAAAAAGGAGCAATATTCACTACCTCCTCATCTTCCGTCACCACCCATGCAACGGGTCGGGGAATAATGGTCTGCGCCATCAGTTTATATGTCTCATTTACCTCTTTGTCCTGTGTCAGATCAAATAACATGTTTCACCTTCCATGGGGTTTCTTTTATATTCTCGGCAGGTATTGCCTTTTGTATTTTGCTGCTGCATGTTCCTATCCACTTCTGCAGGGTATACAGATCTTTCTCTGTCATTCTGCTTTTAAACGCAGGCATCATGACATGAAAACCTTTCCATTTACCCTGACTTCCATTCTTAATAGTATCTCTTATTTCCTTGGCATCTCTTTTGGAAATCTGTGCAAAAGAAGGTGCTATCACAGATTTGTCCAGAGCATGACAGTTAAAACATCCGTTCCGTCGTGCCAGCTGTTCTCCTTTGGGAAGAGCATCAAAGGCAGCTTTTTTCTGCATCTGCTTTAACATTTTCTGCTTCGGTATAGTATGTATCGGGCAATATATTCTCCGGTGTACCATCGACATTAATCACCGACAGTTCCGGATGGATCAATTCTCTGAGCTTCTTCTGGACGACCATTTTGGTTGTCATCAAACTCATGGAACAGCCATGACAGGTACCGGTAAGTTCAATATAAACACCCCCGTCTTTGACACCAAGCAACCTGATATCACCGCCATGCGAATTGACATATTCTTTTACTGCGGGAAGATGATATTTTACAGCTTCATAAATATCCTGATCTGAAAAAGTCATTTTATAATCCTTAATAATCTATTGTATAAGCTATATCAATATAGTACTCTTTTACTTAAATAAGACTAAAATAGTCTTATTTAAGCCTTAGTGCTGGACGAATCTGTCATCAGATTTTTTTCTGCTCACCTCATCAAGGCTTGCCTGCATCCGTCCCGACCTTGCATCTGTCTCTACTTTATCAAAATTTTCTATATAGGGTTTAATATCCAGCAGCGGCGTAGCGATCTGCTTCAGGGTAAAATGCATTTTTACCCTTTGTTTTTAAAAAGTTTTCTTAAACACTCAAACTTGAAGGAAACCATAGGTACTTCTTTACGATACGATTTATATGCTTCACCAAATTTTCTCTTCACTTCCATCTCCTCAAAAATGATCACCATAAAAACGATAAAAAGCATCTCCGCAGGGGCAATCAGCCTAATGAAGGTAGGACTTCCAATCAGCAGTGCCCAGCCCAGGGGCAGAAGTGTCAGACCAAACAGCATAGGATGCCGCATACAGCTGTAAATTCCCGTGGTGACAAGCCGGTTGGTTTCCATACGGGGAATATTCCCTACACGACCTTTGGTCAATTCTCTTCCGCCATTTCCCGCTGCATTGAATGCCAGTTTGAGTATCACTATTCCGAACAGAGCACTGAAAATATGAAAAGAGATATTGGAAAAAAGCGGAGTACCCCAGTCTTTGAGCAGAGCATATACCGTACCTCCCACGATCATGACAAACCACAATATGAGACGGATTACAACAGAAAATGAGGTTTTTATCTGCATAATCTATTTTTTGATATAGGTGATAAAATGATTTGGTGCCACCTCCCGGGAGAAAACCTCATGTCCCGCCTTCAGCATTTCATCCATCAGCGGTTCCGGCTGAAAATCTGCTTCTATGGTGATCACCTCACCCTCGGCTATTGCTTTGAGTGCTTTATGCAGTTCGGCCAGGGGGTTGCGTTCTTCATCAAGTATCTCATTGGCATTGAGTGTCTGTTTTGATTCTTTCAATATCCATTCCGGTGCTTCTTCCGCTTCCACTTCCCCTTGGGGCGTTGTCATATCGACCGGTGTTTGTCCGACGGCCGTTCTGAGCTGATTGAGCAGATCAAGAGGGTCCATTCCACCGACAACTGCTGCCTGTCTGACTCCTGCAATTTTTGCCAGGGTACGTCTCAAAACGGGATTATTCAATTTTTTAAATTTGGGATTAATCTTAATGAGGATATCTTTCATCCCCTCATAATTATTTAAAAGATCCGCTATTTTTGTTTCAAGTGTGATCTCTTTCATTTTTCCGCACCTTCTTCTTTGAGAAATGCTTTGATATGTTCTTCATTGACTTCTTCCGCATCATATTTGATCACGATCAGACCTTCCGTTTCATTGACATAGAAATCTGTCACCCCATCAAGCGTTTTAAGTCCCTGGAGTTTTGTTTTGTCATAGGTATCGAAATCTAAAAAAAGATTGGCCCTGAGCCCCGGATTTCGCATACCGATGATCCAGAGTGTCCAAAATACCGAAAGAATAACAACAAAGACTGCGACACCTTCTGCACTGTAGTGTCCGTAGATCCAACCACCGATCGCACCGCCGAGGAAGACTCCTACATACGCAAAAGTATTTGCCACACCCAGAGCAGCACCTTTTTGGTGTACTTTGGCAAACTTGGCGACAAAACTCTGAAGCAAAGGTTCAAACATATTGAAACCGATGAAAAAGAAAGTAGCGCCGACTGCAAACCAAATGAACCTGCCTGCAAATCCCATTAAGAGAAAGGAGGCAACAATAAAGCCGATGGAAGTGAGGAAAACTTCTTTCCCTTTACTGTACTTTTCTCCGAAAATCGCAGCCGGAGCCATGGCAAGAATACCGAAAAATACGGCAGGCAGATACACTTTCCAGTAATCCATGGTGGTCATATCGAACTTCTCTTTCATCACAAGAGGAATAATAAAAAAGGCGATCGCCATCGTTCCGCTGTGAAAAAGGAACGTAATATACATTCTTACCAGATCTTTGTCTTTGAAAACATGTTTGATCTTTGCTTCTTCTTCACTGTAGTGATGAACGATCTTCGGTGGTTCCGGTACTGCTGTAAAAAGGATAACCAGCGCACTGATAGATAAAATAGCTGTCAGCCAGAACAGGGACGGTACACTGAAATACCCTGCCATGAGCGGCCCGATGATCATCGCAGCGGCAAAACTCATTGCGATTACCATACCCATGACCGCCATGGCATGGGCTCTCTGGTCTTCTCGAACCTGGTCTGCGATCATCGCTGTAACAACAGAACCTATCGCACCTGCCCCCTGGAGAAAACGTCCCAAAAGCAAGATATAGATATTGTCAGCCATTGCCGCGACAACCGAACCTGCCGCAAAAAGCAGCAAACCGAACAAAATAGTCTTTTTACGGCCGATCTTGTCACTCATTACACCAAAAGGTACCTGAAGCACTGCCTGGGTCAAAGCATAGCCACCCAGGGCAATACCCGCAAGAAATGCGGTTCCTCCCTGAATATCTTTGGCATACTGTGACAATACGGACAGGACAATAAACAACCCGAAAAACCTTAGGGCAACAATTAAACTTAACGGTAAAACTTTTCTAACGATCTCTTTCATTGATACTCCTGCAAATCAATTTAACCCAAACGTGTGTCATAAAATTACCGAATATCCGGTATTGTTGGGGTCAATAAAGATAATATTACTCCGATTTGAATATAATTTACCTTATATCATATTCACAGCTTATGTTTTTTATTATTTTATCTTATTTATGGAAACCGTTTGTAAATGAGCCGGATTAAAACCCCGGCATGGCTTCCGGGACAAATCTATATTTTTTTTCTGAAAGCGATAGGAATAAACTGAAGTTATAGTGTTACTACATTATCATACACCCTGAGTTGTATCAAATACCCGGATATGCAACCTATCACTGTACCGGAAATTGTGTTTCATACAGAACTCGAAGACCGCTCTGTCATTTCTCCATATCGTGTCTCTGCTTTCTCCTACAGGCATACAGAACACTTCCGGATCCGGCAGGATCTCTCTTATCTCACTGATCTCGTCAAAAGCACTTGTCTCAACCAGAGCTTTGTCAATAGTGAATTTCAGAAATGTCTCTTTGGAAGAGATTTGAATATTTTTAAGTGCCTGGGGCACAATACGCCGGGAAGCAGGCTCCCCGCTGTTAGCCAGTTTTATGGAAAGCGCAAAAATACAGGATTTGTACGCAGGGTACCGGTCAAAATTGATCTTCATGGTCCCGTTTGTCTCAAAGGTGATCTGAATACCTTCTTCCACCAGCCATGTGATTACTTCATAAAATGTTTTGTCACTATGGTACATCAAAGGTTCCCCTCCTGTAATAACAACATCCGGGTTGTACCCTATGGTTTTGAATTCCTGCTTCAGATGCTTTATCAGAACAGTACTTTCAAGTACTTTGCTCCATTGCCTGGCATAGGCACTGTCTACAGCAAAATAAGTATCACAGCCGTAACGTACTTCACCCTCCACTTCATAAGCGGCAGCAAAACCGGGACAGGAAAGGTTACATCCCCCGGTCCGTAGAAAATAGGAGG
The DNA here is from genome assembly GCF_015493435.1 of Sulfurovum sp. GTDB lineage: Bacteria > Campylobacterota > Campylobacteria > Campylobacterales > Sulfurovaceae > Sulfurovum. The sequence continues at coordinate 103,283 of NZ_WGDD01000029.1, forward strand.
GCACACCGGCATATTTTCCTTCACCCTGAATAGAGAAAAATTGCTCCGTCAGATAAAACAAAAGGAGTCCTTTTGTTTTATCGTGCATCGTTTAAGTTTACATTGCTGCACGATGTTACTGTTTAAAAAAGCAGTATGAATATTTTGCTTTGTATAATTTAGCGCGGACAAAAGCTTTTCAAAGAAAAGATTACTGTAATTCCCCATTCCCCATTCCTCATTCCTCACTGATATCATCCGCCTGTTTCATAAAAAGCACGGCTGGAAACTTCCTGCCCTTCTTCAAGTTCACCTTCGATCCAGCGGTTTTCTTTAGGTTTGTCCTTGAGCACTGTGGCGAGGACTTGCGATGCACCTTCGATATCGCCTTTTTTCACGGCATCTGCAATACTGAGTGCCTCATCAAAATAGAGACAGGGGATCAGAAAACCTTCTGCTGTCAGTCTGATACGATTACAGCTTTCACAAAAATCGTGTTTATGGGGGTCAATAAGTCCGAATTCATAACCGGTTTCTTCAATGATATAGTTGAAAGAAGGACTTGCCCCCTCTCTTCCAAGTGCTCTGATCGTATATTTTTCTTTTACTTTTGAAAGAATTTCTTTGCCGTGCATACCTCTTAGACTTGCATTGGCATGACGGTTTTCCATATATTCGATAAAACGTACTTTAATTTGACGCTCCTGGCAATATGCCATAATATCGAGAATTTCACCATCGTTGATACCCTTGAGCGGTACCATATTGATTTTCACGCCCAGACCGACTTCCAGTGCTTTGTCTATTCCTTTGAGCACTTGTGCCAGAACATCTTTTTGTGCGATTTGATGTGCAATTTCAGGTTTAAGCGAATCCAGTGAAATATTCAACCGTTTTAAACCTGCATCTTTGAGCCTTTGTGCAGTCTGCGGCAGCAGATAGGCATTGGTGGTCAATGCCAGATCGATATCCGGCTTGTAGTCATGTATCATTTTGACAAACGAATCGAGATCTTCTCTCAACAGCGGTTCACCGCCGGTAATACGGATCTTGTTCACACCTTCATCCATGGCTACTTTCATGAACAGAAAAAGTTCTTCGAAACTCAGCAGGTTTTCTTTGGGTACCCAGGAGAAAGGTTTTTCCGGCATACAGTACTGGCATCTGAAATTACAACGCTCTGTCACTGAAACTCTCAAATAGTTAACGGTTCGACCGTGTCCGTCTATTAGCATAATTATCCAATATATTGTTTTTTGTTAGGGTATCCAAATGTAGATAAAAAGGGGATGATATACGTCAAGAAATAAAGGGGGTATAAATGCAGGGTGTTGCAGGAACACAACACCCACTTTCATAATTATATGCAGCTTGCAGGATGTTATCGGAAGACAGTACCCTGCGACATCTTTTTAATGATGCCCTTTCCACATAGATTTCTTCCATAGATACGCAAGTATCGAGAAGATAAAGAAGAACAGAAGTACCCATGGTCCGACGGCTTCTCTTTTTGGTTTGCTTGGATCACCTGTCTTTTCAAGGTAAGCCATGACTTTTTCCATACCTTCTTTGTCAAGACCTGTTCTCGGCATTGCAGTTCCCGGAAGTTCAGACTGAGGGTTTTCAACAAATACATGCATAAAGTGTTCATTTCTGGCTCTGATCATAATAGAGAGATCAGGAGGAAGTGTACCGAGATATTCAGCCAATGACGCCTGTTCCTCAGCTACTTTCTCTTTATACTTCAGTGCACCTATGTCTTGACCGGTTTTAATATTTGACTTGGTCTTAGGAATCTCACCCAGTTGAGTCAAATGACCATAACGGTTGGCATGACATCGGCTACATGCTTCAATATATGCTTCTTTGGGCGTTACTTCACCCGCTTTTTTCGCTTTTAGGTAAGCAACAACATTCGCGATATCCTGCGGTGCTGTAACCATTGTCATCACAGGTCCCATTGGGTGTGCAATAGTACCGCCTACAGGGTATTTATGTGCCACATTGGTAGCAAGCGCAGGGTCTTTGATCAACGCGATCAGGAAGTTCTTGTCATAGATCGCACCGGCATGGTCAAGGCTTGGTGGTGTTACACCGCCCATATTTGCCGCCCCTTTCATATGACAACCTGCACACATGGCAAAAGTTGCTTCACCCGCAACCGGGTCACCTTTGAGTTTGGAAATCTGTGCTACATCATTCCAAAATTTCTTTTCAATCTCTTTTCTGTCTTTTGAAGCTTCTTTAATGTCCGCTTTCCCGTCATATACCAGTCCATGTCCTTCGACATGTTTGTGCATTTGAGAATGTGCGAACGGTTCTACTCCCCAGTAAAGGATAAGAGTAAAGACTGCTACAATTCCAAATATTTTTAATTCTTTCATACTCTACCCCTTATAGTTTTTTTTCTTTTATCGTAATGATTGGAAGCAATATCCACAAACCGATAAACGTCAGTGCTGCAACAAAACCGACTGTACTCCAAATACCTTCCGGAGGCAATTTACCCATGAAGGTCAGTACAATCATATCGATCAGAAGTGCCCAGAACCAGAGGTTGAACAATCCTCTTCTCTTCGCCGGTGCCACATTTGGACTCCTGTCAAGGAACGGAAGGAAGAAAAAGATCATCTGTGCAAAAGCAAAGGCGATCAGACCAACATTGGTTGAGAACGGTCTCAGAATTTCATAACTCCACAGGAAGTACCACTCAGGATAAATATGTGTCGGTGTTTTCAGCCCGTTTGCAGGGTCGAAGTTCACCGGATCCATAGCAAATTCGAAATGGTAAAATACCAGGTAGAAGAAAATGATAAAGTAAATTCCCATGACAAAAATATCTTTGCTCAGGAAGACAGGACTGAACGGAATAACCTTTGAGTGTTTCACATCACCTGCTTTATACATCTCTGCAGATTCTTCAAAGTCAAATTCTTCACCTTCCTGGTTGTTTACGTGAGGGATTCTCAGTGTACCAAAGTGCAATACGATCACACCGATAATCGCCAACGGTACGAGAAGGACATGCAGCATGAAGAATCTGTTAAGGAACGCCTGTCCCGGTACATAGTCTCCTCTGATCCATTCAACCAAACCGTTCGCATGCAGTGATCCGCCTGAGAAAAGGTTGGTAATAACCATACCTGCCCAGTAACTCATCTGTCCCCATGGAAGCATGTATCCGGAGAATGCTTCAGCAGAGAAAAGAACAAAAAGAAGCATACCTGAAAGCCAGATCAGTTCTCTTCCTCTTTTGTACGAACCATAATAGATACCTGTAAACATGTGAATATAAATAATCAGGAATACAACAGATGCCCCGACCGCATGGACATGCCGCCACAGCCAGCCATAGCCCACTTCACTCATGATCGTATAGTTGACACTGTCAAAAGCCAAATGTGTATTTGGCTGGTAATACATCAAAAGGAAAATCCCCGAAATAAGCAATACTCCGAATGTAGCAGCGAGTACCATACCCATTGCCCACAGGAAGTTAATATTTTTGGGAATCCAATATTCAGTCGATAATACACGCTTGAGTGTATCTACAGCAAGTCTTTCGTTCATCCATTTATGGCTGAACGGTTTTGCATTTTCATCAAAATGTGCCATTTAACTCTCCTTATACCGGCATTGTAATGCCGTCAGCCAGCATTTTTTTGTATTCTGGACCTTCTTCACCCAGTACAAGCTTGGTTCCGTCAATTTTAAATGGAGGAATATCCAAACCTCTTGGCGGTGGAGATTTTGTTACCATGCCTGTATCGTCATACATACCGCCGTGGCATGCACAAAGAAAACTTTTATCTTCAGGTGTATATCCCGGAATACAACCCAGGTGGGTACAAAGTCCCACACATACCATATAATACGCATCACCAACTTTGATAAGTCGTTTCTTATCCATCGCTTCTGTCGTTTTTCCGGTCAGGAGACTCATATTTTTATTTTCAGTATCCAGCATCTCTTTGGACTGCTTTAAAACAAAGATGGGTTTTCCTCTCCATTTCTCCACTGCCAGTTCATTCTCTTTGTATATTGTCATATCCAAAGTTGTAAATCCAGCTGCTTTAACGCTGGGCAGAGGATCCCACGTACGCTTCATTGCATAGAGTGCACCAAGACCGCCCAAAGCCGTAAAACCACCCAGGGCCATGCCCATAAAGTCTCGACGTTTAGTATCATTAGCCATACTACTACCTTCCTTCTAATTTATTTTTAGCCATTAATTATAGGAGAAAAGTGCTTAAATCGGATTGATACAGATCAAATATATTACAATCTATTCTTATAATTATAATATCTGCCTATTTATATACACTGATCAAACGATTTAGGTCAAATTTTTCTACCGGTTTTTTGGTTTTATTGCTGTTTTGTTTCAGTAAATGCTTCAAAACTTCAGCATCAAACCCTTTCATACAGTCAATGCCGTACCGTTCAAGCAATGCCGCGGGATAGAGAGATACCTGCTGTATATCAATATAGATCACTTTTGCACCGGCTGCCCTGGCTTCCAGTGCGGTCTGTGCAGATGCCGTTATGACAGTCCTGCTGCTTTTAATCAGGTCCATATACTCTTCCGGTTCATGCAGAGCGGAGAAGCATTGTGCCAGGAGCCCCTCATACTTGACAAAGAAGTAATTGCCCAGCAGCAGTTCCATAGGAAAGGCTTCAAAGAAAGGTGCATGGCGCAGAATGGTCTTGTCATGGTCCATGTCCTGCAAAAAGAAAAGCACACGCTCCTCTTTTTCTTCTATGTCAAAGTAGGCATCATCCACGATCACTGCATTCAGACAATCCTCCTCCCTGCAGTCTGCCCTGAAGAGGGTTTCCCCGTGGATAGATCGGTCATCGGGATCATGCTCGAAACGCCATACGTGGGTAAAGTCCGAACAGTACTTTACCAGCCTGCCGTGTTCATCCTCATCCGAATCGATGATCACGGAATCCCCCCTTGCGGCAACCGCATCAATATCCTGTATCGTTTCTATCGTGACATATTCTTTGATTCCCAGGTCTCTGGCAGCCAGTCCTGCTCTGAAATCATTCAGAAGCAATCTGCATTCGATCCCCTCTCCGGCAAGCCGTTTTATGACTGCGGCTGCTCTTCTTAACCTGTCCAAACCTATCTTGTGCCCTGTATGGGCATAGTAATACAACATTATATTTTTCCTCGTTGAGTCATTTTTATATAGACATGGATGATCTCCAAAGCCGCCGGTGTCACTCCTGATATCTCGGAGGCTGCAAACAGTGTCGTCGGATTGGCTTTTTCAAGCTTTTCTACAATCTCATTGCTAAGCCCTGAAACATTTCTATAGGTGAAATCCTCAGGGATCTTTATTTTGAGCATATCTTTCATCTGATCGATCTGTATTTGCTGTTTCTCAATATAGCGGCTGTATTTGGCTTCTACGAGTATCTGCTCCATCACGGCATCGTCATATTTGTCAAATGCTGGAAGCAGTGAGACCAGTTTTTCCCTGTTAAAATCACCCCTGCCGATCACATCGATCCAGCAGGTTCTGTCATTGATCTTTACTGCCCCGATCTGTTCAAGTCTGGAAAGGAACGCTTTGGTCGGTGTAACATAGTTCTCCCGCAAATAACTCAGGGCCTCTTCAATATTTCTCTGCTTCTCTTCAAATGCGGCAATATATACATCATCCAAAAGCCCCAATACTTTTCCATATCTGGAAAGTCTCATATCTGCATTGTCTTCACGCAGCAGCAGCCTGTACTCTGCGCGGCTGGTAAACATACGATAGGGCTCTTTCGTCCCTTTGGTGACCAGGTCATCGATAAGCACACCGATGTAAGCTTCGTCACGTCTGAGGATAAGCGGTTCCCTGTCCTGTACGCTCAAAGCGGCATTGATACCGGCCATCAGCCCCTGCGCCGCAGCTTCTTCATAGCCGGTTGTCCCGTTGATCTGGCCTGCGGTATAGAGCCCTTTGATCTTTTTGGTTTCCAGTGTATGTTTCAACTCTGTAGGATCTACATAATCATATTCGATCGCGTACCCGTAGCGTACGATCCTGGCATTTTCCATCCCTTTGACCGAGCGTATCATTTCCAGCTGTACATCGATCGGCAGAGAAGTACTCATACCGTTAATGTAATATTCTGTCTCATCCATTGTTTGAGGTTCTACAAAGATCTGATGCCTCGGTCTGTCACGAAAACGGTTGATCTTGTCTTCGATACTCGGACAGTAGCGCGGTCCGACACCATCGATCTGGCCGGAAAAAAGCGGTGCTCTGTAAAAGTTGCTTTCAATGATCTCATGTGTTGTTTCATTGGTATAGGTCACGTAGCACGGCAGCTGTCTGGGGTGAAATGTTTTTCGGTCTGTCCTAAAAGAGAATGGCGGAGGCGGTGTATCACCGGGCTGGACCTCCATCACGGAAATATCAACCGATTTGGCATCTATGCGCGCGCAGGTACCTGTTTTAAGACGCCCGATATTCAGTCCCAGCCCTTTAAGATACTCCGCCAGTTCAACAGAAGCAAATTCTCCCTGCCTTCCTGCCGTCTGCTTTTTGTCTCCGATGTGGATCAGTCCATTCAGGAAAGTACCGGCTGTAATAATGACTTTTGATGCCGTATAACGGTTCCCAAGCTGTGTCGTCACCCCTTTCACTTCACCGTCTTCAACCATCAATCCGTCAGCGATCTCCTGCTTGACATCCAGGTTATCCGTGTTCAGCACCACATTGCGCATATAGATACGGTACCGGTCCATGTCTATCTGTGCTCTGCTTCCGCGTACGGCAGGCCCTTTGGATGCATTGAGTGTCCTGAACTGTATACCTGTCACATCGGTACAAAGTCCCATCTCACCGCCAAGAGCATCCACTTCCCGTACCAAATGTCCTTTGGCAAGGCCGCCAATGGCAGGATTGCAGGAACTTGCCCCTATCTGCTCCGCCAAAATTGTGATCATCAGTGTTTTGACACCCATACGTGCCGAAGCAAGTGAAGCTTCTATCCCTGCATGCCCGCCACCAATGACGATTACATCATAATTCATTCAAAACTCCGTTTTAAAAATGAAAAGCGAGAAATAAAAAATCTCTATTCCACACTCAATATTTTCTGTTATAATTAAGCGAATTATATCCAAAATAGATAAGGAGCCATCTCCCATGATAAACAGCAGCTTTTTGCAAAAAAGCATACCCGTACTATGCACCATTCACCCCAAGGGCACTTGTTCCTTCGGTCGGGCGCACTATGCACTATTCACTCAATCTCAAAGAGGTCATTGATGTTTACAGGTCTCATTCGTGAAATCGGTACGGTCAAAAGCTACAAAAACAATATTCTGAGCATCCGTTCAAAGCATAAAGCCAAACGGGGTGACTCCATTGCCGTCAATGGTGTCTGCCTGACTGTCATCAAAGTCAACAGTGACGGCTTCGACCTGGAAGTGGCGGATGAGACACGTTCCATTGTACCGCCTGAAAAATTTCAGGGCAAAGTCCACATTGAACCTGCTATGAAAATGGATGACCGTTTTGAGGGGCATATCGTGCAGGGGCATGTCGACTGCATCGGTGAAATAGTAAAAATCACCGAACGGGAGAACGGAACGGACTTTATCATCAAAGTGGATCCCAAAATTATCGCCCATATCATTCCCAAAGGGTCCATTACTATTGACGGTATCTCATTGACTGTGAATGATGTTTATGACGACAGTTTTCGTATTACTATCATCCCGCATACCTTGAAAAATACACTGATAAAGCATTATAAAGTGGGAACAAAGCTGAATATAGAGACCGATGTCTTTGCACGGTATATTGACCATATATTGGCACATCGAAGCGCTAAAAAATCCATGTCCTGGGAGGATGTTGACACTATGCAGATGACGTATTAACCGTTATGTATTCATGAGGCGTGCAGGTCGGGGAGAGGACACCCCGACCTACACGTAATTTTTATCTTTCATGCTTTCAGCTGTAGGGTTTCTCTTTTTTTTCAATTCCATATCAATATATTCCAGTCCATCCAGCATTTTCAAAGATGCAACGGTAGAGTAACGCATCATCTCTGCACGATGTACAAAGATAAAGAAACCGTTTTCATATAAGCCTAAACGTATCGCTGCCGCAGTTGAATAGGTTGTAAGCAGAGCATCCTCTCTACAAATAGCCCGTACATCAGAGAACCACTCTTTTGTCCATAGAAGAGGATTATGCGCCGGAGAGAAAGCATCCTGGTAGACCACATCGATCTTCTCTTTTATCTGGGGAATACTTTTACGGGCATCCCCCGGCAGTATCTCTATTTTAAACTGTTCATCTTCATATCTTAAATTCTCTGATACCGCTTCTATCATATGTTTTATCATGTCAAATTCAGGAGGAAACTCAAAAGTACGCAGTGAGTGTACAAGTTCCTCATCAAATTCGGGAGAGAGAATATGCACTTTGGTATTTAAACGATTCTTTTTGATGTAGTAGAGTGTGGCAAACGTATTATACCCCAGACCAAAACAGATATCCAGAATGATTAATGCTGTTTTTCCTCGGCTGAGAGATAAAGACGGTTTGACATGTTTTTCCAAAGATTCATGCAGGGCTCCGTCTTTGGTGGAGTGGTACGGTTCATCAAATTCTTTGGAGTAGAGGGTATTGGTGCCGTCTTCACAGAGAATAAGCTCTTTTTGAGATCTTAAAGTTTCATTGTACACTTTATAAACCGATTTCATCCAGTTCTTTGAATTTGAACGCTTCAATGATATCTTCAATACTCTCTTCTTCGCGTACGACCAAAACCATCATACCCTCGTTCATATAGTCCAGATAATTCTCATATTTGTTGGCAAGAATGATGAAATCCACCCATTCGCCACCCAACTCGTCTATGGTATTGTAAAACTTGACAGACTGTACTTCACCGGCATCAAAATCTACCAGTGCCCACTGTTTCACTTCCAGCTGCGGCACAACTTTGGAAGCTTTTGCGTCATTTCCATCCACCGGGATCCAGATGAGCATCCTACAGTCCTTTTAAAAGCTTTTTACTGAGTGTCAACTTTTTGTTGTTCATAATGCCGACACCTTTGTCCAGCACATTTTTCGCAATCTCTTTTGCCTCTTTGAGTGAATGCATCTTGTAGGAGCCGCACTGATATACGTTCAGTTCAGGAATATCTTTCTGTGATTTTACCTTCAGAACATCTTTCATCGATGCTTCCCATGCTTTGGCGACCCTCTTGGATTTTGGTGTACCCAAAAGCGACATATAGAACCCTGTTCGGCACCCCATAGGCGAAATATCGATGATTTCCACCTTTTTGGAGTTAAGATGTTCTCTCATAAAACCTGCAAAAAGATGCTCAAGTGTATGTATCCCTTTGGAAGGGAGTCGTTCTTCATTGGGTTTGCAGAAACGCAGATCAAAAACGGTAATATCATCTCCGCAGGGTGTTTTCATTTTTTTGGCAACTCGCACTGCCGGTGCGGTCATCCTGGTATGGTCAACGGTAAAACTGTCTAATAATGGCATTGTACTTTCCTTTTATTATTTTTCAAATTATAACGAAATAAATGGGGAATAAGGAGTTAAGAATTAGGAATGATTCAAAATGGGTAAAAAATTTATATTTTATACCTCTATTAAAAGCATAGAAATCTTTTGTAAGTTTATAGCAAATTGGGCTTAATGGGAGGATACAGGCCGGAGTACCCGCACCCCGACCTGCAAAAATAAAGAATCTGTAAAGATGAACGTTTAGATTCTTGCTTCTTCACGTCGCTGAAGCATTTCCCAGTTCTTGTCAATATCACTCTGAATACGCTCAATGACATGCTTGTTCTCTGGCTTGAAGAGATGTCTGTAACGTCCCTGTGCACCGAGGTAGTCTTCCACTTTCAGTATGTTCTTCGGTCTGTAAAGAATGTTGAGTTCGTGACCGTCAATAATTTCATAGATCGGGAACATCAGTGTATCCGTTGCAAGATCTGTAATGTGGATCGTGTCTTTCGGGTCAAATTTCCATTCCGTGGTACAGGCAGAAACCGTGTTGATAAAACAAGGACCTTCTGTTTCAAGGGCTTTCTGGAAACCTTTTGCCATGGATTTCCATTTGTTCGGTGCCAGTTGTGCCACATACGGTGCACCATGGGCTGCCATAATCGCTACAATATCTTTTTTCTTCTGTTTTTTACCATAAGAGTGGCTTCCGGCCTGCGCTGTTGACGTATTTGCGCCTATCGGTGTGGCTGAAGACCTCTGTCCGCCGGTATTGGCATAGTTTTCGTTGTCAAGACAAATATAGGTAAAGTCATGACCTCTCTCCATCGCACCGGAAAGCCACTGGAAACCAATATCGTAGGTAGAGCCGTCACCGCCGAAAGCAACAAATTTTACAGGTGCATCATTGTCTTTGAGTGTGCCTTTTCTCTTTCTTGCTTTGTACATGGATTCGGCACATGAAGCAGCCGTTGCCGCATTTTCAAAACCAATGTGTATCCAGGAAGTATCCCATGAAGTATAGGGGTATACTGCTGTTGATACTTCCAGACATCCCGTATTTGATGCGATAACCAGATTGTCATCCGTACAGTTCATCAGCTCTCTGACGATCATAGAGTGTGCACAGCCGGGACACAGTAAGTGTGAACCTTCGAACCTGTCATTGTTCGTTGAAAATTCTTTTAAGTTTTTAATTGATGTAATTGCCATTCTTAATCCCTTCTTGTCTGGAAGAATCCAAGTTTCGGACCTCTAAGTCCAGAGAACTGCTGGATATCTGTCGTAATATGTCCTGCATCGGCATGTGCCTTCTGCTCTTTAAAGATTCTTTTCGCTTCATCTACCGCAAAATCGCGTCCGCCAAGACCATAAATATAATTGGTCATCATTGGTCTTGCTTTGGTTGTATACACTGCGGCAGAAACTTCATTGAACAATGCTCCCATGGCACCGCCGGGAGCTGATTTGTCCAGACAGCTTACCGCTTTTAGCGTTGGAATATCCAACGCATCTCTTACCAGGTCATAAGGGAAAGGTCTGAAACATCGTGGTGAAACCACCCCTGCTTTGATCCCCTCTTCCTCTCTAAGCTGCTTGGCAGCAAGTACTGCAGTTTCTACAGAAGATCCCAGTACAACAATGGCTACTTCGGCATCATCCATCAGGTAGGATTCTACCCTTTTGTATTCTCTGCCTGTCAGTGCCTTAAAATCTGCAAATACCTCATCGATGACCGTTCTGGAATCCATCAAAGCTTTATGCTGTTTTGCTTTATGCTCATAGTGCCAGTCTTCTTCCGTCTGTGCACCATGGGTAACCGGTCTGCTAAAGTCAAGCATATCGTTCACCGGGACATAGTCACCGACAAAGGCATAAGCCACTTCATCTTTAAGCGGCGTAACATTCTGTGCTTTGTGCGAAGTGGTAAATCCGTCCTGGTGCACCATCACAGGGAGTCTTACATCCAAATGTTCTCCCATTCTGAAAGCACAGAGTGTCAGGTCATACGCTTCCTGCGGATTGAACGCATCGATCTGTATCCAGCCGCTGTCACGCCCGAGATACATATCGGAGTGGTCCCCGCGTACGTTAAGCGGAGAAGCCAGTGCCCTGTTTACAACAGTCAGAACGATAGGAAGTCTCATCCCTGACGCCTGGTAGAGAACTTCCACCATCAAAGCAAATCCCTGGGATGAAGTTGCCGTAGCAACACGTCCGCCTGAAGCGGCAGCACCTACACAACCGGACATCGCTCCATGTTCAGATTCTACCATTACAAATTCACCGTCAACATAGCCATTGGCTACATAGGAACCGTATCCTTCGACAATCGGTGTCGAAGGGGTAATAGGATATGCTGCAACAACATCAATCTGTGCTTGTCTCAATGCCTGGGAGGCAGCATAGTTGCCATCCCAAACTTCTACTTCATTTAAATCAAATTCTTTTGCCATAATTATCCTTTACCTACTTCGTTTTTTTCTCTTTTTCAGGCCACTCTTCCAATGCATCTTCATTCTCTTTTGCTTCAGAGAACATCAAAAGTGATTTTGGGTTGGTCGGACATACTTCTACGCATACACCGCACCCTTTACAGTGGTCATAGTCGATCCCGAGCATCTGCTTGTCTCTTGAAATGATCGAAGTATCCGGACACCAAACCCAGCAGTTCTGGCAGTCAATACAGATATCTCTGTTAAAAACGGGTTTGATGATCCTCCATGATGCAACTGTTGCTACATATGAATTGAAATCCGAATAGTCTCTCTCTTCCGCTTTTTTATGTGCAATATCTAACGCTTCACCGTCAAAAGAGTTAAGTACGACACCGCGTGTTACTTCATCCCAGCCTACTTTCTCTTCGGCACCTAATTCTCGTATCCCTCTTTTATCTGTTCCTAATACACCTGTACTCATAACTGTTTCTCCTACTTCACTTCATTATATGCTCTGGTAATCGCTTCCATATTGGCATCGATTATCTTTTGCGGGAATTTGGAAAGCACTTTTTTCATGTTTTCCAAAAAGAAATCAAGATCATACATCTTTGATACTTTCATAAATGCCCCCAAAATCGGTGTATTCGGCATTGCTCTGCCTATCGTATCGAGTGAGATCTGCATACAGTCAACCACATGCACTCTGTCTGCTTTATCCTGCAGCGCAGGAATCTGGGCAATCAATTCATCTTTTGAAAAATGTGTTGTAATGATATATTGCGTATCGGGCTTGTCATTTTTGGTAATATCATCCGTAAATGCCAATGCCGGATCGATCACAAAAACATAGTCAGGAAACATTTTAGTTTCCTGGTTGGTGATAGGCTCATCATCAATTCTATTGTATGCGTTCATTGCGGCTCCACGTTTTGCAGAACCGTACAGTGCATATGCCTGTACCTGTTTTCCTGTTGTAGCCACAACAGAACCTAATCCTTTTGCACCCGTTACGGCACCTTGACCTGCACGTGAGTGCCATCTAATTTCTACCATATTTTCTCCTCGATAGTATTATCAAACATGAAGTATTGTAATGTCCGCACTCTTAAAGTGTGTTGAAATTATAATTTTTTTAATCCCATACTATTTCTTTGCTATAAATGTAACGGCTTCAAGGGCATTGGCGCATATCTGCACACTGCATTCAGCTAACTGTTCCCTTGTAGCATATCCACAGCTTACAGCAATTCCCTTAATATCGGCTGACCTGGCAGCAAGCATATCCATACAGGTGTCTCCGATCATCCAGGCTTCACCGCTGACTTCCGGCAGTTCAGACAATGCCTTATAGATAGGTTCGGGATGGGGTTTGGGGTGTTCCACCTGCTCTCTTCCGATGAGAACCTCAAAATAGGACATGAGTCCCATATGCTCCAAAAGCTCTACGGAATACTCAGCTGTTTTCGTTGTCACTACCCCCAAAACGGCAAATTCTGCTGCTGCCTCTACTGCCGCCTTGGCATCCGGAAGCAACACCGTTTTAGCTTTGCTTATCTTTCTGTAATGTTTTTTGTAGGCTGCCACATAGTCCCAGATCTTTTCATCTGCAACACCGAGCTTCAAAAACATCCAGTCAAGCGGATGTCCTATCTGCGCTTTGATCTTGTCATCGGACGGAACGTCTTTGCCAAATGCATGAAAAGCCACGTCAAAACTTTCAAGGATCGCTTCGGTTGAGTCTATGAGTGTTCCATCCAGATCAAACAGTATAACGGTATTCATCATTCTTCCTTTGTCAAATCCGGCTGATACTCCGGGTGTCTAAAAATTTCTATTTTGGGTGCTGAAGCCAGCAGCAGTTTTGTATAGTCGTGCTGCGGATTTTTCAGGACCGATTCTACGCTTCCCTGTTCTACCAGTCTGCCTTCCTTCATTACAGCCACCCTGTCTGCAATCGCGGGAATAATGGAAAGATCATGCGTAATGAAAAGATAGGAAACACCTGTCTCTTCCTGAAGTTTTTTCAAAAGGGCCAGTACTTGCGCACGCACCGTTACATCGAGTGCAGAAGTCGGCTCATCGCAAATAATCAGTTCGGGTTCCACGGCCAGAGCCCGTGCAATACCGATACGCTGACGCTGTCCGCCCGAAAATTCATGCGGATACCGCGATCTGTATGTTCCCGGCAGTCCCACCTTTTCCAGCAGCGCGATGATCCGTTTATCCTGTACCGTTTTATCCTGTACCCCCACTTTCAGACTGACCATCCCCTCACGAATGATCTCTCCTACGGTCATACGGGGATTGAGTGCCGAATAGGGATCCTGAAACACTACCTGAATTTTGCTTCTGTAGGCTTTGAGCGACTTTTCTTTCAGTGCAGCAATGTTCACACCTCTGTAATCGATCTTGCCTCCGTTTGCATCAACAAGACGGAGGATCGCCTGCCCAATCGTACTTTTGCCGCTGCCGGACTCTCCAACCAGAGCAAGTGTTTTCCCTTTTGGAATACGAAAGGTCACTCCGTCAACTGCCTTGATATACCCCGCAGTTTTCTGAAAAAAACCTTTTTTCACCGGAAAATACACTTTCAAGTCTTTGACTTCAAGCAGTGTTTCCGCAGTCATATCATTTTTTTTCTCTCTTGCCTGCATAGCAGAAGCATCATTGAGAAGCTGCCGGCTGTAGGGATGTTCCGCTCCGCCGAAAAAGCGGTTCCGTTCCGCTGTTTCAAGCAGTGTACCCTCTTTCATTACGGCAACACGATCTGCCATTTGTGACACAACGCCCATATCATGTGTGATGAAGAGTATGGAAAGTCTGCGTTTCTTCCGGATGCGTTTCAAGAGTGTCAGTACCTGGGCCTGTATCGTGACATCGAGCGCCGTTGTCGGTTCATCGGCAATCAGCAGATCGGGTTCGCAGGCAAGTGCCATAGCGATCATCACACGCTGTTTCTGTCCCCCCGAAAGCTGATGCGGATAACGGCGGTAATGTTCTTCCGGGGTACCCAGTGACACTTCTTCAAAAAGCGAAATAACTTTGGCTTTCACTGCCTCTTTTTTCAGTCCGAGATGCAGCCTGATCACTTCTGCCACCTGCTCGCCTACAGTCATGACCGGGTTGAGTGCAGACATAGGCTCCTGGAAGATCATTGCAACAGATCGCCCCCGTATTTTTTGCATTTCAAACTCCGGCAGGACAAAAAGAGAACTGCCGTGCAGCACCACATCACCGCCGGTCACATGAACAGTCGGAGGCAGCAGACGCATGATCGCAAGTGAAGTCAGCGATTTTCCGCTTCCGGATTCCCCTACAAGTGCAAATATTTCACCTTTTCCTATTTCGAAGCTGATCTTGTCGAGCAGCACAGTACTCCCAGCCGACAAAGAGAGGTTCGTCACCTTTAGTATTCTGTTCATTCCTCGTTCCTTGGATCAAGTACTGTCTGTACTCTGTCGGAAAAAAGGTTGGCGGCCAGCACCAGAATGAACATGAAGATAAACGCGGAGAAGAGCGACCACCAGACCATTGGTTCTCGTGCCATTTCAAGCCTTGCCTGGTTGATCATGTTCCCCCAGCTGTACATCGTCGGATCGACGCCCACACCGACATAGGAAAGTACCGCTTCTGCCAATACCAGTGCACTGAAGTCAAGGACTACGGAAATAAGGATGATATGCATCAGATTAGGCATGATATGACGAAAAATGATCTTCCATTTGCTTACACCGAAAGCTCTTGCAGCAGTCACGAATTCCACCCGAGAAATCTTCAGCGTTTCTGCACGCAGCAGACGGCAAAGCCCTGTCCAGCTTGTCATTCCCAGTATCAGAATTAAAAAGAGCAGACGCAGATCGGAACGTTCCAGTGTTGTTTCGAACCATTGAGGATGGTTATCCATCATAACTTGCGTGACCAGCACCGCACCGGCGATCAGCAGTACACCGGGGATCGAATTGAGTGTCGTATAAATGTACTGTATGACATCATCAATCCGTCCGCCGAAGAATCCGGCAGAAATTCCGAGTGTGATCGACACCGGCAGCATCACCAGCGTGGTCAAAATACCGATCAGCACACCGGTACGAATACTTTTTACGCTTTGGTAAAAAACATCTCCCCCTACCTTATCTGTTCCGAGTACATGGTAATGATAGCTCAGCAGATACATCCATACAAATGTCATAAGCATCAGGGTAAAGGTCACATATGCCGTTCTCCAGGGAAGTGCCGTTTCTCCTCTGCGCAATACATTCAACTTGGAAACAAAGGTGCCCCGGCCTTTCAATGCCAAATGCACCGCGATAAGAAGCAGGCTTACAAGCAAACCGGCAAAAAGGGCAAAAAGCGATTTTTTAACGATGTCGCCTGCCACACTCTCCCCTTTTGGCACATGCACATATTTGAGCGGCAGATAGACCTGCCTGCTGACATTATTTTTGTCTACTACGATCGATTTGGCATATTCGTGCGTGGCGAACGGTGCAGAGTAGGTGCGCTCGGTATGGCTCAGAGTATGCTTAAAAAGCAGATCGAGCAGACTGACCATATCCCCCTCATAATGGATACTTTTGCTTGTTTCCCCGCCACCGGGATGGGTTTCGACGGTAAAGCGCATGTGTACCGAATCGAGCAGTGCAAAGAAAAGGTAAAAAAGCAGCACAATGGCCGATGCCATGGCAATACCCGATTTGAAAATACTGTGCCACTGCTTTCTGATCTGCGGTGAACGCGAAAGGATCCATCCCCAGACTGCCAATGCAGCGACAAGCAGCCATACCATCATATCTGTCCACAGAAGCGTAATGGTCATGAGAGTTTCACCCGCGGATCGAACAGTGTGTAGGAGATATCGGTCAGTATCAGTCCCGCGATATAGAGTACGGAGCCCAGAAAGACCATGGCCTTGACAATAGCAAAGTCCTGCGCATTGATCGCATCGATCGTATAGGAACCCAGACCGGGGATACCGAAGAAAGACTCCATAATAAGGCTGCCCATGAACAAAGAAGGGATCACCACCACAATTCCGGTCAGAATGGGCAGCATACCGTTCTTGAGTACATGCTTGAAAAGCACTGCGATCTCGGAGAGTCCTTTTGCCCTTGCCGTACGGACATAATCCTGATTGACCTGTTCGAGAAAGATACTCCGATACCATCGCATTCCCGCACCTAGACCGGCAAAGACACCGATCAGTACCGGAAGGATGACAAACTTGACTGCTCCCCATCCGGGTTCATAGCCGGAGATGGGTACCCAGTGCCAGATCTTTGAAAAGAGGACCTGCCCCGCAATAATATAAAAAAGCCCGGAAACGGACATAATCATTACCGCAATGACCATCATTCCCATATCGAGCGCTGAACCTCTAAAGAGCACCAGCAGCAGGGCAAGCGAAATATTGGTGACCAGTGCGATAAAAAATGTCGGCAGAGCAATTGCCAAACTCGGCCCCATACGTTCCTTAATATCTTCTGCGATGTCCCGGTTTGCGTCGGACACACCGAAATCAAAAGCGAAAAGCTTCAGCGATTCCTGCATAAACAGGGTATCTTCGATCTTCTCTATACCTGAAGCCTCCGGATTGAAAAAAAGCGGTTTGTCATATCCCTTTTCCACTTTCCATGCTTCTATCATTTGCGGTGTGGTCTGTTTGGCCCCCAACTGGGCCCTTGCCATATCATCAGGTGTGTTGATCATAAAAAAAAGCATGAAAGTGATCAGATTGACCCCGATCAGAATAGGAACAGCATAAAGCAGTCTGCGTATAATATAAGCCAGCATCTTATTTCTCCTCTCGCAGGATCACTGTTTTCTGTCTGCTGCTGTAGGCACGGTAGAGCAGCCAGCCCAACAGTATCACAGAAACGAAAAGCAGTATCAGAGGCAGAATCACAGGCTGATTCCATTCCTGCTGTTTTTTCACTCTGAGTGCCGCATTTATCTTTTTGTACTTGAGTGTGTTGTTCGCCATGGCATTTGGCTCTACATTGCCGAACCAGGCCTGGGAAAGTGCCAGTGATTTGGGGTGAAAGCCCCATACCCAGGGGGCATCTTCCCTTGCTATATTCAACATTTTTTGTATCTTTTCCAGACGTTCGGGCGTATTCTTCATTGTCT
The DNA here is from genome assembly GCF_015493435.1 of Sulfurovum sp. Classification (GTDB taxonomy): domain Bacteria; phylum Campylobacterota; class Campylobacteria; order Campylobacterales; family Sulfurovaceae; genus Sulfurovum. The sequence continues at coordinate 121,324 of NZ_WGDD01000029.1, forward strand.
TGATCTCATTGAACAGTTTGTCAAATTCCGGATTTTTATAATTGGCACTGTTGATGCCTGCTCCGTTGGTATCAACGGAAGCATTGCCCCCATAGAGCAGAAAAAGAAAATTTTCCGGATCGGGATAATCTGCATTCCAGCCCCATGAAAAGAGCTGTGTTTTGCCTTTTCTGATTTTTGCCTGGAAGCGGTTATAGTCTGTTGCCCGGATCACAAGCTGTATGCCCAGTTTGGCGAACTGCTTGCGTCTCCAGTCCATCAGCGCCCTGTCATCCGGACCTGTTGCCGTCGAATCATAAAAAAGTTTGAGCTGTTTGCCTGTTTTAAGGGAAATACCGTCAGGATAGCCTGCTTCGGCAAGAAGTTTTTTGGCAACACTCAGCGGCTTTCTGACCCTTTTGCCGTTTATCCAGTCATACACCACTTTGTTCGTTCCCGCTTCTCCGGGTTCACAGCCGAATATTCCCGGAGGGATGGGCCCCTGCGCAGGAATACCGCGTTCATTCAAAAAGATGGAAATATATTCTTCTTCATCCTGTGCGATGCTGATCGCCTGACGCAGCTTTTTAGCCGACTCGGAATATCCGCCTACCACGGGATCGACCATATTGAAAGCCATATAAAAGATAGAAGGCTGCACTGAACTTTTCAGCACAATGCCTTTTTTACGCATTGTATCACTCAGGCCCATTGTTCCCGAAGAGGATATTTGCACTGCCTGGTCAAACGCTTCGGAAGAAATACCCGAAGCATCATAGTAGCCCTGCAGAAATTTGTTCCACAGCGGAATGTTCTCTTTTTCCAGAGAATAAATGACTTCATTGATAAAAGGCAGTTTCTTCCCGGCGTCTCTGCGCAGTGCAGAAGAAATACCGGCAGCTTTTGCCTCCCCGTCACTCAATACCGGATAATATTCTTTATGGAAATTGGGATTGGCTTTTAACCGTATCACACGGTTGGGATCATTCTGTGCCAGATAGTAGGCACCGGTACCTACCGGATACCAGTTCAAAGTAATATTTTTTGCCATGAGTCCTTTTTGCTGATAGAACAAATCTGCTTCCCAGGGGACCGGTGCGAAAAAATTCATGGAAAGCCAGTAGAGAAACTGCGGATAGCGCCCCTTTATTGTTATCACCAATGTCCTGTCGTCAAGTACTTTTACGCCTTTGATATGATAAGAACGAAGGTCAAGTATTTCTCCTTTTTTCTCTTTTTCCCGGGCAATATGGCTGATATGCTTTGAAAAGCTTTTTAACCCGACAATGTATGCCATCATGGTATCCAGCACGGGTGAGTGATTCTGTCTGACAGCCATACGTTTAATGGCATAGGCATAATCCTCCGCTTTCAGCGTACGGGTTGCCTGCTTTTTAAAATCTGCAAGAGAATCAATGGAAGACAATGCCTCCTCATCAAGCCTGCCGTAGAACAGCCGGCCTTTTTTATCTTTCACAAACGCAGGATGGTTCTGATAGCGGATATGCTTTTTCAATATCAGTTTGTATGCCGTATAGGCAACCCTGCTGCTGTTTTCATCTACCTCTGTATGGTTGGCATCGAGATAATGTACTATCGGCATCTGTGTCAGGGTCAGCGGCTCCAGTGTGTATGGACGTTTGAGATAATTGTATTGCAAAGGCGGTTCATAGATCTGTCCGATAAAAGCCCACTCATTGGCACTGTAGGAAATAACCGGATCAAGCCGTTTGGGCGGTAGGGAAAATGCAGCGAAAAGTATATTTTTTTTTGCCTCGCCGCTCTGGTGCGGACTGTTCCAGACAGCACTCTGCAACATCACTGTCAAACCGATCAACAGCAGGAAGGTATGAAAAATACGATTCATCCGAAACAAATATCCCTTGCACAAAATATAAATGAATTTTATCACAGAGGGACTTCTATAAACATATGGGATACTTTGTTTAAATAAGATAATTTTTATCCTATATTCATCAATTAATTTGATTATCATGTTTTATAAAATGACGTAATAAGCACTATTTTTTGCTAAACATAATTTAAACTATAAATTACGATTATAAAAATAATTAAATTATAAGATTTAATTTAGTTTTAAAAGAGGTTGGCCTAAAATGACTATGTCTAAAATTAATTTACGAAGGAAGGATATGGCACGATTAATAGTTATGGGCGGTGGTGTCTCAGGACACACTGCTGCAACATTTGCAAAAGATTGGCTGGGTGACGAACACGAAGTAGTGGTTGTTACTCCAAATTCACAATGGAACTGGATCCCATCAAATATATGGGTAGGTGTAGGCCAGATGACCAAAGAGGAAGTTGTCTTCTCTCTGGCACCTGTCTATGAAAAAGCAGGTATCGACTACAGACAGGCCAAAGCGGTATCGATCCATCCGAACGGCGGAGAGAACGGTGACAAAGAATATATCACTATCGAATATACTGGACAGGGCAAAGAGGGTCAGACCGAAGAGCTTACCTATGATTATCTCATCAATGCAACCGGTCCGAAACTGAACTTCGGTGCGACTCCGGGTCTTGACGAAGGTCATACGGTGTCTGTCTGTACCGCTGACCATGCCGTACATGCGAACCTTGAGCTCAAAAAAATCTTTGAGAAAGCAAAAACAGAAAAGCAGAAAATCCTTGTGGGTACCGGTCACGGTATGTGTACCTGCCAGGGGGCGGCATTCGAATACATTTTCAATATCGAACATGAAGCGAACAAAGCAGGTGTCAGAAACAACCTTGAAATCAAGTGGATCTCCAATGAATCCTTCCTTGGAGACTTCGGTATCGGCGGTCTTCATATGAAGCGCGGCGGTTATGCTGCCTCTTCAAGACTGTTTGCTGAATCTCTCTACTCTGAGAGAGGTATCCCCTGGATCATCGGGGCACATGTTTCAAAAGTAGAAGCAGGCAAAGCACATTATGAGCTTCTTGACGGTACAACAGGTGAAGAAGAGTTTGACTTTGCAATGCTTATCCCGCCATTTGCCGGTGTGGGACTTAAAGCCTACGACAAAGACGGTTCCGATATCACTGACACTATTTTTGCACCAAACGGATTTATGAAAGTCGATGCAAAATATGATGCCGGTGCCTATGAGAACTGGAAAGCATCTGACTGGCCGAGAACCTATCAGAACCCGACATACGCAAATATGTTCGCCTGTGGTATTGCTTTTGCACCGCCGCACCTGATCTCAAAACCAATGACTTCGCCAAACGGAACCCCGATCAACCCGACACCGCCAAGAACAGGTATGCCGTCAGGTATTATCGGTAAAGCCGTTGCACATTCCGTATGTGACCTTATCAGAGAAGGCAATAATGCCCATCTGCATGAAGCCTCTATGGCAGAAATGGGTGCAGCCTGTGTTGCCTCTGCAGGTAAAGGTCTTACAGACGGTACCGCTGCGGCATTGACCGTCTATCCTGTAGTTCCGGACTTCGAGAAATATCCGGGACTTGGACGTGACCTTGACTATACCTTCGGTGAGATCGGACTTGCAGGACACTGGATCAAGCATATCCTGCATCATATGTTCCTATACAAAGCAAAACTCAAGCCGGGCTGGACACTCATCCCTGAGTAAGAAAATATCATAGACAGGGACAAGTGTCTCTGTCTATCCATACAACTATAAAAATAAAGGAGATTTTATGCAAAGAATAGAAGAAACAGTAAAACCGTATGACCAAAACTTTACAACGATGGTCCCGACAGGTTTTGTAAAATTTATGAGAACATGCCTTATCTGGCAATTTATCAGATTTATCGCCATCAACATTAAAATGATCATTGTGGTAGGCAAAAGCCACTAACCCTTCATACAGATACCTTTTCAAACGGTATCTGTATCTCTTTCCGTTCATATAAATATTTTTAAAATTTCATAGATTTATTAACTTTTACAAGTATTTACAGGAGACAAAATGGTACAAAAACTGGTTATCTACCCTGACGACAGAATGAACTGCACTTCAACAGATGTACGCTCATTCAATCAAACGCTCTGGGATGTCATAGAAGATATGCGCGATACGATGCAGGCACATGATTTCAATGCCATGGCTGCTATGCAGATTGCCTACCCTTACAATATTATCCTCATCAAAGAGGGTGAAAATTATCACGAGTATATCAACCCGCGCATCATCAAAAATGAAGATCTTTTTGATTCAGAAGAGAGCAGTATCCATTATCCGGATGTCACAGTTTCCATACCGCGCTACGGAAAGATCAAACTGGTGTATGAAGACCGGAACGGACAGGTACACTACGAAGATATTGATGACCGGGAACTTGCCGCAACGCTGCAAAGAAAGATAGACATTACCTTTGGCGGGAATATCCTTGACAAGGTCAACAAAAATACCAGAGAGAAAATACTCAGTGCTCTTGCAGGCAAAGGGCTTATGCCCCAGACAGATGATGTATGTCCGACTTTTTCAAAAAAAGACTATTTTGTCAGTTTCACGGACAAACTGCTCATTCTGATGGGACTTTCTCTTTTCACACCTCTGTTCAAGTTTTCAAAGGAAACCGTAGAGAATATCTATACTTTCGACAAAATCGCCTTTCCCCTCATCATTGCCTTGATGATAAGCTTTTTCTTTTATGCACAGTACGAAGCCAAAAAGTACAAACAATGCAGTTCCTGCCAGATAGGGAATAATATCGGCGTGATGGTCAAACGCAGTGTCGCTGCCCTTGCCTTCGCCATAGGTGCTTACTTCCTGGTCAACCCCTATTAGGGTTTTATGGTCACCAGTATCGGCAGCATACCGAAATACGCCAGGGTACCATACGCCTGAACAACATTGATATCAGGCTTGATCTTTAGGATCATCCGCTTGATGCTCTCCTCATCCAGATCACCCATATACTCACCCTCGCCATGGTCTTCCTTATAGAGCTTCACCAACCGGTGCGTATCCTTACTCTCCTCATATTTCCAAATGGTCATAATCTATACCTTTCATTCCACTGTTTTACTTTGTTGTTTTGCTTACTTTTTTCTAAAAAAAGTAAAAAAGAAACCCCAATCATCAGGAGTATCACACATTAATAAAAAGTATATTAGCGCTTTTCTGTTGTATATAGTTTGAAAAAATATAAAAGAATAAAATAGGAAGGAGGTACAAGAGGGAAACCCTCTTGCGAAAGATAAGCTAAAGTACCGATTATCTTTTTGAGAACTGCGGAGATCTTCTCGCTTTTTTCTTACCTGGTTTCTTACGCTCAACTACTCTTGAGTCACGGGTAAGCAGTCCCATTGGCTTAAGGATCGCTCTGAAAGACGGTTCGAATTCTACCAATGCTTTGGTAATCCCGTGCTTCAATGCATCTGCCTGTGCAGAATAACCGCCACCAAGTGTAGTTGCTCTTACGTTCATAGACTCAAGCTGCTTTGTCGCTTCAAGAGGAAGTCTGACTTTCATTTTAAGTGTTTCGTGTCCACCCAGCCACTGGTCAAGTGTTTTACCGTTGATAAGTATTTCACCGTTACCCGGAGTCAACCAGACTTTAGCGATAGCCGCTTTTCTTTTTCCTGTTGCATAAATAGTTGCCATGATTACGCTTCCTTATTGATTTGTGCAGTATGTGGGTGTTCGGCACCGGCATATACTTTCAGTTTTTTAAGCATTTGTCTACCGAGAGTTGTCTTTGGAAGCATACCTCTTACCGCAAGCTTGTAAAGTTTCTCTGTATGGTTTTCAAGCATATCGCCCAGTTTTTTGCTCTTAGTCGAACCAAAGTAACCTGAGTGGGTGAAATATTCTTTATCCTCAAGTTTAACACCTGTGAATTTCGCTTTTTCCGCATTGATGATCACTACGTAATCACCACAGTCTACATTCGGTGTGAATGATGGCTTGTGTTTACCTCTGAGAAGTGTCGATACTTCAGTTAAGATACGACCGAAAGTTTTACCTTCAGCATCGATCAAAACCCAGTCACGCTGTACTTCGGAAGGTTTTAATACCTTTGTCATTTTCATGAGTTATCCTTAATATTTATAAGCTTTCGCTTTTCGTGGAGGAATAATACCCACTTAACCTTACATTTTATTTAAATTAAGTTTATTTTAAGAATATAACGGTAAATTTCTATTTTCTATTGAAAAACAACTTCTGATGTCAAGATAGTTTGGTATACACTTTAACACTCTTCACCTTCAATTTTTCCTACGGCACAGGAGACAAAACTTTTGACCTTGGCGGTAGTATTGTCCACGAATCCCAGTTCATCCGTACTTAACGGATAGCCAAGAGAACGCAATGCTGCCTGAAGCGCATCCAGCTGACTTTCTTCTATGTCCAGCGTGATCTCTCTTGGATGGGTATCGAGATTCACTTCGATCTCTCCAAACTCGGGGGCCAGTTTATTTTTAAGTGTCGCTGCACAAGCGCCGCATTTGACATTTTCTACCTGAAATGTTTTTTTCATGATAATCCTTCGTATGAGATTTTCTATTGTAGGACAATTTTGTGCAGATAGCGTGCAAGTTTTACTTGCATACCAGTGCATAGGCGCCGGCATACTGCCGACTAAATGAGGGAAGGACAAACAGCAGTCTTATTTAGCTCCGCATTTACCTGCAGCACATTTCATAGATTTCTGGCCTGCCTTCATTTGTTTCATTTTCTTCATTTTTTGCATCATATCCTGTTTACAGGCTTTCAAATCATCAGAATTTTTGGATGATTCAATACAGTTTTTCATTTTATCGAGACGTTTGAGCATCATAGACTTTTGTGTATCAAAATCACCAGCCATTGCCATTTTTCCCTGCATCTGCATGCCGTTTTTCATAGACATACCGCTTCCGCCCATTTCAGCATAAACAGCGGTTGTAAGCCCAAATGCCAATACTGCTGCGGCTGCAATTTTAAATAATTTCATATGTAATCCTTTGTATTATAAATTCATCGACCTCATCCAGCTGATATGATCGAATTACCCGCATTATAATTTTATTGCGTGCACGAATTGTGCACGCAATACAGATAGAATTGATCCAATACAAAAAATATTCAGGCACATAAAGGACAGGCACATGATAGATTTTATAGACGGTATGCTGATACTCTGGTACATACTTACAACCGGTTCAATGCTATTTTTGGTCTGGGATCTTTTTACCAATACACCTACCACCAGACTCATGAAACTTGCCTGGATACTGGTAGTCCTGTATACCGGTCCCATAGGACTGTTGATCTATCTGCTCTCCTGCCGGCAACCTATACCTCATATGCATGATGCTTTCATTAATGTTCACTGGAAACAGGCAGTAGGTTCCCTGCTGCACTGTGTTGCAGGGGATGCGACAGGTATCATTTTTTCTGCTGTTGTCGTGTATCATTTCGGATTGTCCAACGGTATCGATCTTTCTATTGAATATCTCTCGGCATTTATTGTAGGTCTTTTTATTTTTCAGGCACTTTTTATGCTGAGCATGTACAAAGGAAATTATTGGCTGGCCGTACGCAAAACATTTTTTGCAGAAACCGTTTCAATGAATATGGTCATGCTGGGAATGATACCGACCATGGTCATTTTGATGCATAAACTTCCCGGTGCGGACAATCCCAATCATATGTTGTTCTGGGGTGTGATGTCTCTGGCAACCATCACAGGGATGATCACTGCCTACCCCATCAATTCCTGGCTTGTCGCCAGGGGGCTGAAACACGGTATGATGTCAGCCATTCCGGAACCCAAAGGCACAGAAATGACAGGAATGAATATGCCATCAGACAGGAAAGAGAAAGCACATACTCATACAGCCGTTTTTCCGCTATGGGAAAGTACTTTGATCCTGACAGGAAGCTTTTTACTGTTACTGACTTCCCTCTGGATAACAAACTTGTTTGTACCTATCAGATTTATCTCCTGATACTATAACCTCAGCATTTCCGTTCTATCTTCCAGAAGATAGACTATCATTCCCTCGGTACGCTTTCTTGTGAGATGTGCGACGGCCCTCTGGTAATACTGTACCTGACTCTGGTGCTTCAGAGCATATTTCTTCGAACTCTTGTAGTCTATTACCAGCATATGGTCGCCATATTCCAGCAGCAGATCTACCTGCTTGAGTTCCCCTTCATAAGAGAGGGACTGCTCTTTCATGATCTTCACCCCGTTCAAAAGAGACAGGAACGTTTCATTGCCTATCAATGCGCTGACCCTTTGTTCTATCTCTGCCAACCCCTCACGTCCCAGAAGCTGCCCGTAGCGGTTCTGTACCGACACCAGGGCATGCTTCAAACTTTGCGTATCAAAATCTCCCATGATCTCCAAAGTGTAGTGCAGTGCCGTACCAAAAAGGATCGCCGCATAGTCCTTCTCTTCCTCCTCCTCTTGCGTACTGACCTCCTGCGTACCGTAATCTGAAATAGTGACCGATTCAACTTCGATATCTTCACTCTTCGTTCTGCACGCTTCATGCTTCACTTCCAATGTGCCTACGCACATTGGAACCATATTGATCTCATCAAAAATAGACCCTTCCGGTTTCTTAATGACGATCAACCCTTCCGCCGCACGGGTCAAAGCCACATAGAGCACATTCTTCCTGTCCTTGAGCGAAGAGGCTTTCCTCTCCTCCATGATCCTCGCATAGTGGTCGTCAAAATGCTCTCTGTTCTGTGTCCGGTAGAGCACCTGGTCTATGGTCAGGTCATCGTTGTAATGGAAGATCAGAGGGGCTTTGTCACTGTTGGGGCGGGTCAGCTTGTCCAGTACGATCACATATTCAAATTCCAGCCCTTTGGAGCCGTGTATCGTCATGATATTCGCACCGTGGACGGAGTGGGCCGCCACAGAAATACTCGACGTCCTGAACTCTTCCATGAAGGTAGGGATGTCCGAAAAGGAGGAAGCGAACTCAAGCAGTTTGAGCATATTGCGGTCGTTGTCGAAATAGCCGAATTCCCGGATCAGTCTGTCAACGATCTGAAGCGGGCTCATAAAAACAGAGAACCAGGAGAGGTCGACCTGGTCGAATCTCTTGCCCACTTTCAGGAGCATCGCTTCTGCATCGATCTTCTCTCCGCCGAAAAGGTAGGAGACCATCGCAACCAGCGCTGCGACCTTCGGCAGGTTCTTCAAAGAGGAGGAAGTCTTCAGCAGTGTGGCGATGCCCGCCTTTTCACAGGCTTCCTGCAGGTTCTGTCCATCCTTGTTCGTACTGACCAAAAAGGCGATATCATCCACATCGACCCCAAGATTCAGAAGCTTTTGTGCCTGTGCGACCGCATCGTCTATGATCTCTTCGGATTCAAAAACTTCCACATACCCCTCACTGGCGTCCGGTCCGCTTTTCTGGGGAACGTACCCCTCCATGGTATGCTCGAACCAGCGATTCACCTGCGCCACAACCTCTCTGCTGCTGCGGTAGTTGGTATCCATCTGTTCGATCTGCACACCGTACCGTTCTGCTATTTTGTCAAAAAGCTCTTCCACCCCGCCGCGGAAACGGTAGAGCGACTGCTTGGTATCTCCCACATAGAAGAAAGATTTGAAATCACTCTGTCCCTGTCCTGAAAATATCTCGTCTATGAGCGGCTTTAGCAGCAGGAACTGCAGTGTAGATGTATCCTGGAACTCATCAAGAAGAATATGTTTGAACTTAGCGTCTATCTTGAAGTAGAGGAATTCTTTGGAGATGCTCTCGTGCAGCAGACGGTAGGTGAAGTAGGTCAGATCATCGAAGGTCAGTACACCGGAATTCCGGGCATTGGTGATCGTCGCATTTCTGTAGTAGTCGTAGATCCCGAAGATATGATGCAGTACCACCATCTCTTTGGCTCTGGCCCAAAGCAGCAACCTCTGTTTCAAGGCGGCATAGACAGCCTCTATCTCACCGTTGACGGTCTTTTTATACCAGGAGTGCTCCCCCAGGGTTGTTTTTTCAAAGAGCTTCTTTCCAAAGAGCTCTTTGGTACTCTTCGTGTCGAACTGCTTCAGACAGCGGTCCGGTGCACCGGCACTTTCAAGTGCTTTGAGCATCTCCATGCGCAGTATCTCGCAGGCTTCTTCCTCTTTGCTGACGGAGAGTGTCACTTTTGGCTGCTCCGGCAGCAGAGGATCGACCTTATAGAAGTTCTGCATCAGGTCAAATATCTTCCTGAAGCGTTTGTCCTCAATGTCCATAGCCAGTTTCACCAGCTCGAAGAGCAAGCCGTTCGCATCTACTTCCTCGAGGAAATGTTTCTCCAGCTCCTCTTCCGGCTGCTCCTTGGTCACGAAATCAGGTTCAAGCCCGAGCTCCAGAGAAGCGGAACGCAAAATCCTTGAGAAAAAGCTGTCCAGCGTGACGATGTGCACATCAGAGGAGAGGAAGCGTTTCAAGACCTCCGGCTGCTTTTGGAACAACTCTTTTTTATGCATCCCTGTCTCCACGACAATGGCATTGAGAAAGGCTTCGTTCTCCCCAAGATGACGCAGCGAATCCACTACTCTCTGCCGCATCTCCGCTGCCGCTTTGTTCGTAAAGGTCGCCGCCAGTATGCTTCCTGCCGACTCCCCCATAAAAAGCAGTGAAATATACCGCACAGAGAGTGCAAAGGTCTTACCGCTTCCCGCTGAGGCAGAATAGGCCAAAAAAGGTTTGAAACTCATAAGTACTCCCCTCTCCCGCACATCAGGGCGAATTCACAATAGGTACACTTCTGCAAGTCGTCGCATTTTTCAGCCACAAAGCTTTTTGTCTGTTTGAGTTTCACAATATGTTCTCCCAGCAGCTCATTGCGTTCTTCAAGCAGCGTGACCTGCTGTTTCTCTCCCTTTTCAAGTATCTTGACAAAGGCCAGCGAGATATTCTGATAGCGCTTCTGCAGCAGCTGATGGTAGATGCTCATCTGGAAATCACTTATCTTCTCGGGGTTGAGTCTTTTGGGTTCTTTCTCCACCCTCCCGCTTTTGTAGTCGAGCACCAGGGTATCCGTTGCATTCTGGTCGATCCGGTCGATGCGTCCTTTGAACTTCAAGCCGCCTATTTCTCCCGAAACTTCAAGCTCCCTCTCCGCCACATACCACTCCGCTTTGAAATGCGCTATCTCTTTTTCAACAAATCCTTTGAGCTTTTCCCTCCAGAGCAGTTTTCTGTAGCGGCTCTTCGCATCTTCATCAGGCAAGAGTGTATCCATCAGGGCATGCAGCCTCCTAGTCAGGTCTGCTTCACTTGCATAACTGCTCTGCTCCCTATAAAGTTCTTCGAGGAGAGCATGCAGAAAAGCCCCTTCATTGAGTTCATCCTCTTCTTTCGCTTTGATCTTTTTGATATAGCGGTAGTAGTACTTTCGTTTACACTCCAGGTAAGTCTTCAGTCTCGAAGCGGACCAGGTCTGGGCATAGGCATCGAAGTTTTCTACCATCGGATCTTCCTCTTCTCTCAGCTGGGAGGGATGGTCGTACAGCAGACTGAGTGGAACTTTGGGCCGCTGTACGTCCTCCAGTCCCAGCTCGTAGAGGAATTTCGAGGGCAGGCTGCTCTGCGAAGTACTGTAAATAATGGCTGCGCTTTCCGCCTGCTGCAGCAGACGGTTGTAATACTGCTTTTGTAAAGACTCCCTGTCCAAACGTGTCGGCAGTCCGGCAAAAGTCCTGACTGCCGAATTGAGAAAGAGATCTTTGCTCGAAGTTGCCGGCACGATACCTTCGTTGAAATCCACGATCACCACGCCTCTAAAGGAAACTCCTCTTGTCTCCAGTACACCCATGATGGTTACTTTGCCTCCCCGTACATCATCCAATGTGATCTTTGAGAGTGTTTTAAGCCACAGGAACAGCCACTCTTTGTAGCTGAGGGTCGCCTTGTGAAAGAGTGTCAGGAAATGCCGGTATTTTTCTTCGACACGCTCCTGCTTTTCTGCATCGAGCAGATTAATTTCCTGTACGAAACGAAAGAACCTTTCTACACGGACCTGTGCGTCGGCATTAAGTACGTTTATCTCCTCTTTCATGAGGCCGTAGCGTTCCATCAATGCGATACTCTCTTTGTCATGCTTTTGCCAGTAGCGGTACAGCGCATCGAGAGAGCGGTAGATCCGTCCGTTCGCATAGTCGTAGCCCATGGCAAAGTTCAGGTTGTTGTGTGTATCAAAAAGCATAAAGTGTTTTTTGAAATCCTCATCCGGAAGCACCAGTACGATCTCTTCGGGTGCCATACCGGACTGGACCATTTCTTCTATTTTCATAAAGGCCAGAGCGACCTGTTCGTCACGCTCTTCGACACTGTACACAACAGCGTCAATAGATTCCGTATTGGGGTGATCATTCACAATTTTTTGGCTGCCAAGATCAAAGCTAACTGCCCTATTGGCTTGCAGGCCAATACCGCAGGCTTCAAAACGCTCCAGCATTTTCCGGTTGAAAGCGCTGGTAGTGTAGTGGATGATCAGCGTTGTATGTGCTGCTGCTTTCTCCAGGAGTTCGAGTTCGAAATGGCTCAAGTATCCTTCAAGAAATATTTCTATTTTCTCATACCCTTTCACAAACCCTTCATTCAATGTATAGGTCTGCGGAATGAACATGCGGTCTGTCCAGCCTCCTGCCTCAAGCAGTACTTTGTAGCGCTCCTGCAACTGCTCAAGGATTTGAAGATGCCTGTCAAATTCTGCATAGGCATCTGCCTGGGCCAACATATCAAAATCAACTTGTTCTGCAGCAAGTTCTTCAAAAAATTTAAACAGGGCTTCACTTTTGGTAAAAAAACGGATAAGCTCACGGTCAACACGAAGCATTTCAAATGCTTCAAATCCGGCTGCCTCTTTCAGCAGCAATATCCGCTGCAGCGGATCGACCAGCATTTTCCCCTTCATCAGTACGATCCGCTGTTCAAATTCGTCCATACGCATGAGCGTAGGTAAAAATCCTTCTGAAACGGTAAAGGAACGACTGATGCTTCTAAGGGCTCTTGAGGTTGGGTAGATATGTAATTGCTTCATGGAAAAGAGTATAACACAGAGTGACTATAAAGTATGGAAATCTGTCAAAATGACAGAAAATATTGAATACAGACCGGAATATGTTCCGGTTCTGGGTTGTTTATTCAGGCTTGAGATATGCCGGGATATCGGAATAACCGACTTTATCACCAATCTTTGCCCTTAAACGCAGAATATAGCGTCCGGGCTTTTGAATATTGATATTTTCCACGACATATTTGTCTCCCTGAAAAGGTACCTTCGCGATGCTAATATCATCCATGTCAGTATGGGGACGGGTGAGGAGGAATGTCACATTTGCATCAGGAACCGGGTTCCCTTCTTTGTCCTTGACTTCATACACAAAACGGTTTACGCCTTTTGCAAGTACAATATGCGGTTTTTGTTTGCGATGCAAAATTTCATTTTTCGCCGGTACTTGCATTTCAACGTTTGTGATCTGTATCAGATATGCTTTGTCAAAAGCAATTTTTTTGTCCATGATCTGATTGATGTTCGTATCCGCTTTCTGATATTTCAGCATATACTCATTTTCTTCCTGGACAGGTACAGAAGTAGCAGACTTCACAGTCCAGTACCCCAAAGTGATCCCTACCAGCAAAAATCCCAGTATCATATGGGGCCAGTAAGTTTTATTTTTATTTTCTTTTGCCATGTCTTATCCTCATATATATCGGTCTGAACAGAAACATCCAAAATACCAATATCGCACCAATGATCACAACCACCTGCAGAGCACGGATGACATACCGTGTGTCATTGGGGATCGTTGTTGTCATTTTTACATTTTTTGCGCTTGCTATCTGGTCTGCCAATTCAGAAAAACCCTGGACTATGCCCACATTAAATTTGTCTTCTTTGGTATTCTTGTCTTTGGATGCTACTACATCTATCGTCGCATCTATGACATCACCTTTGTCATACAGTTTGCCCACTTCAGTGCTGGACGGGATCAGTGCGATCCTGCCTCGATGTGTGGACTTCTCCGTAAGACGTGCATTGGCTGCGAATATCAATACGACATACGGCTTGCTCATGTTATCTTCATACTTTTTACTGTAGGTAACCAAATTGAATTTTACAGGAAAATTCTCATTAGTTGCAATCACATAACCATGAATATCTGTTTTTTCAGCGAGTTCATTGCCCATATCTTCAATGAGTTTTGAAGCTTGAGGATTTAAAAGGTCATTTTTGAGAATATGTGATGCATTCAGAAGAAGTGGTAGTAACAAAGCAAGCAAGGAAAACCTTACTTTTGCTTTGATCATATATTTATCCTACGTACAAGTGGTTTGGTGTAAGTACAGCCCATGCTGTATATACCGCAGTAATAACCATGGCCCAACCCAGTACTTTATCCATAATTGTAATCATTTTTTATCCTTTATGAATTACTTGGCATTTTGAAATGCAAATTTTGCATTGTCTTTGCTGATCGTCTTCACGTTATCCAAACTGTCTACAATCGGTGCAGGATTGTATGGATTGGTTGCTGACTTCTGCTGCACATCAAGTCCCCAGACAGTAAGGAACACAAGAATACTCAAAAGGAGTACCGTTGCGATCAACATTCCTGTCACGCCGCTTAGACTAAATACGTTTCTGTTTGTATTTTCTGCCATCTTATCTCCTTAGTTTGACAAAGACTGAATATATACAGCCAATGCTTTATCTTGAATTGGGGTAAGCATGGTTTTAAATGACGGCATTCTGCCGATTTCACCTGTTTTACCATGATCAAGCACATGTTTGACCAGTGTCTCGTTGTATCCGGCAAGATCCGGTGCCATACCGTTCATACCTTTACCGTCAGGCCCATGACAAGAGGCACATGTTGCAAATGCCGCAGGCTGCTTGCCTTTCATGCCGCCGGCGATCCATGCGGCTATCTCTTCAGCATCTTTCCCCTGTGCCATCATCGGAGGCATTGCACCCATTTGGAAACCAAGCTGGTTTGAACCGTGCTTGATCGTGTAGAGAACCTGTTCTTTTGTCATTCTGCTTCCGAAATCCTGTGCTTTGCCTGAAAGGCCGTCCCCTGTTACACCGTGGCATGAGGCACACTGCACAAGGAAAATAGACTCACCCATTTGCTGAAGTGTTGCTTTGTCTGCATTTTTGTGCATCTCTTCAAACTTCTGGTTATACGTTTTTACCTCTGCGTTGTATTGGCCTATCTGACTGAAGGCATTGACAGGATATCCCATCGTCCAATACCAGAGTGCCCAAATGATTGTTCCTAAAAATGAGTATGCCCAACCGCTTGGGAGTTCATTTTTATATTCGCCGATACCGTCCCAGTTCTCATCTGTAAGTTCTCCGCTCGCAGTATCTGTCTTCATCTGATTGATGTACTTAATAGAGACACCTACTGTCAGTACTGCAATCGCTATCGCACCGATCATTGTTATTAAGTTGATTGGATCACTCAGATCGATGTGCATCGATTCAACTACAAAGATCGTAGCGCCGATAAGCACTGCCGCAAAGAGTAGCCCCTTTATCATTAATGCATTCATTTATTTCGCTCCTTTTTTTCATCGCTGATAGGATCACTCGAGTTTATAGGCGTACTGTCGATCTCGTCATCGAGAGCGATGTTGCCAAACTTTTCGTAATCTTTCTCACCTTTTTTTTCACTTCTATAAAGGTACACTATATACCCATATAATGCCACTACAAATAAAATGGTCATCAAAAAACTGGCATAGCCTTGAAGTTCTCTAATACCCATCTATTTTACTTTATTCGCCTCATAACGGCTTGATCCCAAACTGTTAAGATATGCTATCAGTGCAACGATCTCAGGAACTTTTCCTGCATTAACTGCATCTTTCACATCTTTGTTCTTCATGTTGGCAGCGATCTTTTTTGCTTCAGCCAAAACTTTTGGTCTGTATGCTTCCCACGCTTTTTTACCTGCTTTGATATCATCACCATATGGTGTATGGAATACATTTTTTACGGTTACTGCTTCAGCATAGGCTGTTGCAATATCAGCAGCGTTGCTGAACATATGTTTATAGGCAGGCATGATAGACCCTGGTACTACCGAAGTCGGATCCCACATATGGTTTTCATGCCATTCAGTTGTTCTGTAGTTTCCTACACGGTGAAGGTCTGGACCGGTTCTTTTGGAACCCCAAAGGAATGGTCTGTCATAGGCATACTCACCGGAAAGTGAATACTGGCCGTATCTGTCTGTTTCTGCTTTGAACGGACGGATCAACTGTGAATGACAAGCGATACACTGGTCTTTCATATAGACATTTTTACCGGCCAGTTGAAGCACGGTATAGGGCTTAAGACCAACGACCGGTCTTGAAGCCTCTGCAAAGTTAGGCAGGATCTCAACGAGACCTGCAAACGCGATAACCAAAAATACTCCTACTGCGAAGAAGAACGGATTTTTTTCCAACCAATGAAACATAACCTACCTCCCTTATGCCATAGGTGATTTGAACTGAGGTTCTTCTGTCAATACTTTAGAAGAAGTCATAGTTTTAATCATGTTGTAAGCGAACATTACAAAACCGGTTACATAAAGTACGCCGGCCAATGCTCTGATCGCATAGTATGGGTGAAGTACAGTAACAGTATCGATGAATGAATACATCAGGTTACCATACTCATCAACTGCTCTCCACATCATACCCTGTGTAATACCTGCGATCCACATAGAAGTAAAGTAGAGAACAACCGCTGTTGTCTGAATCCAGAATTGTGCTTCAATAAGCTTTCTGGAGTAAATCTCTCTTTTAAACATACGCGGAGCCATGTGGAACAATGCAGCCATAATCATGAATGCAACCCAACCGAGTACACCATCGTGAACGTGTCCCGGGATCCAGTCTGTGAAGTGTGCAATCGCATTGACTGATTTAATAGCCTGAATCGGTCCTTCAAGAGTAGAAAGCATATAGAATGTAGATGCCAGTACCATGAATTTGATCAATGGGTTTTCAGTCAACTGGTTCCACTCACCTTTCATGGTAAGGAGCATGTTGATCGCTGAACCCCAAGACGGGAGAATAAGTACTACAGAGAATACGGAACCCATTGTCTGCATCCAGTCAGGAACGGTTGACCACAGAAGGTGGTGAGAACCTGCCCAAAGGTAAACGAACATAAGACCCCAGAAAGAGAGAAGAGACAATTTATAGGAATATACTGCCTGTCCGGATTCTTTTGGCAGGAAGTAGTAGATCATTGCTACGATAGGCACAGTAAAGACGAATGCCACCGCATTGTGACCCCACCACCATTGTACCAGTGCATCGTTTGTACCGGAGTACATAGATACTGAGTGCCACATACTGCCGATTCCGCCTGATGCGAAATAAGTCGGTACTTCCATGTTGTTGAACAGGTAAAGCATCGCTACCCCGAGGAAACAAGCGATGTAATACCACATAGAGATATACAATGCTTTCTCCCGTCTGATACCGATCAATGCGAACATTGCTACGCCCCAGAGTACCCAGATCAGAACAATCAGTATATCCAGTGGCCATTCCATCTGAGCATATTCTTTTGTCGTTGTAATTCCAAGAAGAAGTGTTACAACCATACCGGTTGCCGCGATCAGATAAAGTCCAAACTGCAATTTACCAACAAACATGATAAATTTGGACTCAGCCATAGATACTTTCAAGACCCTTTGTGCTGAGTAATAGAATGTGGCAAAGACCCCACTCACTGTAAACCCGTAAATAACCACATTCGTGTGTAAAGGTCTCAATCTGGAAAAAGTTCCATACTGCCCAAATAAGTAGTTTAATTCAGGAAATGCCATTTGTGCCGCGATGAGCGTACCAAGTAACATACCTACCAATCCAAACAAAATTGCTGTATAAGTAAACAATTTCGCTACGGAATAATCATATTCCAATGCTGCGTTTGACTGCATGCATACCCCCTTGTGTAAATTTATGTTGCATAGAATGCCAACATTCGCATCAATTATAGGTTGTTTTTTCACATAAAATGCTTAATTTGCCGGGAGAAAAGGAAGAAATGTTAACTAATGTTTAACAAAATGTATAAAATTGTAGCAAATGCCACGTTTCAGGGGAGGAGAAGGAATTAAATAAGAGTTTTTAAGTCCTATTTAATGCTGTTTTTTGACGATTTAAGCCTTCCCTTTTGCACTTTGGATCGAATGGATATAGGTGTAATCCACATGTATGGTTTTTTCTTTGGGAAGTGCCTTTGAAAGACGCTCGACCATCCCTTCAAAATCAGGAAAAAGATAGTTCGCCATTGAACCCGGGATAGGATTGATCTCGTTCAAAAAGATCTCGTCATTGACAACGAAAAAATCACACCGGATGATACTGCCTCTGAAAAGAGGATCATATATCGTTTTGAACGTGTGCTGAATACCGGTTTTCAACTCCTCTGTGATATCGGCAGAAAGTACCTGGGAATCACGTGAAAAATCCATATATTTTTTCTCAAAATCCAGGAATTCCTCTTTTTGCGGCTCTTCTACGATGGAAAGTTCCCAGTTACCGGTATGACACCCGGCCTGATTATATTCTTTTACACCGTCTATGAACGGTTCTACAATCACATCATTGTCAAATTCAAAGGCAACATCCAGTGCATAATCCAATTCGTTCTCATTTTTGACAATGCTCACTCCGATACTGCTTCCCAGACGTACCGGTTTGATAATGACCGGATAGTCCATCATGATTTTGCGTTCACTGTTTTTGGAAAGATGCTCATAGGCAAGTGTTTTGACACCGAGACTCTCTGCAAGAAATTTCGTGTAAAGCTTGTTGTAGGAGAGTGCCGATGCTTCAAGGCGGGGAGAGATGAAGGGTACAGAAAAAAAGGTCAGCAGTGAAGCAGCTTTTCCGTCTTCCCCGTCTCTGCCGTGGATAAGGTTCAAGACAACATCAAAATCCACTTTCTTGCTGCCAAACATTCCTTCTGTGAAAAATCCGCCTTTTTTCAAAATAAGCGGTTTACTTTTCTTATAGTCCCCCGAAGAAAACAGTTTTGAATTGATCTTGGCAGTGTCTATCAGGTAGAATTCTCTGTCTGCATCGACAAAGATATAGGTCAAAGTACTTTTTTTAAGTACTTTTTTCATGGTGATGGCAGAAACGATACTGATTTCATGTTCGTAGCTTGATCCGCCAAATAGGATTGCAATATTCATTTAATATCCTTCTTTTTCGTAGGTCCGGGTGAGGGCACCCCAACACAAATTTTACATCATAGTCATTGTCGGGGTGAGAACACCCCGACCTGCGAACGCTATCCAAGCATCTTTCTAAAATCTGAAAAGATGTATGCACTTTCATGCGGTCCGGGACTTGCTTCGGGGTGATGCTGTACCGACATCGTCGGTGAATCATTGTATTTGAGGCCTTCGATCGTATTGTCAAAAAGATTCACATGTGTCACTGCAGCCACCTCTGTAATGTTATCGGGCACATTGTAGTTATGGTTCTGTGCCGTAATCTCTACTGCTCCTGTGGCCGTATTTTTTACGGGATGATTACCGCCATGATGCCCAAATTTCAGTTTATAGGTATCATATCCATGAGAAATGGAAAGCAGCTGATGCCCGAGACAGATACCGAACAACGGTACTTTTGCAGCAATTAGTTTTTTGATCTTCTCCTGTTCCCCTTTGAGGATCAGCGGATCTCCAGGACCGTTGGAGAGGAATACACCATCAATCTCTTTTGCATCCATTTTGGCAATAATTTCTTCCGCAGTCATGGAGTTCGGCACCACGGTCACTTCCATACCCGCATGGGTCAGTTCATTGAGGATATTTCTTTTAATTCCAAAATCAAGCGCAATAATCTTCCTGTTTGTCTGCGGTGCTTCATATGCAAATGTCTGGGCATTGTAACGTGATTCATGATGTACATAACTCTCTTTGGTACTCACTTGCTCGATATAGTTAATCTCTTCGATCCGGGGAGATGATGCCAATATCTTTTTAAGTTCATCCAATTCATGTATTTCTGTAGAAGCCACCATCATCATGGCACCTTCATTTCTCAACATTTTTGTTAAAAAACGTGTATCGATCTCTGAAATACCCAGAACATTCTCTCTTTTAAGCAATTCTGACAATGTTTCTTCACATCTAAAATTAGAGGGCCTGTCCTGATAAGTACGAACGATGATACCCTTGCAATAAGCACCTTTGCTTTCCATATCTTGTGCATTACATCCTACATTACCAATTTCAGGCATAGTAAATGTTACGAACTGCCCTGCATAAGAAGGATCTGTAACGATCTCCTGGTAGCCTGTAAGAGACGTATTGAACACGATCTCTCCTACTGATGTACCTTCTGCACCGAAGCTTTTGGCTTCAAGCATCAATCCGTTTTCAAAATATAAAGAAATTTTCTGCATTACAACATTCCTCTTTTGGCAAGTTCTTCCTGGTACAGTCTTTCATACAGCAACTCATAATCCTGTGAACCGGGGATCACTTCTTTTTCCATATTTCTGATCTTGTTGTACACGATATCGTCTATCTCGTCATAGGCATCGGCAAATGTCTTAAAAGATTTGAAAATAACATTCTTCACCTGGTTTTCATTGACGGTGTACTCTGCCAGATAATTCTCATAGAGTTCGTCAAGAATAAGGTGGGCAAGGTCATTGTAACGGTCATCATAATTCATGATTACGCCGAATTCCGGTGCCATTTTCTTTTTGATCATGAAAAAGAGCTGTCTTTCATCGGCATGCTGGAATTCGATCTCATCGTAGTTCTCATCAAGAATATGTTTGACTTTCTCATCAAGAGCATGCTCTTTTGCCAGATTTTCGTCAATAATCCTTTTTGCCGCTTCAACCACTGCCTCTTTTCCTTTGGGAAGGGTAATAAAGGGAGCTTTTGCCAGATCGATCCCTATCTTGGTCGCTACATATCCTGTCTGTTGTGGTTTCAATCTCATGGCTTGATACTCCTTGTGTTTAATTATACTTTATTGAACTTTTTTACACCTAAAATGCGACTGCTCGCATGAACACCCCGAAAGAAGACTTCTTGGGTACCCCGCTGTTGAAGCGGTCATGGCGACAGCACAGTCATTGAACTTTGCTCCAATGACGTTATCTGATAATGGTATCTTCGCGTTCCGGACTGGTTGAAATGATACCGATTTTTGTACCGATCATTTCTTCAAGCGCCAAAATATAGGATTTTGCTGTTTTGGGAAGTGCATCAAAGGTTCTTGCACCTTCCGTTTTTTCCCATCCCGGAAAACTTTTGTACACCGGCTTGACATCTTCAAGGTCATAGGGAACATAGTCGATCTCTCTGCCTTCGAATTCATAGGCTACACAGACTTTGATCTCATCAAAACCGTCAAGAACATCAAGTTTCATCAGCGCAACCTGATCGGCACCATTGACACGTACGGCATGGCGCATTGCCACGGCATCGAACCATCCGCAGCGTCTCGGTCTTCCTGTTGTCGTACCGAACTCATGTCCGTTTTTACGAAGTCTGTCTCCTTCTTCCCCGAGATCCTCGCTCGGGAAGGGACCGTTACCCACTCTGGTGCAATAGGCTTTGGCGATCCCTGTCACTTTTCCTATATCTTTCGGGTTGATCCCCAGTCCGGAACAGGCGCCGGCACTTACTGTTGTAGAAGAAGTTACATACGGATAGGTACCATGGTCGATGTCAAGCATGGTGCCCTGGGCACCTTCGAGCAGGATCTTTTTGTTTTCATCGATGATCTTCCACATCAGCTGTGTCGTATCGCAGATGAACGGAGAGAGTACCCTTTTGTACTCTCTGAGATCAGCAAGGAGTTCTTTTTCTTCGGGCATCGGTACGCCCATGGCATCAAAAACCGGTTTATTCATGGTAAAGAATGCAATGATCTTGGATGTCAGTTTCTCAGGATGCAGCAGCTCTCCGAGCCTGTGTCCGACGCGTGCTACCTTGTCACCGTAGGCAGGTCCGATACCTTTTCCTGTCGTTCCGATGGCTTTGTCACCTTTCATCCGTTCTCTTGCCTGGTCTATGTCAGCATGATACGGCAGCAGAATATGTGCTTTGTCAGAAAGGTACAGTCTGCCTTCAAGGTTGTCAAACTGCTCCATTTCTTTAATGAAATCTACAGGAGAAAGCACCACACCGTTCCCTACGATATTCTTTGCCTCAGGGTTGAGTACACCGGAAGGAATAAGGTGCAGAGCATATGTATTATCGCCGATGACAATCGTATGCCCTGCATTGTGTCCACCTGCAAAACGGCACACATAGTCATGGGTCTGTGCCATATGGTCAACGATCTTTCCTTTGCCTTCATCTCCCCACTGGAGTCCTACGATCAAATCTGCTTTACTGCCCATCTTGCTCTGCCTTATTTCTGTTCATTTTGGAGACGATACACTCATCTGTATAAAGTGCAAATCCCGCTGCTTCCACGCCGTCTATCGTGTAGATACCGCCTGTCGCCAGGAGACTGTTCTCTTCAAACATTCGGAATGTCAGAGAATCATAGTAGCGCATTTTGGCATAGAAAAGCGGTGAGACCACCATCTTTTCATAGGATACATTCTGTGTTGCGGCTTTGATCTTTTCAAGTTCTTCCCTGATGTCTGAGGGGAAGGCTTCAAGTGATTCAAGGTCTGCAACCGTATTGATACGTACCAGCTGATCTATCCAGGGAAGATCCGCCTGCATGATCTGTTCGACATGCATGGATTTCAATATCCCGAGCGAGACACCGTATTTTTCGTTCAGCAGCTGAGGAATCCTGATATTGGCGATCTGCATTACCGGTTCAATACCTATTTCCCCAAGCAGCATGGTTGCCGACCTGACAATTTCTCCAAAATCACCACCCATGATCTCCGCACCTATCTGATACTGTTCCCTTGTCGGGAAAGTCACTGTCGGCTGAATGTAGAACCATTTTTTGGAACCGGTGCTGCGTCCCAGCCTTTTGGTGACGATGCGCACCACATCTGCTGTCGAATCCGCACGCAGCGTCACTTCATGATTGGATTCATCATTGAGTCTGACCAACGGTTTCTTGTCCTCAAAACACTCATGCTGATGGTAGGAAAAAAGCGGTGTCACAATTTCTTCAAACCCGAGGTTTTCAAGCATTTCGGCAGAAACGAATTCAATCTCGCGTTTTAGTTTGGCACTGGTACCGAAATAAAGCCGGCTGCCGCTGGGGATTTCGTGTTCAAATATCATTATTTCTCTTCTTTGTTCGAGGATGGGTTCAGTGTCGACTTAAAGAACTCTTTGTTAAATACACGGCTGGCCGTTCCGTCAAAGTCTCTGCGTCCGAGTTTTGCGAGCGCCAGTTCAACCGCATTGACCACCCATACCATTTCATACGGTGCGATAAGCCCCATCTGGTTGATACGGAAGATCTTTCCTTTGAGATGATCCTGTCCGCCGGCAACATTGACACCGAAATCGGTTTTAAGCAGATCTCTGATCTCTGAGGCATTGACATCATCAATGGTCGTCATGGAGCGCGCAGGTATCTGCGGGTAAGAATGCAGTCCGAGCGCTTCAAGTGCGAAACGTGTCGCTTTGGCACGGCGTGCCGTATCGCAGTAGAGTTTTCCGAAACCACCCTCCGCTTTTATTTGTCTGAGTACGGCACCCAGACCGATGACCAGTGTCGTTGCCGCAGTATATGCTGTCGTGTTCTGCCGCTGTTTTTTGATCTCGGAAGCGAGGTTGAAGTAGTACCCCTTTCCCGCACCGGTCTTCTCAACCGCCGCATGGCTCAAACCGAGTATTGCCAGCCCGGGAGGCAGCATCAGCGCTTTCTGGCTTCCTGCGATCAGACAGTCTATATGGCTTACATCGATACGTTCAACACCTACGGCAGTGATGCCGTCTGCAATGATCATCACGTCCGGTCTGATCTCCTTGACCGCTTTGGCGATCTCTTCGACCGGGTGCCGCAAACCGCCGGCAGATTCAGAGACCTGAACGGCAATGGCATCAACGGACGGGTTGGCGGCGAGTGTTCCCACCACTTCCTCGACCGCCACAGGCGTATCCCATTCATGTTTGATCTCGATATTACTCAGCCCGTGCGCCTGGGCGATTTTTCCGAAACGCTCACCGAATTTGCCCGAATTGATATTGAGCAGTGTGTCCCGGCAGAGATTCGTCACTGCCGCTTCCATCGCACCGGTTCCGGTACTGGCGAGCATGACTACTTCATCTGTGGCAAAAAGTTCAAAAAGCAATTCCCGTGTTTCTTTGAAAATCGCTTCAAATTCGGGGGTTCTGTGGTGTAGTGTCGGTTCTGCCATCGCAAGTCTTACAGACTCGGGTACGGGCGTCGGTCCTGGGGTAAAAAGTAGCATATTTATCCTCGCAATCGCCATCATGACGACGGCGTAATTGATGGGATTATATCCAAAATGAAGTTAGAAACGGGTGAAGGCGGGAAAACCGGATTCTATTTAATGCAAAATAAATGGACATACGGTACTGAAAAGATGTATAATTAATAAAAGAATCCTACAAAAGGCGAAACCATGAAAAAACAGAAACTTTTTGAAACGATCGAGCAGATCAACAGCCGGGTGACAGAGATACGGCATGATTTGCATGCCCACCCTGAACTTTCCGGACACGAGGAGCATACCAAGTATCTGGTGAAGGGTATTTTGGAAGCCAGCGGATACAAAATCACGGAGAGCAATGCACATTACGGACTGATCGCAGATCTGGTCACGGACGAAGCCGCCCGGACCGTAGCCATACGCGCAGACATGGACGCGCTTCCCATCGAAGAACAGACGGGGAAGCCCTACAGTTCGAGAGAAGCGGGGGTCATGCATGCCTGCGGCCATGACAGCCATACTGCCATTGCCCTGGGTACCGCGATCGCTCTGGCGGAATTCAAAACATCTCTGCCGGGGAATGTACGCTTCATTTTCCAGCCCTCCGAAGAGAGCAAAGAAGGAGGAAGTATCGAAATGATCCGGGAGGGTGCCCTCGCAGGTGTGGACGGTATTTTCGGTCTGCATGCCTATCCGTATCTGCATACCGGCGAGATCGGCTACAAATACGGCGTCATGATGGCATCCGCAGATATTTTCACCATTGAAATCTTCGGCAGATCAGCACATGGAGCACGCCCGCATGAAGGGGTAGATGCCATACTGGTAACCGCGATGATCATCAATTCGCTCAATCATATCGTTTCACGCCGTATCGACCCGCTGCACCCGGCAGTCATTTCTCTCGGCACGATCGAAGGGGGAAAAGCCTCCAATATCATCTGTGACCACGTCATTCTCAGGGGAACGGTGCGAACCATCAACGAAGAGGTACGCAATGCGATCCCCGAAATGATGGAAGCTTCTATCAAAGGCATCTGCACCTCCATGGATGCCACATACAATTTTGACTATGAATTCGGGCAGCCGGAACTGATCAACGATAACAAGATGGTTGACATTGTTGTCAAGGAAGCCAAAAAGATCATCGGAGAGGAACATTGTATAGACCTGGAGAGTCCTGTCATGGGAGGAGAGGATTTTTCCGAGTATCTCAAAATCGTTCCGGGTGCTTTTTTCAGACTGGGCACCTGCAATGAAGCCAAAGAAACCTGTGTTTCACAGCACAACAGCCGTTTTGATGTCGATGATGATGCCCTGGCCGTCGGAATGAAAATCATGGGTGCCGCTGCACTCGAATTTCTGGAACAAAAGAAACCATAATGTCTCAAAGTATTGTGCTGAAAATACCGAGTGATCTGCAATGTATGAAAATGATGAAAGATGTTATTACAGATGCAGGTTTTACCTTTGCATTGCCGCAGGCAGATCTTGATGCCCTCATCAAAAGTACGGAAGAACTGGTACAAAATGCCATCATACATGCCTATCCGGGAGAAAAAGGATCTATAGAGATATCTGTGCATCCGTTCAGAACAGGTATGCGTATCGATGTGAGAGACTGGGGGATTCCTATGTCCTACACAAAGCACAGAAGCGTGCCGCTGGACAAAAATGCATCGGCAGGATTCAATCGTATCTATGAACTGGTGGATACATTCGAGTACTACAATCTCGGAAAAGAGGGCAAAAAATTCGTGATCATCAAATTTGCCTCCCATCCAGTACATCACAATGCCGAAGATACCGTTACACCGTCGAAGACGGACAAAACGGTGACACCTCCCAAAAACATTTCCGTAAAAATACGCAATTTCAGAGAAGGAGACGAAGAAGGGATCGCACGTCTTATCTATAAGAACTACGGTCACAGCTACATCAAGGATATTTTCTATTATCCGCAGAAAATTTCCGAACTGCACGGCAAGAAATTCTATTCGGTCATCGCGGAGAGTGGCGGACATATTGTAGGACATTTTGCTTTTATCCTCGTTCCGAAATCCACCATAGCAGAGATAGGTATCGTTGTGGTAGACCCGCTTTTCAAAGGCAGAGGCATTATGAACCGGATGATCGAAAAAGTATTGAAAAAAGCCGAAGATATCGGCCTGGATGCTGTTTTTGGCGAAGCGATCATGTACCATGTATTCAGCCAGAAAAGCAATCTTGCACATGGTTTTACGGAGAGTGCGCTGCTGTTGGGCAAAACACCGGTCAATATCAGTCTGGAACACAATGAACTGGCCAAAATAGAAAAACGGGGAGCCGTACTTATCGGATACCGTTTTTTTCATACCTCCCCCAAATCACTTTACCTGCCGAAAGTGTACGGAAAACAAATCAGAAAAAGCTACAAAAAAGCACAGATTCCTTTTAAAAAGAGGGAAAAGCAGGTTTCACCATCTCCGAAGCATATCTTTCTTGCCTACGAATTCGACCCTCCGACCAATATCGCGACTATCAGAATCGACCATTACGGCAAAGATTTTAAGCATAAATTTCTTTTGCTCGTTTCCCAGCTCAGGGCCAAGCACTGTGACATGGTCTATGCCGATGTTTCGCTGGAAAATATCCCGCAGATCGACAAAGTTATCAAGATCATGAACAAGCGCGGTTTTTTCTATGCCGGTATCATGTTCCTCTACCATGAAAGAGGGGACTATCTGCGCCTGCAGCTCAAACACAGTGACAGGGTCGGAAGCAAGAATTATGTCTGCTATTCCGACTTCTGCAAATCTCTTTCGCACTATA
Organism: Sulfurovum sp.; assembly: GCF_015493435.1. GTDB lineage: Bacteria > Campylobacterota > Campylobacteria > Campylobacterales > Sulfurovaceae > Sulfurovum. Next base: position 148,417 of record NZ_WGDD01000029.1, read on the forward strand.
TCAAGGAAGATGAGAAGAGAGTTGCCTACCTTTAGTCAGACAGTGTTGCCGTTTGCTGTCCGATCTCTTTGTAGCGGGCATAGTAGTGCTCGACAAAAAGGCGGATATCTTCTTTGACAGGCAGGTAAACCCCACCTGTTTTCCGGGCATATCGGTTCAAATATTCTCCGGCATCCACTTTGTCGAGATAACACTTCGCCAAATGTGTATAAGCTTCCGTATAGGCTGCTTTCATCGTATCATAGCGCCCATAGTCAATGATGATCCGGCCATCATAACGGACCACTCCCGAACCAAAGAGAATATCGAGGTGGATCAATCCTTCACAATAGTACGGCAGCACTTCTCCTACTTCACGCCAAGCCATCAGTCCTACAGCACGGGCAACAAGATCATCTACGATATGTTTTTTGAGTGCTGTCTTCTCGTGGCGGAAAAAAGCCATCAGACCGCCGGCCGTTGCCTTGAACTCTTCAATATTTTTAAACTGTCCTGATGTATTCATTTTCATTTCGGTATCGGAATCGATCCACAGAATATGCCCGTATTCGTGTCCAATGGTGGAAATATCATAAATTTCGTGCCAGAGCTCCGGCTCGTCTTCTGCCAGACTGCGCTGTTTTTTGACAAAATCAGTACCCATCACTTCAACCGAAAGCTTCATGACGGGCTTGCTTTTTTTGCTTGCCAATACAAAGTCCGCATAGGCAAAGATCTTCTTGCCAAGCTCTGCGGACACTTTCTCGTCATTGGGGACCACCTGTGCAGAAAAAAGACCGTTAAATTCGGCAGCGTAATACGTCATGGGCTGCCCGATGTAAAGCTGTGTTCCATCGACCTGAAGCAGGTTTTTCTTCATTGTATGCAAGGCTTCTTCCCCAAATGCCTGTGCCATTTCATACGCAAAAAGTTTAATATTCTCACGGGTATGCGACCCTTCCTGAAGCCGGGGATTGACAATGCGCAAATCCCACTCCAGCGCAACTGCTTTACGGTAGTGGTCTTCATAGTACTCCAGAGGATGTCCTACCTGAAGCGGTGTCGTGACCGCCATCCAGCGTCTGTCCACCTCCGCCCACATTTTGATGAGTTCATCTGTCTTTTTATGCGCAAAAGCTTCTTTGACCGCGCTAAAGTAAGCGATCCATTCCTGTTTCTGTCCGAATACATCATCTTCATGCTGCCCCAGCAGAGCAATGAGTTGTTCCAGCGCGATACAAACCTGTCCGACTTCTTCAGGAAATGCTTCGGCATAGGCGATGCTTTTGTACTGTGGCGTCATACCTTCTGCTTTTTGCAATACAGAGTAACATCTGTCACCGACACATCCGCTTTCATCTGTATCGAGCAGAGATTCATCCTGCAGCAGTTCAAAGACTTTTGCCTCATCGCCGTTGAACATTTCCGAGAGTTCAAGGTTGACACTGTTGATAATATGGTGTGTCCAGTGGCTCTGCCATTCACTCATACGAATACCCACAAAATGCACTCCGAAGATCAGCCCGCGGTAGAAGGGAGTAAGCAGTTTGTTCTTTTCTATCCAGCCGATCAGACTTTCATGCCGGGCAATATGCATCATGCTGACAAAGCCGTATGCCAGCTCTTTTTTAACCCGTATTTCTTCATCGCTGAGCTTCTGTTTTTGAAGTACCTGCTCCAGTGCATCTTCCCGAAGATTTACGATACGCGTCAGCGCTGCCATGACCGTATCATCGTTTTTGGGGATAGCGAGCAGCGCAAGAAAAGCGTCTACAGCCTGTGCCGCCTTTTCGTGTTCACCGTTTAAAAGATCATAAAACCCGTTGAGTTCTGTCTGTCTGTCCTGCAATTCAAGATACACAGCCTGCAAATCGTTCATAAATTGTTGTTTTTTCATTTTATTCTCTCGTCATGATTTATTCTTCAGCATTCTGATAATAGGTTTTGCCAAAGCCAATGCCTTGCTGCGGTGTGAAATTTCAGCCTTGACATCAGCGTCAAGTTCACCAAGGGTTTTGTCAAAACCTTTTGGGATGAATATCGGATCATATCCGAAACCTTTGTCTCCACGGGGCGCATCGATGACATCTCCATGCATCCATCCATGAACCACGTATTCACCGTAACGCGAAACAATGGCAATAGCAGCAGTGTAGTAGGCCGGGGTCGATTTCAGTCCTTTTTCTCTGAGTACCTCAATCAGTTTGTACAGATTCTCTTTGTCGCTTGCTTCTTCTCCTGCATAACGTGCAGAATAAATACCCGGTGCACCGTCAAGTACCGGCAGCGAAATACCCGAATCATCTGAAATCACCAGGAAGTCATCTCCGAGTTTTTCGTAAATCGTACGTGCCTTAATGAGTGCATTCTGTGCAAAAGTGATACCGTCTTCTACAATGTCCAATGTGCCGAGAAGCTCCGAAAATGCCGTGACCTCATCTTCGCACATTTGTCTGAATTCACGCAGTTTGCCCTTGTTTCCCGTTGCTAAAACCAGTTTCATCCGTAATTAACCTTGTTTGTCTATAATGATAATCAAAAATAATGTGGCCGAACATCTGTTCAGCTGTACATACCGGGGTGCATTCCATCCCCTCTATTCTGAATGAAAAGCCATTTTACCCTATTGGAGATATTAAGATGATTAAACAGATTATGCCTTTGAGCCTTATTGTAGCACTGCGTTTCTTCGGGCTTTTCATTGTCCTTCCTGTGCTTTCCATTTATGCACTTCATATGGAAGGAGCGACACCCTTTCTTGCCGGACTGGTCGTCGGAGGATATGCTCTGACACAGGCACTTTTTCAAGTACCTTTCGGCTTGATGAGCGACAAGATAGGCCGTAAGAAAACCCTGCTTTTCGGACTTCTTATCTTCATTGCCGGTTCAGTTATCGCCGCAATGAGCCATACTATCTATATGCTGCTTGCCGGCCGTTTTCTCCAGGGTGCCGGAGCCATCGGGTCCGTTGTCTCTGCCATGATTGCCGACCTCGTAAAGGAAGAGCAGCGGGCACATGCTATGGCTGTTATGGGCGGAACGATCGCCATAAGTTTTGCTGCCGCAATGATCATTGCCCCTGTTGTCGGCGGACACTGGGGTATCGATACACTTTTCTGGCTGACCGCTATTCTCTCTGTTATGGCAATAGGCATTCTTTTCACAGCAGTTCCCCAGCCGCCCAAGATCGTACACAGTTATGCCGAAGAGGAATCAAAAATGCTTGATGTGTTTAAAGACAAAGCTCTGACACGAATGTACATCACGTTTCTTTTTCACTCTTCCATCATGACAATGGCATTTTTCATCATTCCTCTTGTCATGACGCAAAGTGTACAGGACGGAGGTTTCGGCTGGGACAAAGCAGCACTCTGGAAAGTGTACCTGCCTGCCATGGTCTTCGGACTGCTTGCCATGGGTCCGGCCGCAGTTTTCGGAGAAAAGTATGGCAAGGGACGGGAAGTTTTTATGATCTCAGTCGGCATTATTCTGCTGGGCTTCCTTGCCATGGGATTTGCTTCGACACCGTGGGTTTTCATTCTGGGGGTAGTATGCTTCTTCATCGGATTCAATATGTTTGAACCGCTGCTGCAAAGTTTTGTCGCCAAATTTGCCAAAGTACACCAGAAAGGGGCTGCACTGGGGGTAGCCAATACTTTCGCCTATGTGGGCATCTTTTTCGGCGGCCTGCTTGCCGGGTACCTGATGCAGCATTTCGACAGAGCCGTCCTTGCCGTTGCGGTGGCACTGATCGCTGCTGTCTGGTTTATTTGGGTTGCCACCATGCCCAACCCCAATAACCGGGGGAATGTCTATCTTCCGCTGGATATTTTCGACAGAGAAAAAGTTGCCTCACTGACGGACCATCCGGCCATCGTCGAAAGTTATATCAATGAAACCGAAAATATTGCTGTAGTCAAGTATGAAAAAGAAGTGATCGATGAAGATGAAGTACGAGGGCTTTTAAGCTGACTGCTACAGACTATCCTGCCAAGAGACAGTCTGCTGCATGAAGTGGCAGAGCGTTATACCTTACAGACACCCAGCTCTATGTATCTGTATTCTGCACCTACAAGTCCACAGGCTCTTTTTGTAATATTCTGCACCGTAAATCCGAATTTTTCGAAAAGCAGGTCGGCAGGTGCGGAGGCACCAAAACTTTCCATCCCGAGTACATCATCTGCATACCGGTAGTATTCTGTTGCGGTAGCCGCTTCGACTGCAAGTACTGTTGTGGCAGGGTCTATGACAGTTTCTCTGTATGTGTTATCCTGCTCGTTGAAGAGATCGAGGCAGGGAACAGAGACGACATTGGCTTTGACACCCAGTGCATCGAGGTGACAGGCTGCCTGCAGGCACGGCATCAGTTCCGAACCCGAAGCCATCAGTGTCACGGTCGCTCCTTCTCTCTTTTTGACAATGTAGGCACCTCTGCTCACTTCGCCAAAATCTCTTTTTGGTTTGAGCGTCTTAAGCTTCTGGCGGGAAAGTACGAATCCGTGCGGTGCTTTCATGGTCAGCGCTGTCTTCCATGCTTCCACATTCTCTGTCGCATCTGCCGGTCTCCAGACATAGAAGTTCGGCAGGGCCCTGAACTGGCTTAAATGCTCTATGGGTTCGTGTGTCGGGCCGTCTTCTCCCACACCGATGCTGTCATGCGTCCAGACAAAGAAGTTCTGAATACTAGTCAGTGCCGCTATACGTGCCGCAGGCTTGAGGTAGTCGGAAAAGACAAAGAAGGTGGCATTGAACGGCATGGTCGTACCGTAAAGTGCCATTGCATTGGTAATAGCCGCCATAGAGTGCTCACGTATACCGAAATGCAGATTCTTGCCTTTGGGGAAATTACCCATCTCTTTAAGTTCTGTCTTGTTTGAAGGTGCAAGATCTGCCGAACCTCCAAGAAAGGAAGGTACAGCTTTGGCAATGGCATTAAGGATCTTGCCGTTTGAATCTCTTGTTGCTACCGCCTTGTCTTCGGAAAAATCCGGGTACTCAATGGCAGAAATATCCGGATTCAGCAATCTTTCCAAGGCTTTATTCTGTTCGATAAGCGGTGCCTCTTTCTGTCTGTGTATCCATTCTTTTTCAGCCAGTTCACCCTGTTCGACGGCACATCTGAACCGCAAAAGCACATCTTCGGGAATCTGGAAAGTCTTATCGGGATCAAACCCTTCTCTGGCCTTGGATTCCGCAATGATCTTTTCGCCAAGCGGTGCCCCGTGTGTATGATGTGTTCCTTCAAGTTCGCACGCACCTTTGCCAATGATCGTATTGGCAATAATGATCGTCGGTCTGTCCGCGGATCGTACTTCGGTCAGTGCCTTGTCAATGTCATCGTAGCAGTGTCCGTTGACTTTCATAACGTTCCAGTTCTGCGCTTCAAAACGTTTGGCTACATTTTCACTCCAGGCAAGAGACGTATCACCTTCGATCGTAATTTCATTTGAATCATAAATAAGTACCAGGTCTTTTAATCCCAGGTGCCCGGCCAAGGCACACGCTTCATAGGAAATCCCTTCTTCCAGATCACCGTCACCGCAGAGGCAGTACACTTTGTGGTCGATGAGCTCGCAGGTTTCGGAGTTGACCTGGTTTGCCGTATAGGCTTCCGCCATGGCGAAACCAACAGCATTGGCAACACCCTGTCCCAACGGACCCGTTGTGATCTCTATACCGTCCGTATGCCCGTACTCAGGATGCCCCGGTGTGTTGGAACCCAGTTGGCGGAACGCCTTCAGATCATCGAGACTTACCTTATATCCCCAGAGGTGAAGAAGAGAGTAAATGAGTCCCGTGGCATGTCCTCCCGAAAAGACCAGACGGTCACGGTTCAGCCATTTCGGATTTTTAGGGTTGTGGGAAAGGTGTTCCGAGAGCACCACTGCAACATCTGCCAGTCCCATGGGGGCACCCGGGTGTCCTGAGTTTGCTTTTTGTACCATATCTGCTGCCAGAAAACGGATAGTATTCGCCATTTTTTTGCGCATTTGATTCTGCTCGGTCATTGCCATAAGGTTATCCTTTGTGTCTATATAAATATTTGTTCATCAATGGTTGTAAGGCTATTTGCAGCTTCTCATCAAAGTCTTCAAATCGTCTTTGCAAATCTTTTGCCAGAGTGTCTGCCTGAACAACAGTCTCTTCCAGTCCCAAAAGATTGACAAAGCTATTTTTGTCGGTATCGTTTCCCGTGGTCTTTCCCGCTTCTTCTTCACTCTGTGTTTCGTCTATGATGTCATCCTGAATTTGGAAAAGAAGACCGAGATCGATACCGAAAGCATAAAGCTTGTCCTGTATTTCCCTGTCAAGCCCGGCGATCACTGCCCCCATTTGCAGACTGACCGCTATCAACTTGGCTGTTTTATTGGTATGCAGCATTTTGATCTGCCCAATGTCAAGCGGTTTATTTTCAAAATAGCAGTCGATCGCCTGCCCGAGTACCATACCCCTGCTTCCCCCGTCACGGGCAAGCAGTTCAACCAGCCTGATCTTTACATCATCCCGCAGCGGAGCCTTGGCTATGAGGTAAAAGGCATCGGAATTGAGGGCATCTCCTGCCAGGATGGCTGTCACTTCGTCAAAACGTTTATGCAGGGTTTGATGTCCGCGGCGGAGGTCGGCATTGTCCATGGCGGGGAGGTCATCGTGTATCAGAGAATAAGTATGGAACATTTCAAGTGCGAGTGCCGCAGGAAGTGCAGAATCGTAGAGCATGGGTTCATACACATCGACAATACTCAGCAGCAGCATGGGACGGAAACGTTTGCCGCCCGCCTGAAGCATGGCACCCAGTGCTTTTTCATACACCGGGTGAAACGTGCTTACTTGGGGTAGGTTACGGGATAGATAGGCTTCAAATCTCTGCATTGATTCTCTTAAAATTTAATTGATAAAATTATATCTAATTTCGATAAAATAAGCCTATGGAAAACAAACAATTGCTTATAATGATAAAATGGATGAAGCGTATCTTGGCGGTAACCGCTGTAGGTACCTGGCTCTATGTAATGCTCACCTTTCTGAAAGACCCGGCACCATTTTCCGAACTTGTCCCCTATTGTATGGGGAGTACCATGCTGATCTTCGGTATACTGACCGGTCTTTTCAAAGGACTTGAATATTGGGAAGCACACACCCTGAAAAAGGATACTATCAATGAAAAAAAAGACAGTTAAACACACAACGATGCTGAATATGAAAGGGGTTTTGATCCTGGTTTCTTTTGGCATATGGGTTACACTGATGATGGAGATCAAAGAGAATTTCAATTCTCTCAAAGACACGATCATCGCTTACGGCAGCAATACACTCTTTGTCATTATCGGTGCCTATATCGCACTTGTTGTTCTTGGACTGTTTGTAGAAGGAAATTCTGCGGAATAGAGGGACGCAACAAGCGTCCGGAAAAAGAAAACAGGCCTATATTTTGCATTTCCCGGCGATCTTTTCAAGCTGCTCATCCAACGTAAGCGTAGCCACATCTATGATTACATCTGCCACTTTTTTGTAAGCTTTTTCTCTCTCTTTGTAAAGTGCTTTTGCTTGTTTCACATCAGAAAAGAGCGGTCGTTTGGCCAGCTTTGACTTGGCGTTCTTTGCTGTTTTCAAACGGTTGTGTATCCATTCAAAGGACGCATCCAGCAATACAACGGTACCCAGCTTCTTCAGATTGTTCACTTTGTAAAAGCCGCCTCCGCAGGAAATGAGCGTACCCGTCACACACTGCTCTATCCAGTCTGCCGTCTGCTGCTCGCATTTACGGAAGTATGCTTCGCCTTTCTTTTCAAAGATCTTTTTGACTTCTTTGTTCTCTTTGGACTCTATGAGATCATCCGTATCGATGTTGTAAACTCCGTATTTTCTGGCAAAAGCACGGGCTGTTGTACCCTTGCCTACTCCCATAAATCCTATTAAAATAATATTTTTTTTCATATTTTCTTCAATGATTTGTTTTTGCTGCTGCAAGGACGGCGAAAAGAAGTGCCTGTGGTGCACGACACCCTCTCCCCTTCATTGCTATACCATGTTATAGCGGTCAATGATCTTTTTAAGTCGTTTTCGCAGATTTTTGATTGCATCTTCCGCACTTTCCCCCTCGGCGATCAATGATTCAAATTCGTCAAACTGAATCTTGGCTACCCAGCCGATCTTTGTATGTTTTTTGATGCCGACGAAACGTACTTCCCCAAAATGTTCTTTTGCCATCCTGTAGACACGTTCGATCCGCTCATCAAGACTTTTTACTTCTTTTCTCATAGGCTGTTCCTTTATAAGTTTGTAATTAAGGGGACCTCTAATAATAGGTGATGTTGTGGGTATCACCTATTATTAGATGCCCCTTAAAATGCAATTATAGCACAGGTAAAACACAAAAACCGTTACCTGCAGCAAAAAATTGCAGCATAAACCGGTCTGTACTATACTTTGACCTTTTGCCATTCTCCCTTTTCAAATGTCTTCCAAAGCCAGACAGCCCGGACAAAAGTATCGAAGATCACAGCAAAGTAGACAAAAAGAATACTGTGAAAATACCAGCTGAGCAAAAACCCGGGAATGATTCGTACCAGCCAGAGCGAAACCAGGTTGATCTTCAGGGTTTTTTTACTGTCTCCCGCACCCCTGAGTGCACCGGAGAGCACAAAGTTAAATGCCAGAGGGATTTGTGATACCCCAACGATCCGCAGGTAAAGACTCGCTTCTTTTATGGTTGCCTGGTCATTGGTGAAGAGCCAGACGATCTTTTCGGGCATAAATATCATGAAAAAAGAAAGTATGAACATAAAACCTGAGGTATATTTGAGCACAAGCAGTACATCTTCTTTCGCCTGTTGCGGATTTTTGGCTCCCAGTCCCTGCCCCATCAGAGCCATCGCTGCGATCGTAAAACCGATACCGGGCATAAAAGCCAAACCTTCTACCCTCAGCCCTATCTGGTAACCGGCAAGTACTGCGGTACCGTAATGGGCAATGATCACGGTAAAGAGCATGAAAGACCCGAAGGTCAAAGCACGTTCTACAGATGCGGGGAAACCTACTTTCAAGGCACGCATCAGCAGAGCTCTCGAATGGTACCACAGCGGAATATACGGTGTTTTGTGGCGCCAGTACAACACGACATAGACACAAAACTCGATCATGTTGACAATGACTGTACCCACAGCCGCTCCGAGTACACCAAGTTCCGGGAAACCGTATTTACCGAAGATCAGGAGGTAGTTTAATATCACATTCAGCAAAATAGAGGAAATTTTGACATACATCGGCGTTTTGGTATCGCCTGCCGAATTGAGCGCCGCAACGAATACGAGTTTCATAAAAACAAAAGGCATCATCCAGGTCAGTGTCTGCACATAATCTTTTCCCAAGGTAACCACTTCGGGTGCGGTACCGAACCAGACATAAATGTGCGATGCCAGGAAATACCAGAGCACCATGACAGGCAGACTCAGAAAAAAGGCAAAGCGCAGCAGGGTTGAAAGGCCTATGGAGGCACGCTTCATGCGTCGGGCACCTACAAAACGCGACAGAAGTGCGGATGTACCCACGTTCAGCAGTGTAAGCACGGCAAAAACAAACATCAGCGACTGCAAACCAAGCCCTACTGCCGCTACCGCAAAAGCAGAAATACGCCCTACCATGATCAAGTCTGTGATCACTTGAAGCATATCAAGCAGCGAGTTAATGGCCGCAGGAATGGAAAGTCTGAGTATTTTCTGATGCCTGGAAGGAAAATATCGTAACAAGACAGCTCTTTTTGGCGAATTATACTCTTATCAACTGAGAAAGGAAAGCGTACAATGCCACGATGATCACAGAAGCCCAACCCAGCATCCAGCCTGTCGCACGCAGCCTTTTCCCCGCACGGAACATTTTGCGGGTTTTGTAAAGAACGACAGGATAGACGATCAGGGCAAGTACCACAGGCATATAGGCCATGAAGGTCAGATGATACCGGGCGACCGCCAGTTTCACTGCGACCAGCGAAGTGTAGACAAATCCATACACGATCAGAAGCAGGAAGAGCTGTACGGCAACAAAGGCAAAATAGGTACCCTGCCTGTTGGTTTTATCGTTGTAGTACTGCATGGCTACAACACTCTTCTGATCGCTTCGACAAGTGCCTCTTTTTCAGTCTGGCGTATCTTCCTGTCGTACGCTTCGAGAGTCAAACCTTCTTTAGAAATTTCTTTCTGCAGAATGATCTCACCGGCATCCAGTTCAGAGGTGACCCAGTGGACTGAAACCCCGCCGGTATCGTGTGCATCATGGTAGCTTTTTTCTATGGCATGAAGTCCTTTGTGTCTCGGGAGCAGGGACGGATGCAGGTTGACAGCCTTGACATTTTCTGTAAACACCGGTGTCAAGATACGCATAAACCCTGCCAACACGGTAAGATCGGGAGCATAGCGCTGCAGCCGCTCCACAACCTCCCTGTCGAATGCTTTTCTGCTGTCATAGACTTTTGAATCGACGATCTCCAGAGGAATACCTGCTTCCTTTGCCACTTCAATGCCTCCGGCAGCTGGGTTGTTTGTCAGAGCTACGACAACTTCCGCTTCATCCGGGTGTAAAGCTTTGACAATATGGGAAAAGTTCGATCCTTTTCCACTGAAAAGCACCGCTATTCTTTTACACTCTTTCATCTATCTGCCTGTTGTATGTTTTTAGAGATAGATGCCAGGTGACAATGACAACTCATCCTATACTCCTCTTAATCACGCCATATATTGCCTGTTGTGATATTCCCAACACTTTAGCAATGCTGTGCTGAGAGTAGCCTTTGTTTATGGTTTTGAGTATCTGTTGTTGCGTGCTTTTATGTCAACCGTGTTTTCAAACATTTTTTCAAGTCTTTGTATCACCGTTGGGTGCGCCTATGGGTGAAAAAGCTTTTCTACAACTCTTGAAGCTCTGTGCAGTGTCAACAGGACGAGTCAGGAAGGCATCTTTGTCTTCGTTGTAATGTTCCACTATCCATGCATGCTATAGACAATGGATTCTATTTATTTTACTTTATGTAACGCATGAGTTTATAGGAAGTACGCATTATCTGTGACATACCACGACTTAAACTTTCCCTGCCACAAATAATCTCTATACATTTATTCTTTTTGTTACAGTAGATAGAGTAGCCTATATTGAGTTCTATGCCTGGTCTTTTTGCCATCATGTACTCCTTAGGTGGAGTATGACATCACAGATTAAGTTATCATTGTTACCTGAGCCCTATCCTCTTTTCTTTGCCCCCCTTTTCTTCTTTTTTCTTTAGTATTTGATTACTGATTCTCTTGAACATGTATCTCTATGAAATCTCTATTTCGAGATTTGGGAAATGGAAGCCGAAGTTGCAAAGGAGGTTTAGGGTAAAATATCATAAAAAACAGGTGCTTTTTTATGATTGAACCTCATAGTCTCACTCATCTCAAACAGCTCGAAGCCGAGTCGGTCCATATTTTGCGCGAAGTCGCCGCCGAATTCTCCAATCCCGTGATGATGTACTCCATGGGCAAGGATTCATCGGTGATGCTGCACCTGGCTATGAAAGCGTTTGCACCGGGGAAACCGCCGTTTCCAATGCTGCATGTCGATACGCTCTGGAAATTCAATGAGATGATCGAATTTCGTGACTACCGGGCACAAGAGCTTGGGTTCGACCTTGTCGTGCACTCGAATCCCAACGGCATTGAAATGGACATCAGCCCTTTTGCTCACGGCAGCAAGGTGCACACGGATATCATGAAGACCGAAGCGCTCAAACAGGCATTGAAGCTAGGCGGCTACGATGCTGTGATCGGCGGGGCGCGCCGTGACGAGGAGAAATCGCGCGCCAAGGAGCGTATCTTTTCGTTTCGCGACAAGCAGCACCGCTGGGACCCGAAAAATCAGCGTCCCGAACTGTGGAACGTCTACAACACCCAGATCAAGAAAGGCGAAAGCGTAAGGGTCTTCCCTATCTCCAACTGGACCGAACTCGATATCTGGCAGTATATTTACTTGGAGCATATCCCCATCCCATCACTCTATTTCGCCAAAGAACGCCCGGTCATCGAATACGAAGGTACCAAGATTATGGTCGATGATGACCGTGTGCCCGAGGAACTGAGAGCCAAGGCAAAGAACGAGATGGTGCGTTTCAGAACATTGGGCTGCTACCCACTCACGGGTGCTATTAACTCGACCGCAAGCACCCTGCCCGAGATCATTCGCGAGATGATGCTTTCCAGCAGCAGCGAACGCGAAGGCCGCCTGATCGACAAGGATCAAGAAGGCGCGATGGAGAAGAAAAAAATCGAAGGATATTTTTAAAATGTTGGATCTTGAATGAAAGAGGTGCCGTATGTCTGTAGACAATAAGACCTCTACTGATATAGAGGTTTATCTCAAAGAACACGAAAATAAAGACATGCTCCGCTTTCTGACCTGCGGATCGGTCGACGATGGCAAAAGTACATTGATCGGACGGCTGCTGTATGACAGCAAGGTGATCTTCGAGGACCAGCTGGCGGCTGCCGAGAGTGAGAGCAAGAAGTACGGTACAACCGGAGAGAAGATCGATATGGCCCTGCTGGTCGATGGGCTTCAGAGCGAGCGGGAGCAGGGGATCACCATTGATGTCGCTTACCGTTTTTTCGCCACCGACAAGCGTAAGTACATCATTGCCGATACCCCCGGCCATGAGCAATATACCCGTAATATGGTCACAGGTGCCAGCACCTCCGATGTTGCTATTATTTTGATCGATGCATGCAAGGGGATCCTCACCCAGACCCGCCGCCATACCTATATCGTCAACCTGCTGGGTATCCGCCACATTATTGTCGCTGTCAACAAGATGGATCTTGTCGATTTCGACGAGTCACGCTTCAACGAGATCGAAACCGCCTACGCGCAAGAAGTACTCGACCGGTTACCAACGGCCAATAATCAAGGACCAACGACCTATTATATCCCCATGAGTGCCCTCGATGGCGACAATGTTGTTGACAAAAGCAACCGCACTCCGTGGTACAAGGGAAAACCTCTCCTTGAACTTCTGGATACTATCGACCTTTGGAGCATGGAGCCTAGGGTACGGAACACGGAACACTTCCGCTTCCCTGTCCAGTACGTCAACCGCCCCAATCTCGATTTCCGTGGCTTCTGTGGTACGATTGCTTTGGGAAGCGTCGGCGTCGGCGATGAGATCACGGTGCTGCCGTCAGGGAAAATGACTAAAGTCAAAAGTATCATCAACGCCGGTAATATCACTGAAGCCAATCGCAATGTTATGAGCAAAGAAGCTTTTGCCCCAATGGCTGTAACGATTACCACCGAGGACGAAGTCGATATCAGCCGTGGCGATATAATCGTGCACAGCCGCGATCTGCCGCGCGTCTCAAATGCGCTCAAGGCGATGGTCGTCTGGATGGACGAAAAGCCGATGCAGCCGGGGCAGACATTTGACATCAAGTATGCTACAAGCATGATGCCGGGTCATTTTGAGCATATCAACTACAAGGTTGATGTCAATACATACGAACGAGAAACGGTGAGCGAATTGCATCTAAACGATATCGCTTCATGCAAGCTTGTACTTTCTCGCCCTGTCGCTGCCGACCGCTACATCGATAACCGCCAAACCGGTAGCTTCATTATCATCGACCGTATCACGAACAATACCGTGGGGGCGGGGATGATCGTCGATGTCGCGGCACGCGATGGTGAAACGATTACCGCGGGTACGCGCGAATATACCAAGGCGGAAAAGGCACTTAATGCCTATATTCGCGAGCACTTTCCGGAATGGAGGTGCAGGCCGTGTTGAGATCAGGGCTCAGGGTCCCGGATTCAGGATTCAGGCAAAGGAACATTGTCATTTTCCCGAACCCTAATTCAAAAGTCCTTTGAATGTTTAAAGAGACGAACACCCGCTCCATCGTCAAGGGCATCAGCTGGCGTATTGTCGAAATGACGATGACGACGATTATCATCGTCTATGTCTTTTTCGGTCGGCTCGATCTGGCGATTGCGGCGGGATTGCTTGAGATGGTACTCAAAGTGGGATTGTACTGGAGGAAAAAAAGGATCGAGCCGTTCAATTTTTGGTTCACTGGGCTGCCGCTCTCGGGCAAGACGACTATCACAGACAAGGTCTACGCTGAACTAGGAAAACTGCATATCCCCCTCGAGCGGATCGGCTCCAAGGATATCCGAGAACTGATCCCCGGCATTGGGTTCAGCCGCAAAGAGCGCAACCGTCATATGCACCGCATCGGCAACCTGATCCGAACCCTGCAAAAAAACTCTATCTCTACCGTCGCTTCATTCGTTTCTCCCTACCGTGAATCACCTAAGGCGATCCGAGAGATGGTCAAAAACAACATTATCGTCTATGTCAAAGCCGATATCGAAACCTGCAAGGCCCGTGATTACAAAGGGCTTTACGCCAAAGCCATGGCGGGCGAACTGCAGAATTTTTCAGACATTAACGATGTTTACGAAGAGCCGCAGCACACCGAGATCGTGATGGATACGGATAGGATCAGCGCCAATGAAGCAGTGCAGATTATCGTCCAATATGTAGTAAAGAGGCATTATGTCAAATAAGAATATCGTCTGGCATGACCATCATGTCAGCAAACAGGAGCGCTCGACAATCAAAGGTCAACAACCATGCATTCTCTGGTTTACGGGACTGAGCGGATCGGGCAAAAGTACCGTTGCCAACGCGGTCGAAACGAAACTTTTGCAGTTACAAAAGCACACCTACCTGCTTGACGGCGACAATATTCGCCATGGACTGAACAAAGGACTCGGTTTTTCCAAGGAAGACCGCATTGAGAATATCCGTCGTATCGGGGAAGTGGCCAAGCTTTTTGTCGATGCCGGGACGATCGTGCTGACAGCGTTTATTGCGCCGTTTCAAAGCAACCGAAATTGGGTACGAAAGCTTCTAAAAGACGGCGAGTTTATCGAGATCTTTGTCGATACACCGCTGGCAATCTGCGAGCAGCGCGACCCAAAAGGACTCTACAAAAAAGCCCGCGCCGGCGAGATACTGAACTTCACGGGAATCGATTCGCCCTACGAAGTGCCGAAAAACCCCGAGATCCATATCGTTAACCATGACATCTCTGTCGAAAATGCCGCACAACAGGTCATGGATTACTTAAAAACAAAAGGATATCTCAATGCTTGAAAAGATCGATATCTTACTGCCGGTATACGATAGAAAACAGACAGACCGTGCAACAATACTGCATGTTTTCAATGAAACAATACACTTATCATACGCCTGCTGCACCCGTTTCAAATTTTCCGTATCAAGTGTAATTTCGACATAATCACTTTTCCCCCGCTCAACTTTCCCCAAGCGGATTTTGTCAGAAGGGTCGCCATAACCTTTTCCCCCATATACTTAAAAAGATGATATTCGGATGAAAAAGACTGATCCAAACCCAGAAACTACTGTACAGACTGAAGAACTGTTTCCGAATCATCCATGATTAAATTTGCATCGACAAATAGTGCACGCTTTTCTAACATTTGTGCTATTCCTACAAGATGGTGAAGCTGATCGCAGTAATAATCAACCACCTCATCCTCACACATGGGCTTCTTTGTTTTTGTTAGGTTTTTTCCCATATGTAAGATACTTCGGATCGTTGCTTCCGGAGATCTAACGATAATAATGACATACACATCCGGCCGAAACAGTATTTTTTTGCCACTACAACAATACGGATAATACAGCACTTTGTTTAGCAAAAATTGGTGCTGTTCAGGACAGAGTCCTTCCTGTTCAAGACGCAAAAACAGATGCCACAGGTCTATCTATCCAGTATAGGCCTGTGCATTTCCGCATATTGCTTTATGCGAACCGAGCAAATGTGAAAAAAGTGTCGAGTAACTACGCATATGCCCTAGAAGCAAAAGGTATTTTTTTCTTTTCCACATTGCCGGTTTCATTGCAAACTTTATTGCCGTTCCAAAAGTTCTCATCATCACTTTTCTCTGTATTACAACAAACATTTGAACCCTCTGAAAAATCCAAAGAATTCATCTAACTTCAAATATTATAGCATCTAACTCAACTTTCGCACATAGATTCCAATAAAATAATGAAGGCTTTTTTATAGAACTTGACAATGATACTGAATATGCACTAAAAAATATATAAAAAACCAATTCTCTCAGTTCTTAGAGAGATTAAGGTTGAAACTATTCTCAAGCAAAGTAATTTTTGTCCAGCTCTTTTATTCTCCATATGTTGTGCTCCGCTCTAAAGCCCAAAAGTGACAGCATCTGAATTTCTACACTGTTTCCACTACATCCCATCCACTCTAACATCCCCGTTTCAATTCAACATTGTTGAAAAACTGTTCATCCTTTTGTATCCAGCTAACCTGCTTATGATAAGTGCGATAGGGAAGAAGTACTTTCTGAATATTGGCAAATGTATGCGAAAGAATATCTTCAATCGCCTCGGCAACATGCGCTTCCACATTGTATACTGGTATGACAACAGAGATGGCAGGAGTATTTTTTATCAGTACTTCCCCAAACATCGGTCGATTTTCTGAAGCAGTATCGCTGATGACTCTTCATCGAATTTTCGTGCGAACAATGCCTCAGAGCGGTAAAGTTTTTCATAATCATCTTCTGTCAATATCTTTGGCGATCTTCCGTCATTGGAACATAAACACCAATCAATATAATGAGCACCGAACAGGGTCGGATCCATCAGTTGCCTGGCTTCAAAATCATGTGAAATCCTATCGGCGAAAGGAGTACTTTTAAGCATAGAAGCAAAAAAAATCTCATCCGGGCAATTAACATAACGATGGAACTGCGTATATGCCGGATTTTTTTCAAGAAAATCCAATATAAAACTTATGGCCCTACGCGAGAGCGCCCACCACTGCGAACCATGATACAAAGCGATGCCGTCATATGGCCTGCGATGGAACCTTCCTGAAAGACGAAACGATTTCAATATAGGATTGTCCGGAAAGAAAAAATGCTCTATATTATGCGAGTGCGTGTCGCTTTGATGATCTGAAAGCATACGGTCAATACGTATGTATTCAATATCTTCTGCCAAAGCAGTACGCATATCTGCTTGCGATTTTAACAGATAATCCGACCCGCTCAACAGGCAAAAACGTCCGAACTGCAGAGGAGATTGCCATGCCGTTTCGACCAGCCGCAATGTCGCTTTAAGCATATTGAAGCCACCCCAATTGATCTTGAACCGATTCCTGTCTGTCAAAAAGTGAACGTTTTCACCTTTAACAGTTGCTTTTTTTCGAAACCAACTGAGGTCAGTCTGTTTATCGACATGGATGAAAAAATGGTGGCGGGGATCATCCAGCATCCGAACTAGACGTCCTGTGTGTTCCGGCTGATGATGCGCCAAAAGCAAAAACGCGATCGTCATTTCATTATTGGTCATGGCAACGCTTTTCGAACAGGATCCGAAGCATTTCGGAATGTGGCAGGCCATTGGCATCATAAAGTTCATCTAGACCAAACGTTTCTAAAATGTGACGGCCTTTTTCCAGTACGTCCGGCTGTATCTCGTTTTTCCAACTCTCAATAGGCGACATTCCACGCATAAAAGTACTTGTTTTACCAGACACTTTGCTTAGCTTTTTTAGCTGCTGCATAACGGTGTCAGCTATTTCCGTCACAGGCTCATCCTGCAAAAAGGTGAAAAGGTTTTTCAACTCCGTCTCTGGATGCATATAAAGCTCTTCATAAAAGACAATATAAACATCTTTTTCCTGAAACTGCCGAAAAAAGACATAGTGGACAATAGACCATATCAGAATCTGTTTCAATATATAATCGTCTTCACATGCTTCAATTATCGCCACGAAAGGGGACAGATGATCTTCGACTAATTCTCTGTTCTCCAAAAATGCTGTGGGCTCTGTCATCCAGTGCCAACCGCGCTTGTGGTATTTCGACAATGCAACAGCAAATGGATTGCGTATCAGCAGAACGACTTTAATATCAGGCCGGTCATGTTTGACTTTCGCTGCAAGCAGCGTTGCAAAAATATCTTTCACTAACAGTCCACGATACCAATACCCTGTATTATCCTCATTAACCCGGTCATCCAGTACCCGTCCACTGAACACCTTATCGATCACCGAATCCAATGGATTCTTTTCATCATGGCAGCGAATATAATGATGCATTTGAAAAGGTGGCCTCAGTCTCCACGGATGAAACGGTTCGAACAGCTCACGATATCGTTTATCCCAGTTGATCAGGTTTGACACCCATGTTGTTCCGCTTCTACCATCACCGATTAACCAGACAGTGCGACAATAATTTCCGAAAATTCCATTGAGCAAAAATGTTACTTTTCTCAAATGCTTTCTTAGTGAAAAAACATTCATGCCGGATAATGGGAACAGGCTACTTTTATCCATCTTTCCTAGATCTTCCTCTCTGATTTAGTATAAATAGCATACCATATTTGATGGCAATTTCTACTTGCCACTTCTCATTACCTAGTGGAGTCTGTCTATTAACTGAGTTACGTATAATGTGTAACTCTCTTTCTATCAACGAACCATAATCCCAGTCTCGAGCATGTTTTACACGTTTTGCTCTTAAAGCATTGGCTTCTATATATCATAATAAGTGCGAGATAGTAACCCTCTTTTTCTACCATGAAGCTTTTATTATATCCTCCTTGCCAGCTATGTCCTGAGGTTTTATTTTTCTTATGATAGTAACGTACATGCGAAATCATCACTCATTGCATCAGTCTACTGATTAGACTATTTACTTCTTTAGATATACGGCAGTAGGCATGTATCTTTACATTTTCTCTTTTACTTGCTTTTTCAAGCAATTCAAGAAAATATTCATAATCTTCCCTATCATCAAAGACTTGCATTCACATATTTCCTCTATTGACACTATGGTAAACACCTCCTGCTGTCTCTCCTCTTGGTATACGTAGCATTTTGCATCCTTTACTTTGGGGGGGGAACACCATAGCAAAAGTTAAAGAAAAAGTAGCCTGTCCCCTTTATTTTTGTCCCCTTTATTTTCCTTTATTTTTTGACAATATAGGCAAAGTTCGAACCTTTGCCGCTGAACAGTACGGCTATTTTTTTCATGATGCTATTGTATCCAATCCCCGGTTACAGCGTCCCTACAGCGCTTCAAGTTTTTCTATTTCTGCCATAATATCTGTCGGAAGCATTGCATAGGAAGCACCCGGATATCTCTCTGAGGCGATCGTCAGTGCCAAGGAAGCCTGTATGGCAGCATCTACTCCGGTATAACCCTGGGCAAGCAGAGAAACAATCAGACCCGAGAGTACATCTCCGCTGCCTCCTTTGCTCAGTTTTGCATTGCCAAGAGGATTGATATAGCATTTTTCCTCCTGCATGACAAGCGTATTGGCACCTTTTAGAAGGAGCGTGACATGGGGGTACTTTGCATTGAATTTTTGTACGGTGCCGAAACGGTCTCTCTGAATTTGGGAAACCGTTAACACTTCTCCCGTCAGCCGCTCCCATAACGCACTGAATTCTTTGGGATGCGGCGTAATGACGATCTCCCTCTCTTTTTGTTCCAGGATCGACAACAGTACTGTCGAATAGAAACTGTCTGCATCCAAAACAATGGGAAGATGGCTCTGCACCACACAGTCTTGAAGGAATTCACCCTCAAAATGATTCCCCAGGCCCATACCTACGGCAAGTGCCGTACAGTTTTTCGGCACGACCGTGGCATGCATAAGATATGGAGGAGGCGTGACCTTCTGATGTACTATCAGTGTTGTCAGCCCTGCGCCGAATCTGCTGGCTGCGGTACCCGCAATAATCCCGGCACCTTCTTTTTCTCCGCAGAAAATACCTGCATGGCCAAAATCTCCTTTATGGGCAGCACGTACTGTTCTCGTTGGCAGTTTCATATCGGAAGCTTCAAGCACAAAGGTATTGCTCTCATCTTCATAGTGTTCGGAACTCACACCAAGATCGACACGCAGCACTTCACCTATATCATCTTTGCTTTCATCTACGTAGAGCAATGCTTTCAGTGCACCCATGGTCACAGTCAGATCTGCATGAAAAGCAAAAGGAGACAGCAAGCCGTTCTTATCTACTCCGGTCGGAATGTCACAGGCGATCTTGAAACCTTTCAGGCTGTTCATTTTATGCACTGTTTTCTGTGTCTTTTCATCCATCGCCCTATTCAGCCCTGCCCCGAAAATGGCATCGACGATCACATCGGCATCCCGCAGCTCCTTCGTTACCGTCAGTCCCAGGGCTTCTGCTCTTTGAAGCTGCAGTTTTGCCATTTCGGACTTGACAGCAAAAGGCAAAGCCAAGGTGACAGCATAGGCACCGTAAAGCTGGCGTCCAAGAGCGATACCGTCCGCTCCGTTGTTCCCCGCACCTGAAACGATCAGCACGGAAGCACCCTTTTCAAAATGCCTTTTAATGTAAGCGGCCATACCTTCCGCCGCATGTTCCATCAAAATATCTTCCGTCAGTCCATACTGTTCATAACAGCGCTTGTCCAACGCGTAACAAGAGTTAAATACTTTCTGCATTGCTGATTCCTCCACTAAGGTTTTCTTTTTTTATCTTACCATAAATTTATTTCGATATAATCCGCTTCATATTTATTGACTCACTCTACACGAAGAACATTCTGAGCCGGATCGGCGAAGCTTCAGTGAGAGGAATTGTAACGGGACTTGGTTCCGGTGCAAGGAGAATTTACAATAAGAGAGGGGGTGCTTTTCGATGCCAGGAATTAAACTGACTCCACGTGACTCTTTTGATGATGCTTACAGAAAATTCAAAAGACAAAGTGACAGAAACCTTATCGTAACTGAAGCGAGAGCTAGACAGCATTACGAGACTAAGACTGAAAAGAGAAAGAAAGAGAAGATCGCAACTCGCAAGAAGATCCTCAAGAAACTCTTCATGCTTAGAAGATACGAGTCCAGACTGTAACCGGTCTTCGGCAGAGCTTCGGCTCTGTCACTCACTACTGCTTTTTAACACAAACCGCATAAAACATTTCACAACTCATTACATCTTATCTAACTTTTCGCTAAAATAAACCCAATTATTTTTCAAAAGGTTTTCCTATGACATTTACAGCCCCTCTCCAAAAAGACTCCATCAAGATCATGCTGCTTGGTTCGGGTGAACTGGGTAAAGAAGTGACCATCGAAGCCCAGAGGCTCGGTATCGAAGTCGTCACTGTCGACAAATATGAGAATGCACCGGCCCATCTCGTTGCCAACCGTTCTTATGCTATTGATATGCAGGATGAAGCCTCGGTCATTGAAATTATTGAAAAAGAACAGCCGACGTACATTCTTCCCGAAGTAGAAGCCATTTCAATCTCTGCACTTTTTGAAGCAGAAAAAAGAGGGTACCGCGTGATCCCCAATGCAGAAGCGGTCAATAAAACGATGAACCGCAAAAACATTCGTGTCTTTGCGGCGGAAGAACTCTGTCTTAAAACCAGCGGCTATGAATTCGTCACTACCCTGGAAGGCTTGGAAGCGGCAGCGGAACGCATCGGTTTTCCCTGTGTTGTCAAGCCGGTAATGAGTTCTTCCGGACACGGACAGAGTATCGCCCGGACACCGGACGACATAGAGAAATCCTGGGAGATCGCCAAGGAAGCCAGAGGAGATGCCAGCGAACTGATCGTGGAAGAGTTCGTTCCTTTTGATTACGAGATCACACTTTTAACCATACGCAACGAAACGGGAACCGTCTTCTGTGAACCCATAGGACACGTACAGAAAGACGGTGATTTCATTCTTTCCTGGCAGCCTATGCAGATGACTCCCTCAGCACTCAAAAAAGCACAGGAGATCGCCAAAGCGGTCACAGACGGTCTCGGTGGCCGCGGTATCTTCGGTGTGGAATTCTTCGTTAAAGATGACGAGGTCTACTTCTCCGAACTTTCACCCCGCCCGCACGATACAGGAATGGTGACACTGATCACACAGAGCCAGAGCGAATTTGCCCTGCATGTCAGGGCCGTACTCGGCCTTCCGCTTGACTTCACTTTCTACGGTGCCGGTGCCTGCGGTGCTTACAAAGCAAAAAATGAAAGTCACAAGCCGGTGCTTGATATTCCGGATGATGCCTTTAGCCAAAACAGCTTTGTCAGGGTTTTCGGCAAGCCGGAATCCCATGTGGGAAGACGTATGGCCGTCAGTCTTGTCCTTGACAGCGATGTGGAAAGAGCCAAAACCAGAGCTGCACAGATCGTTTCACAGATCGATGACCACTAAACAGTATGCACTCACCCTTCCGCCTTCAGGCAGGGGGATGCACCTTATCACCCAAAAGATAGACGATCTGCTCGACGGGTCCGTTCAGGCAGGGCTTGTCCATCTTTTTTTACAGCATACCTCGGCCAGTTTATGCCTCAGCGAAAATGCGGACCCGAGTGTACGCAGTGACGCAGAGCATTTCCTCAACGACCTTGTCCCCGAAACATATCCGAAATTCCGCCATACCTATGAAGGTGCCGACGATATGCCGTCCCATTTGAAAAATATGCTGCTTGGCACTTCTCTTACCATTCCCGTAGGGAACGGAAGACTGTTGCTCGGAACCTGGCAGGGCATTTACCTTTTTGAACACAGGGACAATGCCAGAAGCAGAACCATTATCATGACATTACAAGGAGAATAGGCATGCCAAAACAGATCGTTATACTGGACACTGAAACCTTAGGAAGAGATCTTGACCTCAGCGTACTCGAACAGTTCGGAGAGGTAACCGCCTACACCACCACTACCGCAGATGAAACACTTTCCCGCATTCAGAATGCCGATATCGTCATCAGCAACAAAGTGGTACTCACAGAAGAAACGATGCGGCAGTGCCCCTCTCTGGAACTCATCTGCATCGCTGCAACCGGCACGAACAATGTCGACCTTGATGGGGCCAAAAAACTAAATATCGCAGTCAAAAATGTTGCAGGATACTCCACACAGTCGGTTGTCCAGCACACTTTTGCCATGCTTTTCTACCTCCTTGAGCATATGGATTATTATCATCATGTCGTACAAAGCGGCCTGTGGAGTATGTCCGGCCTCTTTACCGATGTTTCACGTCCTTTTCATGAGCTCTCCGGCAAAAAATGGGGTATCATCGGAATGGGCAGTATCGGACAGGAGGTTGCCAGGGTCGCAACGGCTTTTGGCGCACATGTAGGGTACTACTCGACCAGCGGGCAGAACACAGAACATCCCTACCTGAACCAGCCGCTTGATGTCCTGCTCTCCACCAGTGATATTATTTCCATACATGCCCCGCTCAACGACAAAACCTATGCACTTGTCAACGAAACAAACCTGCCGCTTCTCAGAGACAAAGCGATCCTTCTCAACCTTGGCCGGGGAGGGATCATCAATGAAACAGACCTGGCATATGAACTGGACAGAAGAGAGATTTACGCAGGCCTGGACGTACTGGAGAAAGAACCGTTCGATCCCGACAACAGACTGAACGGCGTAGTACACAAAGAGCGTCTGCTGATCACACCGCATATTGCATGGAGCAGTATTGAAGCACGGCGTAAGCTTTTAGCAGGTATTGTCAGCAATATTGAAACATATTTAAACAAGGGTTAATAGATGATTGATGTACTTATCATAGGTTCCGGAGGGGCAGGACTTTCTGCCGCGCTTGCCGCCAAAGAGGCAGGTGCTTCCGTACTGGTCGCAGGGAAGATGTACCCGACGAATTCACAGACTTCCATGGCGCAGGGAGGCATGAATGCCGCACTCGGCAACGTAGAAGAGGACCATATCGCCCTGCATATACAGGACACCGTCAAGTCCGCCCATGGACTCTGCGATGAAGATATGGTACGGCAGATGTGCGGGGACGCACCCCGGACCGTAGAGTGGCTGGAGAGCATCGGTGTACCTTTCTCCCGACTGAATAGCGATACACAGGGTATCAAAACCATTGCACAGAGACAGATGGGCGGCGCATCGGCCAAACGTGCCTGCTATGCCCAGGATTATACCGGACTGAAGATCCTGCACACCCTTTACGATACCTGCCTGAAAGAAGGGATTAAATTTATAGATGAGCACTATCTGCTGAACCTCATCGTTGACGGGGGTCTGACTCCCGACCAGACCGCCAAAGGTGCCACTTTCCTCAACATACGTACCGGCAGGGTCAGGCAAATCGATGCCAAATCCGTTGTCATGGCGACGGGAGGCTACGGCAGTATTTACCACGGTTTCACCACCAACATGTACGGTGCTACCGGTGATGGGATCGCTGCGGTATTACGGGCCGGCGGTGCACTCAGCGATATGGAGTTCATACAGTTTCACCCTACCGCGCTCAAGCACTCCTGTATACTCATTTCAGAGAGTGCAAGAGGGGAAGGCGGATACCTGCTCAATGAGGACGGTGAACGTTTTATCGATGAGCTCAAGCCGCGCGACGAAGTGGCACGGGCGATATTCGCACAAATGAAAGAAGGCAGGAGGGTTTTCCTTGATGTACGACATCTCGGAGAAAAGAAACTGATGGAACTGCTTCCCCAGGAAGTCGAATTATGCAAAATGCACGAGCATGTTGACCCTTCACGCGAGCTCATTCCCATTAAACCGGTCGCGCACTATTCTATGGGCGGGATCGATGTCGATTATGCACTGGAAGTGAATGGTATCAAAGGATGTTTTGCCGCAGGAGAATGTTCCAATGCCAAAGTACACGGGGCAAACCGCCTTGGGGGGAACTCTCTGCTTGAAATTACCGCTTTTGGGCGCTTTGCCGGCGAGAATGCTTCCAAACATGCGCTCTATGCCAGTTCCAAACCGGCAGACGATTCACAGCGGAAAAGAGACGAAGCAGAAATCGAATCGCTTTTCACACAGGAGAGCAGTGAGAGTTTTTACACCTATAGAGAAATGCTTGGTGAACTCTTCTATGAGAAAGTGGGTATCGTCAGGAACAATGTACAGCTGAATGAAGCGCTTGAAGAGGTCATCGCCATGCAGGTAGCCCAAAAGAGAATGGGCATCAGCGACAAAAGCAGAAGCAACAACCAGAACCTCATCGAATTCCTCGAATTCAAAAGTGCCCTGCTTCTGGCACCTGCCGTCATTTCAGCGGCCATTGCCCGTGATGAAAGCCGCGGGGCCCACTACAAAATCGGGTTTGAAGAAGAGAATGATGCGTTCAAGAAACATCTTGTGATGCAATGGAAGAAGGAGGTATGATGATCACTTTTTTACCGCCGCGTAGGGTGCTGTCCCCCGACAGCACCGATCAAACAATCTACCAAAGGGTGGTGGACAGCACCCTACAAAAGAATCAGGAGTCCCTATGCAAATAAGTATCTTTCGTTCCGAAACCAACACCCATCAGAACTACAGGCTTCCTGCGGGAGAGATACCCCTTCTGAGTGCACTCGTTTACATTAAAGAGACACTGGATGCCACCCTGACCTTTTCCGCGGGATGCCGTGCATCTGTCTGCGGTACCTGTGCGGTACGGGTGAACGGCAGAGAGGAACTTGCCTGCTCCTACAAGGTCAAGCCGGGTGATGTCATCGAACCGTTGCAGTACCATCCGGTCCTGCGTGACCTGAAAGTGGACAAAGAGCGTGCCATGGCCACCCTCAAACAAGGTACCACATGGCTGCAGGAGTTCAGGGAAGCCTCCCTATCACATCAAGATGAGAAACGTACAGAGAAACAGACAGACTGCATACTCTGTGATGCCTGCTACTCCGCCTGCCCGGTCTTTGCCGTCAACCCTGAGTTTTTGGGGCCCTTTGCCCTGACCCGTGCCTTCCGCTACACCGAAGACGGACGTGAAGGCGATGCCAAAAGCATCATAGACACTATCCAGACAAACGGCGTGTGGGATTGTACCCTATGCGGAGAATGTACGGCAGTCTGCCCCAAAGGCATCGACCCGAAAATGGACATTACGATGCTCAGAGGCGAGTCGGTCAAGCACGGGCATGCCGACCCCTCCTTTGCCACACAGAGTTTCGGTACACCGGATTTTGGAGGGGGAGGATTCGGGTTCGATCCAAATGCAGGGTTTTAAGCTTTAATGGTTTTGATTAGAGTAAGTGGTTTATTTTCTTGATAGAATGCCCATTATGTAAACCACCAAAGCCCTAAAACACGGCACTTTAAGGTTAGATCCATTTTGGTGAACCTTAATCCAAAAGTTTAAAGCCCTTATTTACGGGGTTTTCTGGTTTAAGGTTTGTATTATTTGAGAGAAAACTTAAATGTTCCACTTTAAGCATTTTTAAACCCCTTAATAACCCCTTCTGGAATCTTCATAGGTCTCATATTTTTAGCATTTACAAAAACCCATTCTGTTTTTCCTTCCAAAATAACCGCACCGTCATCTGGACGTGTAATCTCATAGCGACGGGTCGACATGATCTTCCCGATCTCTTCTATCCAAGTCTTCATCTGCAGTTCATCGTTCTCAAAAGCAGGTTTTTTGTATTCGATAGCGTGGGATTTCGCCACCCAGGTTCCGCCCAGTTCCAGACACTTTTCATAGCCGGAACCGACAGCCTGGGAATGCTTCGTTGCAGCATCGATCATCCAGGAGAGGTAGGTAACGTTGTTGACGTGACCGTTGAAGTCAATGTCTTCTTTGGTTACCTTGAAGGTATAGCTGAATTTTTTCATAATTCGCCTACAATTGGCTCAAAACGATACGCTATGGTAGCGATGGCATTGTTTATTTGAAGAAAAATCTCTTTGACCAAAGGATCATTATGCACTTATAGCCTCTTGCTCTATTTGTTTTTTGAGGTAAGTGTTCATTCTCTCCCGTATCTGAACAATATCTGTAGAAATACCCAAAAGCTCTTCCAGCTCTATGCGGATACGCGAGAGAAGAAAAAGATTGGAATGCCTGAGAGAGATAAAGACATCGACGTCACTCTCTTCTGTAGCCCTGTCTTTTGCATATGAGCCAAAAAGACCTATCTGTTCTATGCCATATTGTTCTTTATGCATCTCTTTGTAGGCATGAAGTGTTTCCAGAATTTTATCTTTACTTAACATCTTCTGCTCCTCTCTTTGTATCATTATAGCATATTAGATATCTCTCGGGTCGACAATCTTCCCGGCGATGGCACTTGCCGCGGCCACGGCCGAGTTGGCCAGGTAGATCTCGGAGGTTCTCGCACCCATACGTCCCACGAAGTTACGGTTGGTCGTGGCAACACAGCGTTCACCGTCTCCCAGAATCCCCATATAGCCGCCAAGGCAGGCCCCGCAGGTCGGGTTGGAAACCACGGCCCCCGCTTCGATGAGGATATCCATCAAACCTTCATGCTGTGCCTGAAGAAAGATTTTCTGTGTGGCAGGAGTGACGATCATACGTGTATGTTTAGCCACTTTCTGCCCCTTCATAATCTCAGCAGCAATACGCAAGTCTTCAATACGACCGTTGGTACAGGAGCCGATCATCACCTGATCGATCTTCAAGTCATCTTCTACGGCCTGCTCTACCGGCTTGCCGTTCGACGGGAGGAAAGGGTAGGCGATTACCGGTGAAAGGTTTGCCATGTCGATAGTGATCTCCTGACAGTAAACAGCATCGTCATCCGAATAGTGTATTTTCGGTTCAGACCGTAAGCCGCCATTGGCTTCTTTTCTCTCTTCAAGATACTGTCGAGAAACAGCATCCACAGCAAAAATACCATTTTTGGCACCCGCTTCAATGGCCATGTTGCACATAGAAAACCTGTCTGCCATACCAAGATGTGCTACACCGTCTCCTGTAAACTCAATGGCTTTATACAAGGCACCGTCCACACCCAAAATACGAATAAGCTCCAAAATGATGTCTTTTCCGTAAATATGCTCACCCGGTTTACCCACAAGATTTACCTTGATCGTCTCCGGCACTTTAAACCAGTTGCCGCCGGTGATAATAGAGAAGGAAATATCTGTCGAACCCATCCCTGTTGAAAAAGCACCAAGTGCTCCATGTGTACAGGTATGCGAGTCTGCACCGATGATGACATCACCGGGAATGACCAGCCCTTTTTCGGGAAGCAGGGCATGCTCTATCCCCATATCTTTCTCATCAAAAAAGTATTTCAGGTCATGCTTGTAGGCAAACTCTCGTGATATTTTTGCCTGATTTGCAGACGCGATGTCTTTTGCGGGAATATAGTGATCCATCACAATGGCAAAGCCATCCGGGTTGGCAAGTTTTTCTGCACCGCTTTCCTCAAATGCCTTAATGGAAATGGGTGTCGTAATGTCATTGCCGATCGTCATATCGATCGGCACTCTTACGATCTCTCCTGCATGAACTTCTTTCCCGGCATGCTCTGAAAAGATCTTTTCTGTAATTGTTTGTCCCATAGGATTTTCCTTAACTTTATAATCATTCAATTACGCGAATTATAGCGAAATATATTTATGGTAGAATTGCACCCACATATACCCATTTGGCATGGGTTTAATTTTACAATTCCTTCTCGCCACGGCAACGCTTTTACGAGAAATCATTTAGTGATTTCCTGCATTACGATTTAGCGTTAAAAGTGAGAGGAATTCTAAAGGGGCTTTGCTCCTTTAAAAGGAGACCTTTTTTAATGAAACTCTATGAACTCAAAGCCATTGCCGAACGTCTGAGCGATTTCAGCTATCTCTCCCGTGCAAGACGCATCGAAGACAATACACTCGAACTCGTATTTGACAAATCAGACAGTTACTTTTTCAATATGACCCGTGGCCACAGTTTCATTTACAAAGCTCCCAGCCAGCGTCCTCTCCAGGGCTACAATGCCCCTTTTGACACCCTGCTCCACTCCCTGCTCAGCGGAAGCAGACTTCTGAAAGTCGAAGTACCCAACGGTGACCGCATGCTGCGTTTTACTATCGCTCCGAAAAGCTCATACAAAGACAAGATCATCTGCCTGCAGCTTGAATTTACCGGGAAAAATACCAATGCCATTCTTCTGGACGAAAATGAAGTGATCATCGAAGCCCTCAGGCATATCGATGCGGAGAGTTCCTTCAGAGTAGTCCGTCCGGGGGTGGAACTGCTGCCCATTCCTCGTAGGGTGTTGTCTCCGGACAACACCTTGGATAATAAAAATAATCAAGAAGGTGCCGTGAGGGCACAGCACCCTACGGACATCGATGCCGTTTTGGAAGAACGCTACCATGTCATGCAGCAGAAACGTCTTGAGGAGATGAAAAAGCAGAAACTCTCTTCCGTCTCCAAGAAGATCAAAAAACTCTCGCAGCTGCTGGCAAAACTTCCTGACGAGAAGAAACTGGCAGAGGAGGAGAAGAAGCAGAAAGCGTACGGCAACCTCATTCTTGCCAACCTCTACCAGATCAAACCCTATGACACAAAACTGAAAACCTATGATTTCGAAGGCAAGGAGATCACGATCCCCCTTCCCAAAAACATCAAAGTGAACCGTATGAGCGACTACTTCTTCAACCTTTCCAAACGCGCCAAGAGTAAGGCGAAGAACATCCATATCGAAAAAGAGAACCTGGAGAGCAAAAAAGCCTTTTACGAAAATATCCATTATGCTCTCGAACAGGCCAGAGAGCCCTACGAACTTGAACTTCTGGTCCCCAGGCGCGGGAAATCACAGCGCAAGAAAGAAAAACTCAAAGAGGGGGAACTCTTCTGGATAGAAGATTACAAGGTCATGG
This sequence comes from Sulfurovum sp., assembly GCF_015493435.1. Lineage (GTDB taxonomy): Bacteria > Campylobacterota > Campylobacteria > Campylobacterales > Sulfurovaceae > Sulfurovum. Next base: position 178,094 of record NZ_WGDD01000029.1, read on the forward strand.
TCGGACGCAACAGCAAAGAGAACCAGGCACTGCTCAGAAAGGCCAAAGCGAATGATATCTGGATGCACACGAGAGAGATCCCCGGTTCCCATGTCATCATCCGTACCGACAAACAGAACCTCCCCGACTCCGTACTTCAGGCTGCCGCCAAACTCTGTGTGGATTTCTCGACCGACCAGCCGGGAAACTATCTGGTGGACTACACCAAACGAAAGTTCGTCAAGGTCCAGGAGGGCTCCCATGTCGAATATGACAAATACCAAACCGTCGCGGTACTCAAAGAGGGCGTGGAGATCAGAATATAAACTAAGGTTTTGGAACAGCGACTTTAGTCGCTGATATGCGACTAAAGTCGCATCCCCATAGTGCATAACTTAATAGCATTATAGAGGCTTCTAATCGAAGTCGTGCTATAATCATTGCTAATATACTACAGGACAGGATATGACACGGATTTTTACAGACTATCAGGAACGCTGGCTTACAGGGATCGGGCTGCTTGCTCTGGTTGGATTCATTGGCTGGATAGACAGTTTTTTTGTCATGTGGCTTTTTTTGGGAGCCATCTACATCTTCGCCTTTTACGAAGCGATGAAACTGTTCAAACTGGTAGGGCCCGCTGCATATTTCTGGGCGGTACTGCTATGGCTGTTCGCTTACGTCTACCCCAATCCGGATGACCTATTCTACTTTGTCGCCATCATTTTTGGCGCATCTATTGCGTATCTCCACAACTTCGACAAACGGCTCATTCTGCCTTTTCTCTATCCGGTCAGCGGTATTTTCTTTTTCCTTATCCTCTATGAAGATTTCGGCATCTCTTCCATGTTCTGGCTGCTGGTAACGGTCGCCCTCACAGATGTAGGAGCCTTCTTTACCGGCAAGGCCATAGGGAAAACGAAATTTTCCGACACGTCTCCGAACAAAACGCTTGAAGGTGTCATCGGCGGCATACTTGTCGCTACGGCCGTGGGTACCTACATAGGACTTTATGTTGCTCCGCTCTGGATCGCCTTTGCCGTGACACTGCTGACCTCGATCGCCTCTGTTTTCGGTGATCTTTTCGAGTCCTACCTCAAACGTGAAGCCGGGGTAAAAGACTCGGGAGACCTGCTTCCCGGACACGGCGGCATACTCGACAGGATCGACGGCTACCTTTTCGGTGCGCCTATGATGGTCATTGCCCTAAGAGCATTTTTATAAGCTATGTCCATCGTTATTCTCGGTTCCACCGGCTCTATCGGGGTCAATACTCTCATTGTCGCCAAACGCTACAACATTGCCATTGAAGCTCTCGTCGCAGGGACCAACATTGACCTGCTCAATCAGCAGATCGCTGAACATAAACCCAAACGTGTCGCCATTGCCAACGAAGCTGACAGAAAGAGGGTCAGGCATCCCCACGTACTCTGCGGAAGCGAAGGCATACTGGAACTCATAGAAAGTACACAAAGCACCACGATAGTCAATGCCCTTGTCGGTTATGCCGGCCTGGCACCGACACGCAAGGCTGTTTCGCTGGGAAAACGCGTTGCTCTGGCAAATAAGGAATCACTTGTCGTGGCCGGGGAGTTTATTGACATGTCATTCATCACACCCATCGATTCGGAGCATTTCGGCCTATGGTACCTGATGAACGAACGCCCCTTCTCCAAACTCTACATTACGGCAAGCGGAGGTGCTTTCAGGGACTGGGAACTCGGCAAAATGAAAGAGGCGACATTCTCTGATGCCCTCAAGCATCCCAACTGGTCGATGGGGAACAAGATCACTATCGACTCGGCGACGATGACCAACAAACTCTTCGAGCTGCTTGAAGCCAAATGGCTCTTTGGCACTTCAAATATTGATGCTGTGATTGAAAAAAGATCGATGATCCATGCACTCGTCGAATTTGTAGACGGATCCACAACCGCCCACTTTGCAGGGGTGGACATGAAACTGCCCATTGCGTTCGCTCTCAAGGGCGAAATAACGGACGAAATACTCCCACCTACAGACCTTCTCGGTATCGGGACAATGGAATTCCTGCCCATAGAGGCCGACCGCTACCCCATCTGGAACATCAAAGAGCATATCCTTCAGAACCCGCATCTTGGCGTCGTGGTCAACGCTGCCAACGAAGTCGCCATCCAGGCGTTCCAGGAAGAGCGATGCTCCTTTTTCGGAATGAGCGATATGGTTTTGGATGCCTATGAGAAATTTGGAGATGTCAGAGCAGCAAACATAGATGAAATTATTAAAATTGATAAAGAGGTAAGAGCATATGTTGGTTCATTCAAATCTATGTAGGGGTGCCCTTTATGGGTACCCACAAGGGATAGCACTACAGTTAAAGAAGGTACCTCTATGAAAATCCTTATCCTCCATGGCTGGGGCGGTTCGGATGCACCGCACTGGCAGGCGGAACTTGCCTGCGAAACGGCAAAGAATTACGGAACGGTCAGTTTCCCTCTGCTGGACAACTGTCATTTCCCCAGCAGGAACCGCTGGATAAAACAGGCGAAAGCTGTTCTTGAAGATTTCAAACCCGACACTGTGGTCTGCCATTCTCTGGCCAACACCCTCTGGTTCTGGCTCTGCGAAGAAGAGATGGCAACGGTGGAAAGGCTTTTCATGGTCTCTCCTCCAAGTCTGACAACAACCGAGAGTACCATCAAAACGTTTTTTCCCTGTCCCCTGCCGGACACCCTTCATGCCAAGAAGGTACAGATGATCGTTTCAGACAATGACCCCTGGATCTCGGTTAAAGAAGCTTCCCGGATCGCGAAGCATTACGATATCCCTCTAACCGTTATCGAAAAGGCAGGTCATATCAACGCAGACAGCGGATACGGTAAATGGCCGCTGATAGAACAATTGGTGATGGAGAAAAAACAGTGATCGTTTCAAACATAAAGGATGATAGTTGATTTTAAGCATAGAGTCCAGCTGCGACGACAGTTCTATCGCCGTCACCGAGATCGCCACCCAAAAGATCGTTTACCACAAAAAGATTTCCCAGGAAGCGGAGCACTCCTGTTACGGCGGTGTGGTACCGGAGCTGGCTTCAAGGCTGCATGCGGTAACCCTGCCCAGGATACTTGCAGAGACAAAACCATGGTTCGGAGAGCTCAAGGCGGTCGCGGTCACCAATCAGCCCGGGCTGGGCGTGACACTCCTTGAGGGGATCGCCATGGCCAAAACACTGGCGGTGCTGGAAGATATCCCTCTGATCCCCGTTCATCATCTTAAAGGGCATATCTATTCGCTCTTCATAGAGAAAGAAACACGTTTCCCTCTTTTGGTACTCTTGATCTCCGGCGGACATACACAAATAATTCGGGTTAAAGATTTTGGACATATGGAAATACTTGCAAGCAGTATGGATGATTCCGTAGGCGAAAGTTTTGACAAATGTGCCAAAATGATGGGTCTTGGTTATCCCGGAGGGCCGCTCATTGAGGCACTCGCGATCAAAGGGGATGAAAGCCGCTTTAACCTGCCCGTACCCCTGCGTAATTCACCGCTTATAGCCTTTTCCCTCTCTGGATTGAAGAATGCCGTACGGCTTGTCGTAGAAAAACTTGGAGGGGCAGAGAAGATGACAGAACAGGACAAAGCAGACCTCTCCGCTTCCTTTCAGAAAGCAGTCAAGCTGCATCTGCTGCAAAAAAGCAAAAAGATCTTTGCCAAAGAGCCCATCAAAGATTTTGCCATCGTGGGAGGTGCTTCGGCCAACCAGTACCTGAGAGATGCTTACGAAGGTCTCTGCCGGGAATTTGGGAAGACCCTGCACGTCGCCCCCCTCCAATACTGTTCGGACAACGCAGCCATGATAGGAAGGTATGCCATCGACGCCTATGAACGCAAACAATTTATCGATCCTAATGCAATAGACATCGTGAGTACGAAGAAACAGCAGGCGGGAATGTTGCTGTAGCATTCAGCGTTCTTGTATGGAACGATGACATAAAATACTTCTACTGTCAAGACTTTTCATGCTTTATACCCATAACAGTTCATGTCGCTCATGTTTTTCTTTCTTTGGTTCGTTCTCTTTCTTTTCGTCATGAGACAAAAGAAAGAAATGAACGGGGAGTATAAACAAAAACCGTTTAATCACAGCGTGATATCAGGACACTGCAGCCTTAAAAAACCCTAAATAATTTCCTCATTGGAAGCAGACCCAAAAATACAAAAAACGATATTCGGCAAAAAGCCGTCAAATCCCGGCTGTATCACGCTTTCCCTAAGTTTATTTCGATAAAATATATAGTAATAATACCCCAAAAAACGGAGTTTCAATATGGCAGAATATGGTGCAAGCAACATTAAGGTCCTCAAGGGACTTGAAGCGGTCAGGAAAAGACCCGGAATGTATATCGGTGATACTTCCACAAAAGGGCTTCACCATCTGGTCTACGAAGTAGTTGACAACTCTATCGATGAAGCAATGGCCGGCTTCTGTGATACGATCAAAGTGACACTGACCAAAGCAGGTTCAGCGATCATTGAAGATAACGGGCGCGGTATTCCGGTAGCAGAACACCCGACAGAAAAGATATCGGCTGCGACTGTCGTACTGACAGTGCTGCATGCCGGCGGTAAATTTGACAAAGATACCTACAAAGTATCAGGCGGACTTCACGGAGTGGGGGTCTCCGTTGTCAACGCACTTTCAAAAGATTTGCATCTGTCAGTATACAAGGATGGAGAGATTTATGAACAATCTTTCAAAAAGGGCATTCCGCAGGAACCGCTTAAAGCAACAGGGACCACACGAAAGAAAGGTACCAAGATCGAATTCTGGCCGGATGATTCCATTTTCACGGAGGGCGTAACATTCCAGAAAGAGATCCTGATGAAGCGCTTCAAAGAGCTTTGCTATCTCAATCCGAGTATTACCATTGACTTTAAAGATGAGCGGGACAGTACCAGGGAAAAGTATCATTTCGAAGGGGGCATCAAGCAGTTCGTTGAAGATATGAACACAAGACCGCCCCTTACCAAAGCACAGTTCTTCCAAGGTAAAGCAGATGATATCGAAATCGATATTGCACTCATGTACTGCGACGCCGACTCGGAAAAGTCGCTCTCTTTCGTCAATAATATCAAAACACCGGACGGCGGGACCCATGAAGCCGGATTTAGAGCCGGGCTGACACGTTCGCTCGCAAGCTACATTGCCAAAAATGCCAATGCCAAAGAAAAAGGTGTCAAGATCACCGGGGATGACTGCAAGGAAGGATTGATAGCCATCGTTTCCGTACGGGTACCCGAACCCCAGTTTGAGGGACAGACCAAAGGAAAACTCGGTTCATCCTATGTGCGTCCACTGGTGCAGAAGTTCTTTTCGGAAAATTTTAATAAATACCTTGAAGAGAACCCCATAGAGGCAAAAGCCATTATGGCACAGGTACTGCTTGCCGCACGGGGAAGAGATGCCGCAAAAAGAGCCAAAGACCTCGTTAAACGCAAAGATTCCATGAGCATCGGAACCCTTCCCGGAAAATTGGCCGACTGCCAGAGCAAAGATCCTGAAATCTCAGAAATCTATCTGGTGGAAGGGGATTCTGCCGGCGGTTCGGCAAAACAGGGCCGGGACAGGGTCTTTCAGGCGATCCTGCCGCTCAAAGGAAAGATCCTCAACGTTGAGAAGGCCAGACTGGAAAAGATCCTCAAATCAGACGAGATCAAGAACATGATCACAGCACTGGGGTGCGGTATCGGTGACGAATTCAACGAAGAGAAACTCCGATACCACAAGATCATCATCATGACCGATGCCGACGTCGACGGTTCACACATACAAACCCTGCTGATGACCTTCTTCTTCCGCTTCCTGCAGCCGGTAGTGGAAAAAGGATACCTTTATCTTGCACAGCCACCGCTTTACCGCTACAAAAAGGGAAAGAACGAAACCTATTTGAAAGACGACAAAGCACTCAACGATTTTCTTATCGAAAACGGTATCTCTGTCATTCAGAGCGAGACCATGGGAGAGAAGGACCTGGTCGATCTCTTCAAGCTTGTAGCCTACTACAGAATGACTCTCAAAGAGATTGAAAAACGTTTTGCCCTGCCTGAAGTACTGCGATATATGATCGAAAATCCGGATATCATCGGTACATCCAACAAAGAACTGGCAAAAACACTTGAAAAATATATTGCCGATCTTGGATACAATATTTTGAACAAGACGATTACCGAAGACAGGCTGCATTATTTCGTACAAACCAACGACGGACTGGAAGAACTGATAGTGGATGAGACACTCTTTACCAACCCGCACTACAATGAGGCGATCCATATTCACCAGAAGATCAAAGAACACATTACGGACGAGTTTAAAGACAAAGACCTTCTGGCACTCTTTGCAGAAGTGGAAGCATCGGCCAAGAAAGGGGCCTATATACAGCGCTACAAAGGTTTGGGAGAGATGAACCCCGAACAGCTCTGGGAAACGACTATGACCCCGGAGAACAGAAGACTGCTTCAAGTCAGGATCAACGACAGCCAAGAGGCAAGCGACACCTTTACGCTTTTCATGGGCGATGAAGTCGAACCAAGAAGAAACTACATCGAAAGTCATGCCAAAGATGTAAAACACCTGGATGTTTAAGACGTATGCTTCTTTCAGAACGCGAAGAACGGGAACGGCGCTTTAAGCTTGCCCTTCGGGCAGGGATCCCTATACTCCTTCTGGTTTCTCTGGTATTTTACAGTCTCTTTTTCCGGGGCAGCCATATACACTTCAACCTTGAGACTACGTTCATTATGATGAGCATTCTCTTTATTACAGTCTATTTTATCTATTTTCTAATAGACTTGAGTGTCAAAGAGACCCTCATCGACCAGACCACACAGGGCTTTAACCAAAAAGCCTTTATCACAAAGCTGCAAAAATACAGACCAAAAACACTGGTACTGCTTATTGTCAAAAACCTCTCAACCATTAATGAGAACTACAGTGCAGAACAGGTGGACCTGCTACTCTACAACATTATTCACAAACTCAACCAGGAATTCAGGAAATACGGACTGAACAAAGTACTTATTGCAAGACGGTACGGTGCAGAATTTCTTATTGCCATAGACCGGGACAGTGATGACATCGAAACTATTCTGGAAAATTTTATTACCAAGTATCGCAATATTGACGACATAGAACTGGACTATACCTATGCTGCCGTTACCAATACAGGCAAAGAACTGGAAAAAGATATCATTTATCTGAAAGACCTTATCGCCATCGAAGAGAAAAGCTTTAATATACCTGCGGACAACCATAAGATCCAGGATGCAACAGAACTCTCCAAAATTGAGCAGAGTATTCTTTTTGCGCTCAAACACGAAAAACTCTACCTGTCTTTCAGACCTATTCTCAATACAGGAAGCAATCAGATCGACATGTATGAAATTTCCGCCAAACTTCATGACCAGAAAGGTGCCGATATCCTGCCAAGGGTTTATCTGCCTATCATTAACCGTATAGGTCTCGGCAGAGAATATGACATGGTACTGCTTAAACACATTATTTCACTGCTTCCGCTTGTGGATGCACATATCTCTTTCTCCTTTAACCTTTCGCCTTTTTCCCTGAGGGATGAAAGTTTCCAAAAACAGTTTTTCTCTTTATTGGAACAGCAGGTTGACCAACCCTCACGGCTAATCATTGAACTGTATGAGAGAAAGACCCACCATAACCTCAGCGGATATCTCAAGACGCTGAAAAAGTTCAGAGCACAGGGTATCCGTATCGCCATTGACAACTTCGGTTCATCCAATGCTTCAATGGAATATATGAAACACTTCAATTTCGACCTTGTACAGTTCGACCGGGATTATGTAACCAAACTGGATGACACCACTACGTACGCTATGTTAAGCTCATTGGTTTCCATGTCAAAGGAACTGGGAATAGTGACTGTGGCCAAATGGGTAGACAATACTGTGCAAAAAGAAAAGCTCATTGCGCTCGGCATTGACTACCTTCAGGGGTTTGGTATCGGAAAACCCATCAACGAAACCAAACTGCTGAAACAATACAATTAAAAGGAACCCTATGAAATACGGTGAAAAAGAGATACAGGAATTTAATATTGATGCAGAAGAAAACTTCTGGCCCAATGAACATGCAAAGCACTATACGATCAACATAGAACTCCCCGAGTTCATGTGCCTTTGCCCCCGTTCGGGCTATCCTGATTTTGCTACGATGAAGCTCTCCTATGTCCCCGACAAAAAAGTCATCGAACTCAAAGCACTCAAACTTTACATCAACTCATTTATGTACAGACATATTTCACATGAAAATTCTGCCAATGAAATCTTTGATGCTCTCTACAGCAGACTGGAACCAAGATCAATGCAGCTCATTGCAGACTTCAATCCAAGAGGGAATGTCCATACGGTCATAGAGATCGACAGTGAGAAGTTCTGATATCCAAACGGTTTTATGACAATATGACATATATTTAGTCACTGATCCAAAAATCCATTATCATTCCTTTTATTACCGCACCAAGTAAATACCTAAGAAGGATGATAATGATGGATTTCAGAACTGTCATGCAGCGTATCAGAGAGATACTCATCGCACAGAAAAAGAAAAAAAAGATACTGGACAGAGAGATTGCCTCCGCACTGCATCTGCAGCCGCAATATTTTGCAGTTATCAAAAAACGCAACAAAATTCCGTACGAGGCGATTGCCTATTTTGCACAAGAACATCAAATAAATATGAACTGGATATTACTTGCGCAAAAACCGCAATATTTGACCTAATCGCCAAGAATAGCTATAATCTATATATCCCAATACGATATAAAGGAATATTCATGAGCACATTAGAAGAGAAAATAGCCCATTACACTGCCGTCAACAGTGATCTTGGCCTTGGTCTGGAAAAAGACCTTATTGCCAAAGTCACCAAAGGACTTGGTCCGTCTATCTACAAAAGCGACTCGGAACTTGTTTCCTGCAGCAATAAAGAAGAATTGGCAAGAGTCAGAGAAAATTTCCTGAAAAAAAAGCTTGGATTCAAAGGACACGAAGATGATCTTGACCATGCGGTCAAAGAAGCCTGTGAAGCCATGGGGACTTCCAACCCCAAAAAATACAGAGCACTTTTTTATGCCCTGCTCGTCAGACGCCTGGGGAGAGAAGACGTTTACGACTAAAGCGTTAGATCCTGATAAAGAGGAGATACTTTTTCCTCTCCTCATTCTTCCCGAAACCCACTATCTCCATATCATTGTACTGGGCATTCACATCCATTCTAAGCTCGTACATCATCGTATCCATATCAGATATCAAGAGCAGAGGCATAAGTTCGCCTACGGTAACCCGGGAGTCACTTTTGTCTATGTGAAAGACAAGTTGTCTGCGTACCGGATCGAGGTCATATGTGTTCAGAGGTGCTTCGCCGGCATAGGTCAGTTTGGCGGGATCATTTGCTTCTTCTTTCAAAAGCCCGGCAGTCAGTACATAATCTTCCGCATTGGCAATGGATTCACGTATGTCTTCTATGAGGTCTATGATGACTTTCATGGATTGCTTCCTTGCGTTAAAATTAAGAAATTATAGTATAAATGTTTGAATATATAGGGAAACACGTAAGGTGAAATCATTAAGATCTCTGTTGAGTTGTATCCAGATATGAATGTTTGGGTAAAGGGGCTTACGTAGGGTAAGTGACCGAACGAAGCAAAGCCCGTTCGGTCAAATATACGGTAAAGAAATCCGAAATTAGCTATTACGCTTTTCGATGATTTCCTTCGCCACATTCTGAGGAACTTCCTCGTAATGATCGAATTCCATAGCATAGGTTGCACGGCCCTGAGTCATAGATCTCAGGTCTGTGGAGTAACCGAACATTTCTGAAAGAGGAACGAACGCATTCACGATTTTGTTACCCGCTCTATCATCCATACCGTTCACCTGCCCACGTCTTTTTGCAACGTCACCGATGACATCACCCATGAACTCTTCAGGTACTTCCACTTCCACTTTCATCATTGGCTCAAGAATAACAGGGTTGGCTTCTCTACAACCGTCTCTGAATCCCATAGAACCTGCAAGTTTAAACGCCATTTCAGAGGAGTCGACATCGTGGTAAGACCCATCATAAAGTGTTACTTTCACGTCTTCAACCGGATACCCTGCCTGGATACCTCTTGCCATTGCTTCCTGTACACCTTTGTTCACCGGCTGGATAAATTCTTTAGGAACAACCCCGCCTTTGACTTCATCAACAAATTCATACCCGAAACCTGGTTCCTGCGGCTCGATCTTGAGGAATACGTGACCATACTGTCCGCGTCCACCGGATTGTTTCGCGTACTTGTACTCTTTGTTGACCGCTTTACGGATGGTTTCACGGTAAGCAACCTGCGGTGCACCCACTTCAGCCTCAACATTAAACTCTCTCTTCATTCGGTCTACAAGGATCTCCAGGTGAAGCTCACCCATTCCCGAAATAATTGTCTGACCGGATTCTTCGTCTGTATTGACACGGAACGACGGATCTTCCGCAGCAAGCTTGGAGAGTGCGATACCCATTTTTTCCTGGTCAGCTTTTGTTTTAGGCTCAACCGCAACAGAGATAACCGGATCCGGGAAGTCCATTCTTTCAAGAACCACTTTGTCTTTGTCTGAACAAAGGGTATCTCCGGTCGTTGTATTCTTAAGACCAACAACCGCACCGATCTCACCTGCATAGATCTCAGAGACTTCTTCTCTTTTGATCGCATGCATTTTCATGATACGGCCGACTCTTTCCTTCTTCTCTTTGGTAGAGTTCAGTACATAAGAACCGGACTCAAGCGAACCTCTGTAGACACGGATGAACGTCAACTGTCCCACGAACGGGTCAGTCATGATCTTGAATGCCAATGAAGCGAATGGGCCATCATCAGTAGACTCAACAATGACTTCTTTGGTCTCGTCATCCATTTCAGTACCTCTGATCGGTGGTGCTTCAACCGGAGACGGAAGGTAGGCAACAACAGCGTCAAGCAGTGTCTGAACACCTTTGTTTTTAAAAGCAGTTCCCGGAAGCATAGGCACAACGTGCATACCGATAGTCGCCGCCTTGATACCAGCTACGATCTCTTCTTCAGTAAGTTCTTCGCCTTCCATATATTTTTCCATCAGCGTTTCATTACCGTCAACTTCAGAGATACCTTCAATCAGTTTTTCTCTCCACTCATCAGCTTGATCTTGAAGTTCAGCACGGATTGGCTGTACATGGTAGTTAGAACCCATTTCAGCGTCCTGATCCCAAACAACTTCTTGCATTTTAACAAGATCAACCACGCCTTCGAAGTTCTCTTCCGCACCGATAGGAAGCTGGATCACCAGCGGATTCCCTTTAAGTCTGTCTCTGATCTGTCTTTCAACTTCCAGGAAATCAGCACCGGTTCTGTCCATTTTGTTGACAAATACAAGTGAAGGTACACCGTAACGGTTTCTCTGTCTCCATACTGTCTCTGATTGCGGTTGAACCCCACCTACAGCACAAAATACAGATACAGCACCGTCAAGTACTCTCATCGATCTTTCAACTTCGATTGTAAAGTCAACGTGGCCCGGAGTGTCAATAATATTGATCTGTTTGCCCAACCACTCACATGTTGTTGCAGCAGAAGTAATCGTAATACCTCTTTCCTGCTCCTGCTCCATCCAGTCCATTGTTGCTGCACCGTCGTGAACTTCACCGATCTTGTGTTCAACACCCGTATAAAAAAGGATTCTTTCCGTTGTTGTTGTTTTACCTGCATCAATGTGCGCGGCAATACCGATGTTTCTTACGTCTTCAAGTTTGTGCGTTCTTGCCATAACTTAGTTCCTTACCATCTATAGTGGGCAAATGCTTTATTCGCTTCTGCCATTTTGTATGTATCTTCTTTCTTCTTGAAAGCAGAACCTTTTTCAGTTGCAGCATCCATCAATTCATTGGACAGACGCTCCATCATAGTTCTTTCATTTCTTTTTCTTGCTGCATCAACGATCCATCTGATCCCGAGTGACTGCTGTCTTACAGGTCTTACTTCAATAGGTACCTGGTATGTTGCACCACCTACTCTTCTTGATTTTACTTCCATGACAGGCTTGACGTTATCCATCGCTTTGTTGAATATTTCAATACCTTTTTCGCCCGTTTTTGATTCAATTCTTTCTAACGCTGCATACATCACTTTTTGTGCTGTACTCTTTTTGCCATCAAGCATAACCGCATTGATAAATTTTGTTAATACTTTAGAACCGTATACTGGATCTGGCAGTACCGGTCTAACAGGAGCTTTTCTTCTTCTCATTAAGATTCCTTCAATTTATATAATTTACTCAAGTCTTGTCCCCTAAGGATATATGACAACACCTGTCTCAAGCTCATCTCTAAGCTAAACTTTTATTTTTCTGCCTGTCAATAATCAGAGATTATTTTTTAGGTTTTTTCGTACCGTACTTAGAACGTGCAACCGTTCTGCCATTTACACCTGATGCATCCAGAGCACCACGAACAATGTGATACTTCACACCAGGTAAATCTTTAATCCTTCCTCCACGTACGAGTACGATAGAGTGCTCTTGAAGGTTGTGACCTTCACCACCGATATATGAGATCACTTCAAATCCTGATGTGAGTCTGACTTTTGCCACTTTTCTAAGTGCTGAGTTAGGTTTTTTTGGAGTTGTTGTGTAAACTCTTGTACATACGCCTCTTCTCTGAGGACATTTTACGAGCGCAGGTGATTTTGATTTTTTCACTTGCTTTTTACGTTCTTTACGAATCAATTGGTTAATTGTAGGCAAATCGTTTCCTTTCTTTGTTAGTTTGAATTGAATCTGGCTGTTACACCATAATTAAAGACTCAAAAAGCCCTTATCTATGGTCTACAGAGATAAAAATGGAGGCATATTATATCGAAAAATTCTTTGTTTTTTCTTATGTTTAAGTAATGAACTGTGCGGGAGGTATTCATGCCACGCAAAAAGTGACATGAATGGGGGAAATACTGCTTATTTGTCCATAGAAAATTTGATCTCGTCAGAATCGACCATACCTGTACCTACAGGGATGAGTCGGCCGATAACGACATTCTCTTTCAAGTCTTCGAGCATATCTACCGTACCTGCGATAGACGCGGAAGTCAATACTTTCGTCGTATCCTGGAAGGATGCCGCAGAAATGATGGAGTCCGCCCCGACCGCTGCACGGGTAATACCCACGAGCATCGGCTCGGCAATTGAAGGTTCACCGCCAAGCGCAAGAACTCTCTGATTCTCTTCCTGGAACTTGCGGCGGGAGATGATATCTCCGGCGATGAAGTTTGAGTCACCGCTTTCCACCACTTTTACCTGTCTCATCATTTGGGAAGTGACGATCTCAATGTGTTTGTCAGAGATGTTAACCCCTTGTCTGCGATAGACCATCTGTACTTCGGAAACGATATATTCATACAGCGCTTTTTCTCCAAGCGCAGCAAGGATGTCATGGCTTGAGACAATACCGTCAGTCAGTTTTTCGCCGGCATGGACATATTCACCCGTATGCACAAGTGCCACTTTGTTCTTGTCAATGAACTGCTCGGTGATCTGGCCATTGTCTCCGGAAATGATCAGTCTCTCTTTTCCTCTGAGCGGCTTACCAAAGCTTACCACACCGTCAATCTGTGCAATCAGAGCAATATCTTTCGGGCGTCTTGCTTCAAAGAGTTCGGAAACCCTTGGAAGACCCCCGGTAATATCTTTTGACTTGATCGCCGCCTTCGGTGTTTTTGCCAGAATATCGGCGATATTCACTTCCTCTCCGTCCTTCACAAAAAGGATCGTTTTAGGATCAAGCTGATAGCGGATCAACTCTCCGGACTCTGTCGCCAGTGTGATCGCCGGCTTGTAGGCTGCCGGGATATATTCGTTCAGTTCCAGTCTGGTATCACCGGTCACTTCATCGAACTGCTCGACCACGGTCACACCAGGAATAATATCTTCGAACTTCAACGTACCCTTCTGCTCGGCAATGATCGGTTCAGAGTACGGATCCCACTCAGCGATCACTACCTGTGTCATTTTCACTGGTGCGGAAAGTGTCTCTCCCCTCTCTACTGTTGCATTATTGTCCACATGCACCACAGAACCTCTTGAAATATAATGCCTTCCCGCTTCTCTGTTGTTATCATCGACAACAACGGCAAAGAGACCTTTTTCTTCTACTTTGTCTCCTGATTTCACACCATCATGCGCTTCAAGGTAGTCGCCTTTGAGCAGGAAGAATTTCACGGTACCTTTGGCTTCAGAAAGTACTTCCTGTGTTACAGGCGCACCATCTTCAACCTTCAGTTCGGAAGCAAAAGGAATTCGGCTAGGAATAGACCAGCCCTCTTTGATCACTTCTACAATAGAGTCACCCTCTTCCACCAACTCTCCGTCTTTAAGCGGCAGGAAGAGTTTCCCTTCGATCTTGCCGGCAACACCTGCAAGCTCATTCGACTTGGCAACATCCGATTTTCTCAAAGTATACTTGACTTCGTCATCTCCGTTGTTCTCTACAGAAATAACCACTTCATCGTGTGTAACCGCGATGGAGACTTTTCCTTTATGTACTGCTTTGATCTTCGGTTCAACCAGAAGCACCCCGGCATTTCTTCTGTTCGCAACGATCAGGTTGCCGTCCGTGTTACGATAGACAGAAAGGTTGTAGTACCTTACAAAACCTTCCTTGGTCGCGACAACCGAACGTTCTTCTTTACCTGCTGTTGCCGTACCACCCGTGTGGAACGTTCTCAGTGTCAGCTGTGTTCCCGGCTCACCAATGGACTGTGCGGCAATAACACCGACCGCTTCACCACGTTTGACGATCTTGTTGTCCGCCATATTGAGACCGTAGCATTTCGCACAGATACCTTTAGGTGCTTTACAGCTTGAAGGTGCTCTCATAACGACAGATCTCACTCCCGCTTCCTGTACTCTTGCGGCTGTCTCTTCATCGATCATCGTGCCCTCGGAGACCAATACTTCAGCTGTGATCGGATCAATAATATCTTCCGCCAACACTCTTCCGTAAATTCTGTCTGCCAGAGGTTCGATCATTTCGTTACCTACAACGATATCGGAAACTTCCACACCTTCATGCGTACCACAGTCCGTCATGGAAATCTTTACATTCTGTGCAACATCGATCAGCTTTCTTGTCAGATAACCCGCATTCGCTGTTTTAAGCGCAGTATCGGCAAGACCTTTTCTCGCACCGTGAGTAGAAATAAAGTATTCAAGTACATTCAGACCTTCACGGAAATTTGAGGTAATCGGTGTCTCAATGATCGACCCGTCCGATTTTGCCATCAGACCCCTCATACCGGAAAGCTGTCTGATCTGTGCAGCAGAACCTCTTGCCCCGGAGTCAGCCATCATATGCACCGAGTTAAATCCGTCCTTGTCCTGTCTGATAAGACTCATAAGACTCTCTGCGATCGAATTGTTCGCATCTGTCCAGATATCAATAATCTTGTTATAGCGCTCCTGATCTGTCAAAAGACCCGCAGCATACTGTCTCTGGATCTCTTTAACTTCCTCTTTGGCAGAAGCAACACGGGCCCCTTTGATCTCAGGGATTTTAATATCATCTATAGAGATGGAAACCCCTACTTTTGTCGCATATTTGAAACCCATATCCTTAAGATCATCAAGGAAACCGGCTGTTTCCGACACACCGCCGATCTTGTAAATGTAGTCGACCAGCGTCCCGATATCTTTTTTCTTCAAAATTTTATTCCAGTACTTTTCCGGTACATAGTCAGGAATAATCGACTTGAGGATCAGTCTTCCCGCTGTACTTGTTGCAATACGTCCGTCAAGTACCGTTCTGATACGGGCATTCAAGTCAAGTGCATTCTGCTCGAATGCAATCTCGACCTCTTCCACATTGGCAAAGAGTTTGTGCTGTCCTTTGACATCTTTCTTTTCCAGCGTCAGATAATACAGGCCCAGAATCATATCCTGTGAAGGTACCGCAATCGCTTTACCGGAAGCAGGAAGCAGGATGTTCATGGAAGCCAGCATCAAGACTTTCGCTTCAGCGATCGCCTCATCCGAAAGGGGTACGTGTACCGCCATCTGGTCACCATCGAAGTCAGCGTTGAAGGCAGAACACACAAGCGGATGCAGCTGTATTGCCTTACCCTCAATGAGTCTTGGGTGGAATGCCTGGATGGACAACTTGTGAAGTGTCGGTGCACGGTTCAAAAGAATAGGATAATTCTCAACAACCTCTTCGAGACATTCCCAGACTTCATTCTCCTGCTTCTCGATCATTTTCTTGGCCTGCTTCAAGGTCGTTGCATAGCCCTTGTCTTCAAGTTTTGCCATCAAATGGGGCTTAAAGAGTTCGATCGCCATTTTCTTTGGAAGACCGCACTGGTCCATTCTCAAGTCAGGACCGACAACGATAACCGAACGTCCGGAGAAGTCAACACGTTTACCCAGGAGGTTTTGTCTGAAACGTCCCTGCTTACCTTTGATCACTTCTGACAGTGACTTGAGCGGTCTTTTGTTGGCACCTTTTACTGCATTTCCGCGTCTTCCGTTGTCAAACAATGCATCTACCGCTTCCTGCAGCATACGCTTTTCGTTTCTGACAATGATTTCCGGTGCATCAAGTTCTACCAGTCTTTTCAGCCGCTGGTTCCTGTTAATCACCCTTCTGTAAAGGTCATTGACGTCTGAAACCGCAAATTTTCCGCCGTCAAGACTTACCAACGGTCTCAAGTCCGGCGGGAGGACAGGAAGCTGGGTCAGCATCATCCATTCAGGTCTGTTTCCCGAGTGAAGGAACGCTTCAATGACTTTGAGTCTTTTAACGATCGTCTTTCTTTTTGCTTCGGATTTGGTTGCCTGTATCTCCTCTTTGAGCTGAGCGAACATATCGACAAGATCAAGCTCTGCGAGCAGTTCCTGTACGATTTCACCACCCATCCTGGCATCAAGGCCTGTATCGCCGAAACGTGAAACGATCTGCTGATACTGTTCTTCGTTCAGGACATCATATTTTTGAAGCGGATTAAGACCTTCATTGTCGTAACTTGCCTCACCCGGTGTTTTGACGATATATGCTTCATAATAGAGTACACGCTCGAGGTCTTTCATTTTCACACCCAGAAGTGTACCGATCCGTGACGGGAGAGAAGAAACATACCAGATATGCGCCACAGGTGCAATAAGATCGATGTGCCCCATTCTGTTTCTTCTTACTTTTGAAGAAGTGACTTCAACACCACACTTTTCACAGACAACACCTTTATAGCGCATCTTTTTGTATTTTCCGCACAGACATTCATAATCCCTGATCGGTCCGAATATCTTCGCACAGAAAAGTCCGTCACGTTCCGGTTTAAGGGTTCTATAGTTAATGGTTTCAGGCTTTTTGACTTCACCGTAACTCCAGGAAAGTACTTTTTCCGGACTTGCCACTCTCAACTGAAGTGCTGCAATATCCTGCGGTCTGTCATCGCTGTTCAGGTCAATCGGTGTTAAATTCTCTAAAAACTTACTCATCTTCACTCTCCACTTCTTTTTTACTCTCATATAGCTCTGCATCAAGTCCAAGTGCCTGAAGCTCTTTGGTCAATACGAACATCGTTTCAGGCACACCCGAAGCCGGTACAGATTCACCTTTTGTCAATGCCCTGTACGCTTTTGCCCTGCCTTCCACATCATCTGATTTGATCGTCAGCATCTCTTTCAGCACATGTGCTGCACCATATGCTTCAAGTGCCCATACTTCCATCTCTCCGAATCTCTGTCCGCCAAACAGTGCTTTACCGCCGACCGGCTGCTGTGTAACGAGCGAGTATGGTCCGGTGGAACGTGCGTGTACTTTCTCATCAACGAGGTGGTGAAGTTTAAGCATATACATATATCCCACGTTGACACGTTCGATCATCTTCTCTCCGGTTTTACCGTCATAGAGTACTGTTTTGCCGTCAGTGTCGATCTTCGCCAGTTCAAAGAGTTTGTCAAACTCAGCCTGGTTTGTACCTTCAAAAACCGGTGCGGCAAATTTGACGCCTCTTGACCAGTCTCTACCATAGGCAAGAAGTTCTTCATCGCTCATATTGCCCAGTATTTCTTTGGCATTCATCAGCTTGGCGACATCGGCAATTTCAATCATCTTCGCCCTGAGCTCTTTAATGAAATCTTCTGTTTTATTCTCAAACATTGCCTCGATCTGTTCCCCCAGTCTCTTACCGACGAGACCAAGGTGAACTTCAAGGATCTGCCCGATGTTCATACGGGACGGTACCCCAAGCGGGTTGAGGATGATCTCCACCGGTCTTCCGTCTTCCATGTACGGCATATCGATTTCACGGACGATGTTGGAAACGATACCTTTGTTTCCGTGACGACCCGCCATCTTGTCTCCGACCTTGAGTTTTCTCTTTGTCGCAATATATATCTTGACCAGTTTCGTCACACCGGAAGGAAGGATGTCATCTTTTTCAAGAATATTCAACTTCTCTTCATGCTCTCCCTTCAGTCTCTTTTTCTGCTTCAAGAAATAATTTTTCAGTGACTCATATTCATTTTGTACTGCATCAGAGTAAGACTGCACCACACCCCTGAGTGCAAATCTGTTCACCCCTTTGATCGTTTCTTCATCGATTTTCGTTCCCGCTTTGAACTCAACGTCACCGACAGTCACATCTTTCGCAAGATCCTGTGTTGAAAGATAGCTTGCAATTCTGAGGATCTCTTCTCTGTCTATCATCAGAAGCTGATCATGGTGGTCAGAATCAAGGATCGCTTTTTCCTCTTCATAGGCTTGGATCGCTCTTGCATCTTTTTCATACCCTTTTTTGGTAAAGACTTTAATGTCAACAACTACCCCTTCCATTGAAGCAGGACAGTAGAGGGACTTGTTCACCACATGACCCGCTTTTTCACCGAAGATCGCTCTTAGCAGTCTTTCTTCCGGTGTCGGCTTGATCTCGCCTTTTGGAGAGACTTTCCCTACAAGGATCATTCCCGGTTTCACATAGGTTCCCAGCTGGACAATACCGCTTTCGTCAAGGTGAAGCAGTTCATCTTCACGGATATTTGGAATATCTCTGGTGATCTCTTCTGTTCCGTGCTTCAACTCTCTGGCTTCCACTTCTTTTTCATACGTATGGACGGAAGTAAAAGTATCTTCACGAATGATCTTTTCCGAAACAATGATCGCATCCTCATAGTTGTATCCGTACCACGGCATAAAGGCAACCATAATATTTTTTCCGATGGCAAGTTCACCCTGGTCCATATTGGCACCATCCGCTATGATCTGCCCCTTCTCTATCCTGTCACCGAGATGAACGATCGGCGTCTGGGTAAAAGTAGTATTCTGGTTGGTTCTCATATTTTTTTCAAGCGGATAACGGTCGATGAACACACCTGTCTCATCTTCACCCATGATGTAGACATTCTTTGCATCTACTTTTTCCACTTTACCGGTACGTTTCGCTTTCACTGCTTCCCAGGCATCACGGGAAACGATTGCTTCCATACCGGTACCGACTACAGGTGCTTCTGTTTTCAGAAGAGGGACTGCCTGACGCTGCATGTTCGATCCCATAAGCGCACGGTTCGCATCATCGTGCTCAAGGAACGGGATCAGTGCCGCAGCAGAACCGGAGATCATTAAGGGAGAAATATCGATCAGATCCACTCTCTTTGCTTCATTCAGCTCGATGTTCCCGTTCAGTCTTGTTTCAATAAGATCTTCAGCAATACGGCCGTCTTCTGTCAATACCGTTGAAGCAGGCGCAATACATTTGTCCTCTTCCTGCGTTGCAGTAATGTAAATGATCTCATCCGTGACCTGACAGTCTTTCACTACTTTATACGGCGCTTCTATGAATCCGTGTTCATTCACTTTGGAGTACGTTGCCAGGGTGTTGATCAAACCGATGTTCTGACCTTCCGGCGTCTCGATCGGACAGATACGTCCATAGTGTGTCGGGTGTACATCCCTGACTTCAAATCCTGCTCTTTCTTTGACAAGACCGCCCTCGCCCAGTGCAGAAAGACGTCTTTTGTGTGTCACTTCGGAGAGCGGGTTGGTCTGGTCCATGAACTGTGACAACTGTCCGCTTGAAAAGAATTCAAGGATCGTGTTTGTGATCATTTTTGAATTCACGAGATCATGCGGCATCAACTCGTCCAGTGTACCCGAAATCGTTGTCATTTTGTCCTTGATCGCTTTTTGCATCTTGACAAGACCGTTGTGCAGCTCGTTACCGAGCAATTCGCCGATCGCACGAATACGTCTGTTCCCCAAGTGATCCCTGTCGTCAATGTGTCCGTGTCCGTTTTTGACTTTGATCAGGTATTTCACCGTGTTGATAAGATCTTCCGCCGTCAATACTGTAGCATACTCGGGAATATCAAGCCCCAGTTTATGGTTCATTTTCATACGCCCGACTTTTGTAAGATCATATCTTTCAGGATCAAAGAAAAGTTGTCTTAGGAAAGATTTGGCCGCTTCAGGGGTTACAGGCTCTCCCGGTCTCATCACTTTATAGATACGTATTGCGGAGAGCACATTTTCATCATCGATCTCTTCTGTCTGTTTGAGCAGTCTAAGACTCTCATTGTCAGCGATAAAAGCATTGATGATCGATCTGTCCGTACCTTCTGCAAGGTCATTGATGATCTCTATACTGTCAATACCCTGCTCGATCATCTTTTTGAGTTTTGTTTCATCGAGCGGAGCAACCACATCATAAAGCACCTCGCCGCTTTCCTGGTCGATTACGGCTGTAGCCAAATGTCTTTCCATAAGCATTTCAAGCGGATACTCTATCCATTCGAGCCCTTCTTCAATGAGCTTCTGCGCTTTTTTCTTTGTCAGTCTCTTTCCTGCATTGACAATCGTATTGCCATTCATGTCTTTGACATCATATTCAGCACGTCCGCCAAAGTCATTCGGGTCGAATTTGGTCAGAAATCTGTTGTCTTTGATGGAAATCTCTTTTGTCGGATAGAACAGTTTTACGATATCCTCTTTGGTATAGTCAAGCGCTCTAAAGAGAATGGTTACCGGAATTTTTCTTCTTTTGTTGATTCGGGCATACAGGATATCTTTTGAATCATATTCGAAATACAGCCAGGAACCCCTGTCCGGAATGATCTGCGCAGAATAAAGCAGTTTGTGCCCCGCCGTTGTACTTTCCTCTTCTTTAAAGATAACCCCAGGTGACCGGTGAAGCTGGTTGACGATAACTCTCTCAACACCGTTCACGACAAAGGATGTACGGTCTGTCATCAAAGGAATGTCACGGACAAATACTGCCTGTTCTTTGATCTCTTTGGGGTCAAGTTTTTCACCGGTCTTTTCATCTCTGTTCCAGATGGTAAGGGCAATGTTCATTTTCAGTGATACTGAATATGTCAATCCTCTTTCCATGCATTCTCTGACGGTATATTTCGGTCTGATGATCTCTGAGTTCTTGTAGGTCAGGGTGAGTCTGTTCTGCTGGTCGTGGATGGGGAAAGCAGACCTGAATACACGCTCAAGTGTAGATTGCTTTCTGTCTCTCTCTCCCAGCATTAAAAAGTTTTCATAACTTTTTTGCTGAAGCTGCAATAGATTGGGAATTTCGATCTCTCTTGGGGTTTTGGAAAAATCGACGCGGAGTCTGTTACCGGAATGTAAAGAATTTAACATGGTTATCCTTATGTTTCATTGTTAAGAACGCTTGTAGAGCAAAGCCTAAAAATATTCAAAAGCCAGATAAAGTGCCCAGAGTATGCCATAGGGAGCACCTTAACTGGCTCTTGTGTCACGAATACCGTCTACGATGGAAGCAATTTTGGTAATCGTATTTTAGATTTTGTCAATAAGGTTTAATAGTATTTGTTAATGTATTAGATACACAAAGAAACTATTAGAGGAGGGTATGAAATGTCTCCGAATAGTTTATCGCTGTATCCAAGTAGGTTACACGCGCTGATGCTCAGGCAGACAGCCTGAACACCGCTCAATAATCGGAAGGATTATTTAAGCTCACAAGAAGCACCCGCTTCTTCAATTTGCTTTTTAAGCTCTTCAGCTTCTTCTTTTGAAACACCCTCTTTAAGTACAGATGGAGTCTCTTCTACCGCAGCTTTCGCTTCTTTAAGACCAAGACCTGTGATCGCTCTTACCACTTTGATCGCGTTGATCTTCTTAGCACCTGCATCGGTAAGCACTACGTCAAATTCTGTTTGCTCTTCAGCAGCCTCACCGCCTGCAGCAGCTCCGCCGGCAGCTACGACTGTAGCCTGTGCAGTTACGCCGAATTTTTCTTCGAATTCTTTTACAAGCTCTGAGAGCTCAAGAACAGACAAGTTTGAGATAAACTCTAATACATCTTCTTTAGTTGTTGCCATTTTTATTTCCTTAAAAATATTTTTTAACCATAATAAATGAGAAATAGTCTATTTCCCAACAAAGAGCCACGCGGCTCTCACCACGCATTACGCCTCTGATTCTTTTTTATCAGCAAGTGCTTTCAAGCCGATTGTGAAGTTCTGTACCGGAGCATTCCAAACATTAAGAAGCATACCGATAAGTTCGTCTCTTGTAGGAAGTTTAGCCATCGCATTGATGGTTTCCATAGAAGCGACTTCACCTGCGATCAGACCTGTCTTTATTTTAAAGTTGTCTGCGAACTGTGTTGCCGCTTTGTCAGCGATTTTACAAGGAAGTACTTGTGTATCACCCCAGATTACAAGGTTTGTGTCTTTAAAGTCTACGGCTTCACATCCCGCATTTTGCAATGCGATCGCTGCAAGTCTGTTTTTAATAACTTTGACATTGGTATCTTCCTCTTTGGCAAGATTTCTTACGATCTCAAGATTTTCAACCGTCATACCTTTGTAATCACAAACGATAATGGCACCAGCGTCTTTAAACGCTTCTGTCATTTCTGCGACCAATTCTTCTTTTCTGGTTCTTGTCATATTTTCTCCTTCCGATCTACAAAAGGGTATGGTTACCCACACATACAGCTTTTCAGCTCTATTAATTAAGCTTTCGCCCCTCTTGTCTTTGACCTAAGATGCGAGAAATCACCGCTTTGGTATTTCATCGAAAACGACTCACGGTTACTCTCAAAAAAACCCTACATATAGCGCTCTTTTGAAAATAGGACTCCGGCCAAAGCCGGAGTAGAGAAAAATTATTTTATTTCCATTACTTCAGAGGCATCCAGCGTGATCGCCGGGCTCATGGTCAATGATACCGCTGTATTTGTAATATATCTTCCTTTTGCAGAAGCCGGCTTCATTCTGTTGATCTTTTCAATCAGTGTGATGAAGTTCTCTTTGATCTTGTCTCCATCAAAAGAAATTTTACCGATGCCAGCGTGGATATTGCCTTTTTTATCCACTCTGAAGTTTACCTGGCCGCCTTTGGCATTTTCAACTGCTTTGGCTACATCCATAGTTACTGTACCGGTTTTAGGGTTTGGCATCAGACCTTTTGGTCCAAGTACTCTTGCTACTTTACCAAGTACACCCATCATGTCCGGTGTAGAGATAACGATATCGAAATCGATCTTCCCTGCCTGGATGTCTTCGATAAGATCCGCTGCACCGACAAGATCGGCACCTGCTGCTTTCGCTTCATCCGCTTTTGCATCTTTGGCAAATACGGCTACTCTTACTTTTTTACCTGTACCATGAGGAAGAACAACTGATCCTCTAACCATCTGGTCTGCATGTCTCGGGTCAACATTGAGGTTCAACGCCACTTCAACAGTTTCATCGAACTTTGCAGACTTGAGTTCTTTAAGCGTTGCCATTGCTTCATCAACGCTGTACTCTTTTGTTGCATCCACTTTCTTCAGCAGTGCTTCTCTTCTTTTACTTAATTTTTTTGCCATTTTTTTCTCCGCTCTAATTGCTCCCACATATTTTAAATCATGTGGTTCAGATTTTATTTTTTATCTCAGTACGGTCAAGTTGCAGACTTTAGTCTACGATTTCGATTCCCATACTTCTGCAAGAACCTGCAATGATCTTTGCCGCAGCTTCCCTGTCGTTTGTGTTAAGGTCGGCGATCTTCTGGTCAATGACTTCATCAAGTTTTGCTTTGCTGATGGATCCTACTTTGTTCAAAATCGGATTGTCTGTACCTTTCTTGATACCCGCAGCCTTAAGGATAAGGTCGCTTGCAGGAGGCTGTTTTGTTTCAAATGTAAAACTTCTATCTGCATATACTGTTACAATAACAGGTATTTTGAATCCCATTTTATCTTTCGTCTTCTCATTGAAAGCTTTACAAAACTCCATAATATTGACACCACGCTGTCCAAGCGCCGGACCTACCGGTGGTGACGGGTTAGCTGATCCCGCAGGGATCATCATTTTAAACTTCTCAGTTATTTTTTTTGCCATCTGTTCTTCCTTTGTATGATTTAACCGCTAAGGGTTATATAATTTTTTCTACCTGGGTGTAGAGGATCTCAACCGGTGTATTCCTGCCGAAGATCGAAACATTCAACTTTAATTTGCCATGGTCGAGATCGTATTCTTCTACCATACCGGTAAAGTTTGCGAACGGACCGTCTACGATACGAACCATTTCACCTGTTTCAAAATCAACTTTCGGTCTCGGTGCACTCTTCTGTTCCATCTTGTCCAGAATCACTTTGATATCCGCTTCAGTCAGAGCTGTAGGTGTCTTTTGTTCACCGATAAATCTAGATACTCTTGGCAGAGACTGTATCTTGTGCCAAAGGTCAGTATCCAGGTCTATATGTGCGAAAGCATACCCTGGGTACAGCGTTCTTTCCGTTATCTTTTTTTCGCCGTTCTTAACTTCAATAACTTCTTCTGTAGGAACCACGATACGTTCAACTTTATCTTCGATACCATAATCGACCACAAGCTGCTCAATTGCTCTTTTTACAGAGAGTTCGCTACCTGAATATGTTTGAATTGCATACCATTGAAAAGCCATTTTCTATTTACCTTATAAAACTGATGAAATGATTGATGACATCAAAAGGTCAACCAATGCTAAAAATATTGATATTACAGTCACTACGAGGAGTACTGCCAAAAATGCTTGTCTAACTTGTACTTTAGTTGGAAATATTACTTTATGGAGCTCCGCTTTCGCGTTTGCAATAAATGTTGAAATTTTTCCCATTTTGTGTTACCTTTGTTATGGCAGGCCAAGAGGGACTCGAACCCCCGGCACCTGGTTTTGGAGACCAGTGCTCTACCAACTGAGCTATTGGCCTAAATACTATTTAGGTTGCCATTCGGACCAGAAGTCCAAATGACGGTTTTAGCAGAATAAAACTGATTACAGTTTCATCTCTTTGTGTACTGTGTGCTCTTTGCACCACTTGCAGTATTTTTTAAGTGCAAGCTTTTCCGTTGTCGTTTTTTTATTCTTTGTTGTGTGATAGTTACGTCTTGTACACTTCTCACAACCAAGGTGAACTGTTTCTCTCATTATTATCTCCTATGATAAGTTTGCAGGAAGAAGTCTTCCTGCAAGTGTTTTCTTAAGCAATAATCTTAGAAACAACACCGGCACCAACAGTTCTACCACCCTCACGGATAGCGAATCTTGTACCTTCGTCAAGTGCAACCGGAGCAATCAGTTCAACATTGATCTTGACATTGTCCCCTGGCATAACCATTTCAGTACCTTCCTGCAGCTTCACAGAACCTGTTACGTCAGTTGTACGTACATAGAACTGAGGTCTGTAGTTGTCAAAGAATGGAGTGTGTCTACCACCTTCCTCTTTAGTCAGTACATAGACTTCGGCTTCGAACTGAGTATGAGGAGTGATTGAACCCGGTTTACAAAGAACCATACCTCTTTGTACATCTTCTTTGGCAATACCACGGATAAGAACACCACAGTTATCACCTGCAATACCGCAATCCATTTCCTTACGGAACATTTCAACACCTGTAACAGTTGTTTTCTGTGTATCTTTAAGACCAACGATTTCAACTTCGTCACCGACACATACCTGACCTCTGTCAACTTTACCGGTTACAACCGTACCACGACCCTGAATAGTAAAGATATCTTCGATCGCCATTAGGAAATCTTTGTCAGTTTCTCTTTTTGGCTCTGGGATATATGTATCAACTTCAGCCATAAGGTTTGTAATTTTTTCTGACCACTCACCGAGTGTACCGGTTTTTGCTTCTTCAAGTGCCTGGAATGCAGAACCGGCTACGATTGGCGTATCGTCACCCGGGAAGTCATATTCAGAAAGAAGTTCACGTACTTCCATCTCTACAAGCTCAAGCATCTCTTCTTTGTCTTCATCATCAAGCTGATCTTCTTTGTTCAGGAATACAACGATGTATGGTACACCTACCTGCTTGGAGAGAAGGATGTGCTCTCTGGTTTGAGCCATTGGACCGTCAGTTGCAGCAATAACAAGAATCGCACCGTCCATTTGAGCAGCACCTGTAATCATGTTTTTAACGTAGTCAGCGTGACCTGGACAGTCTACGTGAGCATAGTGTCTGTTTGCCGTTTCATACTCTACGTGAGAAGTAGCAATTGTAATTCCTCTTTCTCTCTCTTCTGGTGCGTTATCGATTGCATCGTAATCCATAAGCTCAGTATCACCTGCTACAGCGAGTACCGCTGTAATTGCAGCTGTCAATGTAGTTTTACCGTGGTCAACGTGACCGATAGTACCGATGTTAACATGCGGTTTTGTTCGTTCGAATTTTTCTTTAGCCATGCTTTTCTCCTAGCGTAAAATGTTTTAAAGGCAATATTATACCTAAAATTTCTTATGACCCCATACCGATATGGACAAAACTATTACACCACTGTAACACTTTTGTCCATATTTCTTATGGAACGTGGAGCCCATAGTGAGACTTGAACTCACGACCTCTTCCTTACCAAGGAAGTGCTCTACCCCTGAGCCATATGGGCAACTCTATAGTTAATAACGTTTAATATTAAATCAATTTTGTCTGAGATTATTAGTAGCATAAGGATAAACAAGCAAGTTGCCTGAACCGATCTGCTGAAGTTAATAATAGTATGTGAAGTACATAATTCACACAGCTCCCAGTTATTTGGAGCGGGAAACGAGACTCGAACTCGCGACCCTCAGCTTGGAAGGCTGACGCTCTAGCCAACTGAGCTATTCCCGCGTCTTTATGTGACTTAACATATGGTGGTGAGTGAAGGATTCGAACCTTCGAAGACATAGTCAGCAGATTTACAGTCTGCCCTCGTTGGCCACTTGAGTAACTCACCACGTAATATTTCATTTGTCGTATTACTGGTACAAACACTGATAATTATTGTTTTAAATGGAGCTGGTAAAGGGACTCGAACCCCCGACCTGCTGATTACAAATCAGCTGCTCTACCAGCTGAGCTACACCAGCACCATCACATTCTGAAAAGTTATTCCAATCAAAATGGACGGGAATTATAGACAAAAAAATTTTAAAAGTCAAGCTTTTTTGAAAAAAAACACTTAATTTCTCTTTTTTTAAGTAATTTCAATAGAATACAGTCACAAAATAATGACCAAGGAACCTATCTGTCATGAAAATACTACTGGCACCCAGCGAAACAAAAAGATGCGGAGGGGAAGCAGCTTTTCGGCTTGACAACCTGCTTTTTCCTGAACTTCTGCCTTATCGGACCAAACTGCTGCATAGCTATATGAATATTCTTCAAAAAGGAGATATTCAGGTACTTTCCAACATGTTCGGTCTGAAAAAAGAGACAGATATCCGTTCCCATATTAGAGACATCATCCATGAACCTGCCATGAAGGCCGTGGAGCGCTATACCGGTGTTGCCTTTGACCATCTGGACTACAATACCCTCGATATAAAAGCACAGACCTATATTGACAGCCATGTGATCCTTAATTCCAATCTCTTCGGCTTTCTCAGAGCCGATGACCTCATCCCCGAGTACCGCCTCAAACAGGGAGCACCTGTCGGAGAGATAAAAGTAGAAAAATTCTATCATGAACATGGTGCCCCGCTGATGGAGGAATATCTGAAATCAGAAGAGATCCTCGACCTGCGTGCAGGCTTTTATGACAAATTCTATAAACCTGCCAAACCCTATACTGCACTCAAATTCGTCAAAAACGGTAAAGTGGTCAGCCACTGGGCAAAAGCCTACCGGGGTATTGTTCTGCGTGAAATCGCCAAGGCAGGCATTGAAAGTCTCGATGGCTTTATGAAGCTTCCCATAGACGGTCTCTCTGTGCAAGAAATACAGACAAAGAAAAACAAAACTGAAATTATTTACGCTATAGAGTATTGAAAATGAAACTCCCAAGCGAAGAGATACTCTACAGAATAATGGTTGCTCTGCTTTTTCTCGGTGTCATACTCGGTATTCTTTTTGATACCAACTACGGCTAAAAGAAACCCTAATCAAGATTTTGTTATGCTCTACTTTATTATAAAGAGGAGAAACCTATGACTATTACCAAACGCGTGACATTCATCGCCAAAGAGGGAAGCGAGGAGAAGATGAAAGAACTTCTTTCTGCCATGGTGGTACCCAGCAAAGCGGAGGAAGGATGCATTTTCTACGAAATCTTCCAGTATGAGAACCATCCCCGCAAATTCATGGCGGTAGAAACCTGGAGGGATGAAGCGTCGCTCGACGGGCACAAAGCTTCTGCACACTATGCGGTTTACAAATCAAGTTATGCGCCCTACTGTGCAGACAAATATACCGATGAGCTCATCGTTTTAGGATAACTTGTGAAAAATCTATGGGACGATACACAAGCATCTGTCTGCAAAAATGACCTGGCCCTGAGGGTGTACACTTCCAACCTGCTGGGAGAAGATGATGCACTGGTACTGCATGGAGGAGGCAATACTTCTGTCAAGATCAGAGAGAACGGAGAAGATATTCTCTATGTCAAAGGAAGCGGATGGGATCTTGTCTCTATCAAAGAAGAAGGCTTTGCACCGGTCAGACTCTCTGCACTGCTGGAGATGGCAAAACTTGAATCGCTGAGCGATACCGACATGGTCTTGGGACAAAAAGCTGCCATGACCAACCCTGAAGCACCCAATCCTTCGGTCGAAGCAATACTGCATGCGCTGATCCCGTTCAAATTTGTGGACCATACCCATGCCGATGCCATTGTGACTCTCTCCAACTCCAAAGAAGGCGAAGCCCTCATAGCAGAGCTTTTCCCGGATTTTCTCATCATTCCCTATGTCATGCCCGGGTTCATCCTGGCACATACCATTCATAAAATGACGAAAGATTTCGACTGGCAAAAATGCAGAGGGATCATTCTGCATCACCACGGTATCTTCACTTTCGATGATGATGCCCGGCGATCCTACGAAAAGATGATAGAGGCGGTCACTGCTGCCGAAACTTTTTTGGACAGCAGAACCACACTTTCTCTCAATATTTCTGAGCCGAAAGCACATCTTGACACCGACACGCTCAAAGCGCTGATAGAAAAAGCCAAAGGACAGAAAGTAGTCATGGCAATAGACCAGAGCCCTCTTGCCCTGAAGTACGCTTCTCAGACACACTTGAAAGCATTTGCAACCAGGGGTGTTTTGACACCGGAGCATATCATCCGGACCAAAAGAATACCGCTTGTCATCAAAGACCGGGATATGGCAGGGGCCATTACAGAGTATCTCGCTGCCTACATGGCCTACTTCAATCATTATGCCGAAAACGAGACCATGCTGAACCCTGCACCCAACTATGCTGTCGTTAAAGAATACGGTGTGGTACTGTTCGGGAAGAATGAGAAAGAGACACATATTCTCAGAGATATCGTTACACACACTATGCAAGCCGTACTCAGGGCAGACCAGCTCGGAGGCTACCGAAGCATCAGCGAAAAGGACAGTTTCGAAATGGAATACTGGGAACTGGAGCAGGCAAAGATCAAAGCATAGGATGCGTCATAGCCACGCCCCGGTTTTGGCATAGGCCTACTATAAAAAAATGCCCCAAGGCATAAACAGCAAAGGAAGCAGACAGATGCAGTATCTCATG
Source organism: Sulfurovum sp. (assembly GCF_015493435.1). Lineage (GTDB taxonomy): Bacteria > Campylobacterota > Campylobacteria > Campylobacterales > Sulfurovaceae > Sulfurovum. The sequence continues at coordinate 208,112 of NZ_WGDD01000029.1, forward strand.
GCGATCGATGCGGGAACGGGAAGTATCAGAGCCGTTATCTTTGACAGCAACGGCAGGCAAATCTCCGCTTCGCAGCAGGAGTGGACCCACATAGAAGAGGAAGGCATCCCCCACAGCATGACTTTCGATACGAAACATAACTGGACACTGGCCGCTGTCTGCATAAAAGATGCGCTTTGTCAGGCACAGCTTCAGGGCAGTGACATCGCTGCGGTGAGTGCCACCAGTATGCGGGAAGGAATCATTCTCTATGATGAAACAGGAGAAGCCATCTGGGGTGTGGCCAATGTCGATGCCCGGGCTGCCGAAGAAGTACACTATCTCAAAGAACAGTTTCCTGACATCGAAGAGACATTCTATGCCCAGTCCGGACAAACCTTTGCACTGGGGGCACTGCCCAGGATACTGTGGCTGAAGAACCACCGTCCCGACCTTTATGAAAAAACCGCTTCCGTATCGATGATAGGAGACTGGATACTGTCAAAACTTTCCGGCCTTATAGCCACAGACCCAAGTAACGGGGGGACCACCGGTATCTTTTCTCTCAAAAAGAGAACGTGGGTACCGCAAATGGCCCAAAAGACCGGGCTGAAAGACACTATCTTCCCGCCGGTACTCGAACCCGGTACGGTCATAGGTACGGTTACGGAAGATGCCGCAAGAGAAACCGGACTTTCTGCCGATACAAAAGTAGTGATGGGCGGAGGGGATGTGCAGCTGGGTTCAGCCGGGCTGGGTGTGGTCAGAGAGGGACAGGTCGCCATCCTCGGCGGTTCCTTCTGGCAGCAGGTCGTAAATATCAAAAGCGATACCTGTCCCCCCGAAGAGAGGGATATCCGCGTCAACCCCCACGTTGTTCCGGGCCTATCGCAGGCGGAGGGGATCACTTTTTTCAGCGGACTGATCATGCGCTGGTTCAGGGATGCATTTTGTGAGCTGGAAAAACAGGAAGCCAAGAAAAGCGGCAGGGATACCTATGGGATTCTTGAAGAAAAAGCTAAAGCTGTACCGGTCGGTTCATACGGTATCATGCCGATCTTCTCGGACAGCATGAAGTACGGCAAATGGTATCATGCGGCACCTTCTTTCATTAATCTCTCCATCGACCCCCGCATTTGCAACAAAGCTTCCATGTTCAGAAGCCTCGAAGAGAATGCCTGCATTGTCTCTGCGCTTAACCTGGAGAAAATCAAAGCCTTTACAGGATTGGATTTTGACGAAATCGTTTTTGCCGGCGGGGCAAGCAAAGGAGAACTCTGGTGCCAGATACTTGCGGATGTTACCGGATGCCGTATCAGAATACCCCGGGTAACCGAAGCAAGCGCACTGGGTGCGGCTATGGCCGCAGGGGTAGGCATAGGACTTTATGAAAGTATTCCCCGGGCGGCAGAGCATCTGGTCAAATGGGATCGCAGCTATACCCCTGACAGGAACGCACACAGACGCTACAGAGAGATCGCCCACACATGGGAGGCGGTCTATGCTGCCCAGCTTGAACTGGTCGACAGAGGCTTGACGCATTCCATGTGGAAAGCACCGGGAATTTAACATGGCAAAAGAGAAAAAGAATCTTTTTGAAATCAATACGGATTTTGATGAGGGCTGGCAGGCGGATAATAAAAAGAAAAAAGAGGCAGAAGAGCCCTCCGAAATCAAAATACCCGAAAAACACCGACTCTGCTTTGCCAAGGAGAAACGCAGGGGAAAAACCGTAACGATCGTCAAACCCTTTTACCTGGAAACAGGCGCCATAAAACAGTTGCTGAAACAACTCAAGTCAAAGCTGGGAACAGGAGGAACAGTCAAAGACAACAGCCTTGAATTCCAGGGGGAGCTTCAGGAAAAACTGCGCAGTGTACTGAAACAGCTGGGCTATGGCCTGCGATAACCGTTTCTTAGCCTATTCATGGTAGTATCTGAATCATCTTCTCAGAAAAGGGGTACAGCAAATGAATGCCATACAGAAATTTATGAAGCAGGAATCCTCTGCCGGGATACTTCTTATAGCAGTCACCGTTTTGGCACTCTTTCTGCAGAACAGTTTTCTCAGCGGATTCTATACCAGTTTTCTGCATACACCGGTCGAAATACGTTTTGGTGACCTGCATATAGCAAAACCGCTTCTTTTGTGGGTCAATGACGGACTGATGGCTGTTTTTTTCTTTCTCATAGGACTGGAGGTCAAAAGTGAAGTCATGGAAGGCCATCTCTCTTCTGTACAGCAAATCACGCTTCCCGGTATTGCTGCGGTGGGAGGAATGGCCGTCCCGGCACTCATCTTCATTCTTTTCAATAGAGGCGAATCCTTTGCCATGAACGGATGGGCTATCCCCACTGCGACAGATATTGCCTTTGCACTGGGTATTTTATCTCTCCTTGGAAACCGGGTCCCGGTTTCACTGAAAATCTTTTTAATGGCTTTGGCCATTATTGACGATCTTGGCGCCATTGTCATTATAGCCCTCTTCTACACTTCGGAACTTTCTTTACTTTCCATCAGTATTGCTGCCCTCTCGCTTGCGGTACTTTTTGTCATGAACCGTTTGAATGTGGCTATCAAATCAGCTTATATTATTGTAGGTATCATTTTATGGGTATCTGTACTGAAATCAGGGGTTCATGCTACACTCGCAGGGGTTGCGCTTGCCTTTATGATCCCCCTTTCCTCTACCGATATTCGGGGAAAACATTTTTCCATGGCAAAAGAGATGGAACATGACCTGCATAACTGGGTTGCCTTTATGATCCTGCCGCTTTTCGCCTTTGTCAATGCCGGGGTCGATCTTCAAGGTATTTCTCTGGCCGATATGGCCGAGCCTGTACCTCTTGGAATCATGCTCGGGCTTTTTATCGGGAAACAGGCCGGGGTTTTTCTCTTCTCCTGGGCAGCCATAAAAGCAGGGATCGCCTCTCTTCCTAAAGAGAGCAGTTGGGCCATGCTCTATGGGGTCAGCGTATTGACAGGTATCGGTTTTACCATGAGCCTTTTTATTGATTCGCTTGCCTATGATGATACACAGATTTATCATTATGCCGACAAACTCGCCATCCTGCTGGGATCTTTTTTCTCTGCTGCCGCGGGGTATCTGATATTGCGTCTATACAGCAGAAAATAATCCTGTATGCACAGCATTGCTACCTTCCTACGGCAAGCGCATATAGCACCATTTCGTCATTTTCAAGAAACGTATTGACCTCGTCATCATAATAGGCACCGATACCGCTGCATCCCAGTCCCAGATAAAGCGCAGCAATATAGAGCCTGTGCCCGATCAGGCCCGCTTTTTGGTACAGCGCCTGATAATTCTTTCCGTTTGAAGTCAAAAAGAAGGTCAATGCTCCCTGGGCAGCCAGTCCATACTGCTCGAGACACAGGTAGCCTGCCTTCTGTGAAAAATCACCATACTTCAGATAGCTGCCGTCCCGGTAGAGGCCCAAAGGCATATCAAGTACCCGATTGATCACCACATAGACAGAAATATCTTCGTCGCAGTCACTTAATATCGGCTGGGAGAGCATTTCCATAATATAACCGAACTGTCCTTTTGTCATCGCTTCTGCATCAAAATCTCTTTGTGACCTGCGATGGAAGATCGTTTCGCGCAACTTGTCAGTACGGTAAGCAAACCTGGGTGCCCGGACCATCCGACGGCAGCCCTGCAGTAAATGGGTCTCTTCATACGCCTCTTCGATCACACTGCTCTGTTCAAAACTGCCGCTTCCCTCTGCATAAGGCAGAGAAAAAGAGACTGCCTGCACACTTTGTTCCTTCATCGGGACGGCAACAGCGGCACCTGAAAGAAACCATTCTCTGTTCCCGAAACCGAACATCCGGTTCAGTGTTTCCCGCTCAAGCACATAGTACATCTGTGTCGCATGCGGTTTGAGGAGGGCACTGGCTTCAATGCACCCCAACACATGCCCGGCATCCAGCAGGCAGTAGCGGAAGGCCCGCTGTTTGTATTTCCAGCTCGAACGCCAGTAAATGGCTGAAACCAAAAAAAGGTACCCCTTCATCGCCCGGGTATATCCCAGGTAGGGTTCTATGCCTTCTTCTTTACTGATCGGATACAGAAGTACCAATGCACTCTCCGCAACACTGAAATGATATATACCGTCTTTTTTACCCTTCACTCCCCGTATCTGCATATAGAGTTCGTTGGGGTAAAGTGCTCCTGCACTGGGGTTGATACGCAAATAGTATTCACCTCCGGCATAGCTCTTTTTTGCCGTAAGTCCTGCAATATGAAAAAGAAACCGATCTTCCTCTTCCTGCATATCAAGAGGAAACCGCTCAAAAGAACGGTCATACTGTTTATAGACCCCAGGCTGATCCTCCCAGGAGAGGAGGTTTGGGTTTTGCCGTATCGAGAGGTAGGAATGTTTGGTCAGTTCATGGTACCAGAACATCAAAGACCCCTGCATGTTTTTGTTTCAGTGTTTCAGCTTTTTGACACGCCGCGGCAAAAAGGATATAGTGTTCGATCCCCTCTTTGCAAAGCAGATGATGCCGGTCAAAGGAAGCCATTACCTTTCTGGCCTTCTGTGCATAGTCATTCCTCTGTCGCCGGATATGCTCAAAACCGACAGCCGCATTGATCAGCCCTTTGACAAGATTGGCCAGCGGATCTTTTTTCAGGCGCAGAGGGTGCCAGGCTTCTTCAAGCACCTCATGCGCCTCAAAATATGCCGCCTCATCCATCAACACCAGATATCTCTGCAGTGCCCCTTTTAAATCATCGTTCATCGTCAGCATGCTATCGTACCGCCTTTTCTATCTTTTTTATGAGCCGGGTAATGTTTTTATCATGGGCAAAACAACTGTTGATCCTGCAGGCAAGATATACCTTGCTCTGTTCAGGTTTGCTTAAAACAAACGGATATTGCATACCATCGATCTGCTTCTGTACGTTGAGTAACAGCTTCTTGTCTGCATGGATAATGACATCTCCTTTTTGGAGACGCAGATAGAGCCTAGTCAGTTTAGGCGCTTTTGCAGGGTATTGCTGTAAAATACTGCCCTCTTCTCTGACTGTTTGGTTTACCACTTGGAGATAATGCATCTCTTCGCTTAAGGCAGCAAGCTTCAACAGACTTTCAAGCATCACACTCAGGGCAGACGTATAGTAACGGTCATCAAAATCCGCCACTGTACCGATGGCATCATCGCTCATATACCAGATACCGTTTCTGTAAAATTTTCCCAAGGCTTCATTTGCTATCCCTTCAGCACGCTTCAGGTACTGCCCGTCATAGGTACGTTCATAGCCTTCCAGCAGCGCATCACATAAAAAAGCATAGTCTTCCAAAAGAGCTTTTTGCTCAGGTTTTCTGCCGTAGAGAACCTGGTGGTACAGCACGTTCTTCTTTCTCATCGTCTGCCATAGTACAGCCATGCTTCTTTGCGCATCTTTCAGGTAGGAAGGATCGATGCGTGATGCCGTAAAAAGTGCTTTGACCATCATGGCATTCCAGGCTGTGATAATCTTTGTATCGACAAACGGGAATGTGCGCATTTTGCGTAATTTTTTCAAATACTGCTTTACCTTGCCAAGCAGTTTGGGTACTTTCTCTCCGACAATATGCGGCTGAGAGAGTTCACCGTCTATGTTCCCGTCCTCTTCGATACCAAGGTAGCCAAGTGCCGCCTCAACCTTTTTGGCATCCATACCGGACTTCACAAGCATCTTTTTTACTTCGTCATGACCATAAATGAAGTAGCCGCCCTCTTCTGCATTGCTGTCCGCATCACTCGCTGAAAAATAGAGCCTGTGCTGCATATAATGTGCGTTGAACTGTGCAATGGTTTCCGACACAATTCTCCTGTAAAGCAAATTCCCGGTCCGTTCATACATTTCCACATACAAAGGAATAAGCTCTGCATTGGTATAGAGCATTTTTTCAAAATGCGGGCTTTGCCAGAGGGCATCGGTCGTATAGCGGAAAAAACCTCCTCCTATCTGGTCATAAATACCACCGTTTGCCATTTTGTTCAAAGTAGTTTCTGCCATCCTGTATGCTTCCGGCTCTCCGCCAAGCCGCCAAAGCGTTAACAGAAGTTCAATTTTTGATGCTTCCGGAAATTTGGGGTGCAGCGCAAATCCGCCATTTTCTTTGTCAAATGACTCTTCAAGCTCGGAAAGCACTTTTTTCTGCAAGGTTTTGCCAATCTTCGCTGTCAGTTTTTTTCTGCCTTGTCTCTGCTTCAGTGCCTCGGCATAAAGTGCTGTCCACTTCCTTAACGCTTCCGGATGCTCTCTAAGTGCCGCAAAACGGGGAAGCATTTGCAGTAAACCTTTGGAACCGTACCCTTCCTCTTTCGGAATGTAGGTTCCCAGATAAAAAACCTTTCCCTGCGGTGTCATAAAGACACTCAGCGGCCAGCCTCCGCGCTTTTTGTAAAAGGCCAGATAAAGATACTGGTATTTTTTGTCGATCTGAGGATACTGCTCCCTGTCCACTTTAATGGAAACAAACGACGCATTCAGGAGTTTTGCTATCTTTTTATCGGTAAAACTTTCTTCTTCCATAACATGACACCAGTGACAGGTGCTGTAGCCAATGGAAAGAAAAATAAATTTATGCTCTTTTTTCGCTTTTTCAAACGCTTTTGGACCCCAGGGGTACCAGTTGACAGGATTGTGTGCATGCTGCCGGAGATAGGGGGAAGATTCATGGACAAGTGCATTGGTATATGTCTGTTCTGCCAAAAGCCCGATCGTCACCATACACCACAGTAAAATATTTTTCATTTCTACTCCATGCTACCTTTTTGCTATAATCACAGCCAACTATACCATAAAGAAACACAAATGACACAAACAGAAAAAGAAACCCTGCGAAAAAAGATAGAAGAAGATATCCTTACACTCAAAGAACAGATCAAAATACTCGAAGAGAAGGTCAAGCCCATCGCTCCAGACTGCTCACTGGGCAGGTTGACACGTCTTGAAGCGATGGGAGAACAGCACGTCAACCACAAAATACTCGATGAATCAAATGTCCGGCTTACCAGACTCAAAAATGCCCTCCTGCGCATAGACAAACCGATGTTCGGTATTTGCATAGAATGCGAAGAAGAGATCGGTACAGGACGAATGTCTGTACGTCCCGAAAGCGTCAGGTGTGTAGCCTGCGCAAACAATGCATAGGGTACTGTGTCCCACAGCACCGCACAGGAGCATGTTACATACAGTCACACTCTCTTGCCCAGAGGCTTCACCGGCCCACACATTTTAAAGACGTATGGTTACGCACCCTACAGAGACTCGATATTGCCTACCACTTTGCCGACAATACTCACTTCATCCGGAGCAAGTACCTCGGGGGAATAAGTCTTATTGTCCGAAATAAGCTCAATCATACCATCCGCTCTCTGGCGGATACGTTTAATAAAAAGTCCTGCCGTGGTCGCAGCAATGAAGATACCGTCTTTATTGATATTGGTCTGATTTCTGTCTACAAAAACAATAGAACCGTCGTGCAGGGTAGGCTCCATAGATTCACCATCTACATGAATTGCTTCAAGTTCAGTGTTTCCCATTCCTACCATATTGTGCATGACTTTCTCATCGATGGTGATCGTTTCATAATTTTCATCAAAAACTTCAGCTCCGCCGCCGGCACTTGCACGTATATCAGAAAAGTACCGCACCTGAAAAAACTTGTCTGTTTCTGCCTTGAGCATATCGATTGCCTGATCAAAAAAGAGCCAGTTGACTGATATTTTCTTCAACGCGCAAAATTCCAATATCTCCGCATAGGGAATAGAATTGCGTTTTTTCATCGTGGCGAATGTTGCCTGCGGAATATTAAGCGCCTGTGCTACATCCTTGTCAAATACCTTTCCCCCGATCTTTGTTTCAGAAACCACATCTTTCAGTTTTTCTATAATGTCATTAAAGTTCATCATTTTCACAACTCCTTTTGCTATTCAAATATTTCATATTATAGACTATTTTTTATAAAAGTATGACAATTTGACATACTTTTTATCTAATATTCTACTTTTATATACAATTTGACAGTTACCACGCCGATTTAAACCCGGACAAATAAAAAGGAGTTAAAAAATGGATTTCAAAAGAAACAGAAACCTCTTGAACGAAGCGATCAACTCAGGATGCAGAACCGCGGCAGAACTTGCACTCTTTTTAAGGATCAGGGCAAAGCTGATATAGAAGACCGGTAGAAATATCCTGTATCACCCAAAGAGGAGTACAGTCACCTCATCTCCCGCCTCTTTGGAAGTTTCGTCTTCCGAAGTGACAAGGAGTGCTGTATTTCCGAGCATGTTGGTCAAAATAGCGGAGGTACCGAGCTTCTTGCCTTTGAAGTCAACATAGTATTTGCCGTCTACCAGAGAAATATTACAGGCAGTGAATTCTTCTTTTTTGGCACGTTTGACAAACGGTTCTGTCAGTTTGGCTTTCACGGTATGCATGGTACTTTTGCCCTGCTGCAGCTTTTCAAGAAGCGGCACCACATAAACCAGCGCCATGACTGTTGCTGAATAGGCAAAACCCGGCAAACCGACAATGAACCTGTCGCCTTTACGCGCGACCATAATGTGCTGTCCCGGTTTGACACGTACCCCTTTAAAAATAACTTCACAGCCCAGTTCACGGATCACATCTTTTACAAAATCAAAATCTCCGACACTCACGCCACCGGTCGTTACAACAACATCACTCTTTTCAAGGGCTTCTGAGATGGCCGTAGTAATACTCTTTTTATCATCTTTGATACACCCCAGCTGCATGGGGATACCGTCGTATTTCCGGACAATTGCTTCAACAACATAATTGTTGGAAGAACGGATCTGTGCATCATTGGTCTGCATTTCACCCAGATCAAGCAGTTCCGAACCTGTCGAGAGAATAGCAACTGTCGGTTTCAGATAGACTGAGACATGTACAATATTTAAACTTGCCAGGACCCCGATATGGGAAAAATCAATTTTTGTGCCTGCTTCAATAAGTTTCTGCCCTTTGGCATAGTTTTCACCGACTTCCCTTACCGAAAATCCGTGCGGTACCGCTTCATTGATCAGGATGTCATTTCCTTCAACGGTCACATTTTCAATGGGGATGAGCGTATCTGCACCTTCCGGCATTAGCGAACCGGTAAACGTTTTGATACAGATGCCCCCCCTTACTTTATCGCTCAGTGCAGAGCCGGCAGGATTGATACTCGCAATCTTCAGCCGTCCGATCTTTTGGTCTTCTCCTCTTATCGCATAACCATCCATCGCTGAAGTAGGGAACTCCGGAGAGTTGTGGTCCGCAATGATATCTTCTGCCAGAACATGCCCTACGGCATCCGTGATATAAAGTTTTTTTGTCTTATACTGCCCTATTTCTAAGCTCTCTATGAGTGCCATCGATTCGTCAAAATGCATCATATTACAACATTCCTTTTAATGCTTTACGCCAGTAATCCACTGCCGTCCATCGGCGTGCTCCGGTCTTCCGCATAAATACGTTCACCGTTCTTCACGTCATATTTCCAAATTGGAGCATTGGCTTTGAAATCTTCTACGAATTCATCGATCAACTCCAGTGCAACACGGCGTTTGGGAGAGAATACAGCAGAGACATACGAAGAAGTATGCACAGGTACATCACCGATAGCATGTGCCATTCTGACCACCGCTCCTCGTGCTTTCGCTCTCTCCTGCCACTCATCGAACCATTTTTGCAGTACCGGTTCATAGATATCAAAACTGAGTGCTTCTATCTCTTCTTCGGCACGTATGGTTCCTACAAAAGGGATGTATGCACCGTAGTTGGACTCAGCCTCTTCATCCAGCCATCTGCCAAAGATCTCTTTGACATCAAGCGGCCCGTTATAAAGCTCCATTGATCAGCCGCCGCATACAGGAGGAAGAATGGAGATACGGTCACCGTCATTCAATACGGTATCCAAATCTTTTACCATAGTATCATTCAATGCCACCGCACATTTTTCAAGCCAGGGAACAAGCATTTCATCCTCTTTCAGTTTTGCAGCGACATCTGCCAGTGTGGCAGCTTCCATTTCTACCGCTGCTTTTCCGATGGGACCTAAAAATTCTACTTTTATCATCAAAAAGCCTTTATCCGAATGCGGTATTGGAGATCATCAATCTTCCGCACATTCCGGGTTTATTCAATCTGAGCCGATTATAATTCTTGTTTGGTATAATTACGCTTAAATCTACCATGGAGGAGATATACACATGCAGTTTGGCTCTATCTCTTACCTCAACCTCCTTCCTTTTCAGGTCTATCTCAAACGCTACCTCAAAAGCTCTTCGGAAAAGATGTCTTTCCGCTATAAACGTGCCGTTCCTTCACAGATCAACAGATCACTGAAACGAAGAGAAGTCAATGCCGCCTTTATTTCGTCGGTCGAATCCCAAAAATATACCTGTACCGACCTGGGGATCATTGCCTACCAAAAAGTCTACAGCGTTCTGCTGTTACCCGGCTCCGAAGAAAGCGATCCTGCATCCGCCACCTCGAACCGCCTGGCAAAAGTACTGGACCTGCACGGAAAAGTACTCATAGGAGATGCCGCTCTCAAATATTATCTGGACGGGGGGAAGGGCATCGATCTGGCAGAAGCCTGGTACGAAAAAACCGGCCTGCCTTTTGTCTTTGCCCGGCTCTGCTATAACAGACACGGGAAACAGATACAAAAACTGGCAAGGGAGTTTAGCCGCACAAAAGTACGGATCCCGCAATATATTTTAAAAAAAGAAGCAGCGCAAAGAGGTATTTCGGCCAAGCAGCTGACCTGGTATCTGGATCATATTTATTATAAGATGGATTGGAGAGCGAAACACGCATTGAAAAAATTCCTGGGTGCGTAAATATTCTGCTTTATGCGGGGTCTTTTGGCAAAACTTTGCTTGATGCGGGTTTGCCTATAGGGTGCATGTTCTGCACCCTACGCAATGGTAGAAACTGCTCTCTCTATGCGTAAAATCGTCTCATCTACACCAAGAATCGCCATAATCTCATCCATACCTGAACCCGTCATACTTCCAAGCAGACTGACCCGCAGCGGCATCCCTATTTTTCCAAAACCGATCTCTTTGTCTGCCACGAATTTTTCCATGGCTTCATGGTAGTCCGAGGGCAGATGTAAAGGTTTTTCCCAAGTCTGCAGCACAGCAATAAAATCAGTCAGTATCTCTTTTGCTGCACCCTTAAATGCTTTTTTTACCGCTTTGTCATCATAGCTTTCCGGTGCATTAAGTATTAGTTTGATCTGCTCTGCCAGTTCAAGCAGTGTTTTTCCTCTCTCTTTGGTCGCATCCAGCAGCATTTCAAGTTTATCATGGCCCGAAATATCTACATCGAACTCTTTCAGCAATTCTGCTAGTTCACTGTTGGATTTGTTCTTGATATAATGGGCATTCAGCCAGAGCAGCTTGTCCATATTGAAATTGGAAGAGGACTTATTGATATCACGAGGATCAAACAGTGCAATCATCTCTTCAATCGAAAATATCTCCTGATCTCCGTGACTCCAGCCGAGACGTACCAGAAAGTTCAAAAGTGCTTCAGGCAGAAAGCCCTGTGCTTTGTATTCCATGACATCAGTTGCTCCGTCACGTTTGGAAAGTTTTTTTCCCTGTTCGTTATTGATCATTGCAACATGGTAGAATTTTGGTATTTTGAACCCCAGCGCATCATAAACCACGATTTGTTTGGGCGTATTGTAAAGGTGGTCATCTCCGCGTATCACATCAGTCAGCCCCATTAAAGCATCATCAATAGCCACTACAAAGTTATAGGTAGGCGATCCGTCCGCTCTGGCGATAATAAAATCATCCACTTCATCCGCGGCAATATTGATCTCGCCTTTGACCCCGTCCGAAAAAGAGATCATCCCCTCCTGCGGTGCTTTGATACGGATAACCGGAGCTACTCCGACAGGGGGTGTTCCTGTAAAATCACGATAACGTCCGTCATATCGGGGACGTTCTTTTTTAGCCATCTGTGCTTCTCTGAGGACATCAAGTTCTTCTTTGGTCATATAGCATTTATAGGCTTTTCCTTCATCGAGAAGCCTGTCAATATATTTTTGATACAGATCAAACCTCTTTGACTGATACACCACTTCACCGTCATGACTCATCCCCACCCATTCAAATGCTTTGAGGATCGCATCTTTTGCTTCCTCCGAATTTCGTGCCATATCCGTATCTTCGATACGAAGCAGGAATTTTCCGTCATTGTGCCTGGCTGTCAGCCATGAAAAAAGTGCGGTCCGGAGCCCGCCGATATGCAAATAGCCGGTAGGAGATGGTGCGAAACGTGTCACTGTCATAATAATACCTTCAAATAAATTACGTGATTGTAGCAAAAATGTGGTTAAGGAGGCTCTTACTTGTCTATTGCTGTACCCAAGCAGAGGGAAAACAATGATAATAAAGAGATACAGAAGTACTGAAGCGCGGTACTTCTGTACTATTTAATGTTTCTTTTTGGATTTTGTTTGTTTTTTTGTCTTTTTTTTGATTTTAGATGCTTTGGCATTGGACTTTTTCATTTTACTTTTGTCCTCATGCTTATGCATTTTCTTTTTCTCAGCTTTTTTATCCTTTTTGGACACTTTATGTTTTTTGGAAGCTTTTGTCTTTTGAGTGACTTTTTTCACATCTGCTGCTGACTTTACATCATTTTTCACATTGGCCGCGGTCTGCATACCAATCCCCTCTACCCTCTGAAAATCCTCAAACGATTTGAACTTTCCTTTTCTTCTTTCTTTAATAATTGCATCTGCTTTTTTCTCCCCAATACCGTTAATCTGCATCAATTCAGCTTTGCTTGCTGTGTTTAATTGGTTCAAACTCATACCGAACAGTGCCGATGCAGCCAGTATCAAAAATCCTGCTGTCATTTTTTGTAACATACTTCTTCCTTTTGTTTAGCGATAAAGGGCTCTTCTAAAAATAGGTCCCTTCAAGATTATAGCCAATCTTCTCTTGTAAATTCAGGTACGATTTTTCGTAATGCTTCTACCTTGTTTTCTGCCATCAACAGTGCTTCAATATCATCCGTCAACTGTCCAATATCATACCGTGTAGGTCTGGCAATGAAAACAGAGCTGTATTGTGTTTTCTGCTCGCTTTCGTCCAAAAGCAATTCCTCATAGAGTTTTTCACCCGGACGCAGCCCGCTAAAGACAATATCGATCATTTCCTCTTTCCCGTAAAGGCGTATCATCTGTTTCGCAAGATCGATGATCTTGACAGGTTCTCCCATATCAAGGATGAAAAGCTCACCGCCTTTCGCCATGGCTGCAGTCTGGAGTACAAGCTGGCACGCTTCAGGAATAAGCATGAAATACCGGGTCATGTCGGGATGTGTCACGGTGACCGGACCGCCGTTTTCGATCTGCTTCTTAAATTTGGGAATGACAGAACCGCTTGAACCAAGTACATTGCCGAACCGCACTGCCACGATCTCGGTCTGTCTGCTTTCTACATTCTGCGCATACAGTTCTGTAACACGTTTGGTCGCACCCATGACACTGGTGGGGCGCACTGCCTTGTCCGTAGAGATGATCACCAGTTTTTCAACTGCATGTGCTATGCTGGCATCAATGACACACTTCGTTCCTTTTACATTGTTCCACACCGCCGGTTTCGGATTATGCTCACAGATCGGTACATGTTTGTATGCTGCCGCATGAATAACGATCTCGGGTTTAACAGATGCCATAAGGCTATCCATCGTTTTTTCATCCGTCACATCGATCAGTCTCAGGTCTGCTGAGGGAACTTCCTCTCCAATACGGTACAGATTGTACTCGCCATTGTCCACCAGCACAAGCGAAGCGGCACCGAACAGGAAACACTGCCGTACGATCTCCGAACCGATACTTCCCCCTGCCCCGGTGATCAATACGGTTTTGTCTTGAATAAAATGTTCAATGACATCCAGATCAAGGTCTTTCGGATGTCTTGCAAGCAAGTCCTCGATCGAAAGGTCTTCAAGCTTTTCATGTTCGGAACCCAGCAGTTTGACCTGCTTGATCTCTTTGATCTCCAAAGCATTCAACCGGTCAACAAGAGCACGCAGTTCTGCCTGCTTGACAGTCTCTGTCAAAATCGCAGAAACAATCTGCTTTTCCTTGACAACCTCTGCTATACGCTCTATGTCATATATCCTGACATTATGGATATAGGCATCCCGAATATTCCCGTCATTTTCCAGGGCAGCGATCGCAACAGGATAATAGTCGATCTCATCTTTCAGGGCACTCTGTATGATCGTTCCGGTTTTACTGTTTGCTCCGACAAGCAATGTCGGTTTTACAGCATGTTCCCTGAAACTTTCATTCCAGAACCGTTTACTCGCCCGCAGCAAGCCGATGAATAGGATAGAAAGAAAAAAATCTATCAGAATGACCGATCGTGGAAACGGCTGAAAAACAGGGGAGAACAGCAGATAGATCACTACAAATAACCCATAGGCTGCAATATGTGCTTTCACAATGTTGGCAGCATCCCCAAAACCGAAAAAACGCCAAATAATAAAATAGCTTTTAAAAAAGAACATCGCGCCAATTTTAAAAAAAACCAGCAGAGCCCACACTGACCAAAAATGGACAAAGTAGCGTTCGGGAATATGAAAATTGAAACGCAGAAGATAGGCCATATAGAAAGAGAGCAGGGAAAGTACGATATCGACAAGCAGAAAAAAAAGTATCCGCTTGGAAACTGTGGGACGGAATAATGCTGTCACAGCAAAACCTTTTCGATGACACTGCACACCCTGTCGACATCCCTGTCTGTCATACTCGACCCGCTCGGAAGGCAAAGTCCTTTGCTGAAAAGCTTTTCCGAAGTACCGTTTGCTGCCACCAGCGCATTTTTAAACAGGGGCTGAAGATGCATGGGCTTCCAAAGCGGACGGCTTTCAATCTTTTCAGCGGAAAGTGCCGTCATGACGGTATACGGATCCGTGTATTCCAGCGTCAATGTCGTTAACCATCTGTTTCCCCTGCTCCCCGCTATCTCCGGCATAAAAGTGACTTCCTCATATTTCTCCAAGGCTGCGGTATACCGGGCAAATATCTCTCTGCGTCTGCCGACCCGTGCCCCAAGTACTTCCATCTGCGCCACACCGATCGCCGCCAGGACATTGGACATACGGTAGTTGTACCCATAGGTTTCATGTTCATAATAGGGAGCATCTTCTTTTGCCTGGGTAGCGAAAAATCTGGCTCGCTCTATCCATGCGGCATTGTTACTTACAAGCATGCCTCCTCCGGAAGTTGTCAATATCTTGTTCCCGTTAAAGGAAAATACACCCATATCTCCAAACGTACCGCTCTCTTTTCCCCGATAACTTGCACCAAGAGACTCTGCAGCATCTTCTATCAGGAAAATTCCTTCTTCATGACAGATCGATGCAATTTCTTCAATCCGGCTCATCTGTCCGTACAGGTGGGTTACAATGAGGGCTTTGGGTTTTTTCGGACTTTTCCTGATAGCAGACTTGAGAAGTTCGGGAGAAAGGTTCCAGCTTTCATCACTGTCTACAAATACCGGTATAGCATGTTGGTACAAAACAGCACTGACAGAACCGATAAACGTAAAACTTGAAGCAAGTACATAATCACCTTTCTCTACACCAAGCACACGCAGCGCCAAATGCAGCGCCGCAGTAGCCGTATTGGTCGCCACGGCATATCGGCTGCCGGTAAAGGTGCAGATACTCTCTTCAAAACGATCTACAAATGCTCCAAGCGGCGCAAGGTAATTACTCTTGAATACTTCGGAAATATAGGCTTCTTCTTTACCGCTCATATGCGGAGGAGAAAGAAATATTTTTTTCATCATATTATCCTAAAACTGTTTGTATAATATAGCCTATATCTTTCTTCAAAGACCATGTCTGCATATAGGCTTTATTGATGGCCACTTTGTCCGGCCAGATCACTTCCCGGTTATAGGCTTCCGGATCATCCTGCATTGACAGGATCTTTTCCTCATCCTTGTATTTCAACGATGCCGGTCCGGTTATCCCCGGACGCAATTGTAAAATCATCCTGTCTTCCCCCTCAAGTTCGTCTGCAAACCCAGGAACATCCGGCCGGGGTCCCACAAAGCTCATCTCTCCCGACAGTACATTAAAAAGCTGGGGAAGTTCATCGATCTTGGTACGCCTGAAGAACGCACCGCTTCGTGTGATCCTCCGGTCTCTGCTCGTTGTAACGGTTGTCCGTACGCCTTGTACCGCGTTCATGGTTTTGATCTTGAAAACATTGAACCGCCTGCCGTCTTTACCAATGCGCGTCTGCATGAAAAGTCCATTGCTTTTTGTTTCTGCTGACGCTACGACCCAGGCAAGCAGCATCAGCCATCCTGTCAGGCATATACCTGTCGTTGCAGCCACTACATCGAACAGGCGTTTTTTTCTTTGCTGGGAAGCAGTCAACATTTACTTTTTCAATTTATATATTTTACTGTACGGTGATGAAACAACCAGTTCAAAGAGGTTTTTATCGTATTTCCCCAGTATGAACATTTGGACATACATAGAAT